>JAUIEP010000146.1 GCA_030428835.1 Gammaproteobacteria bacterium | reverse complement strand
TCTCGATACCAGGCAGTTGTGTGTATCGAGAACCGGGTTCCAGGTCGAATGAATTCGACCCTACAACAGACCGCCTTTCAATGTCGCCATCAGGAAGCCGCTGAGCGCCGCGTTGTTGGCGGCCAGGAGCGGCGAAACCTCCTTGCGGATCTCACCCAGCAACTTCACGTAGCCGCGATAGAACTCCCACGTGGGGCGGGGCTGGTAGGTAAGTCCCTCCACTTCGAGCTGCTCGATAATGCCCTTGGCCGTGGTCGGCTTCACGAAGGCCTCCTTGTTCGGCGCGAAATAGAACGGCACGACCGACACCACCGACCACTTGGCGAGGCCGTGCGGGGCGAGCATCCCGACCAGTTCCTCGAAGCCGCGGCGTTTCGCGCGGCCGTACAGGCGCAGCTCCATCGCGTTCGCCAGGGCCTCGCGCTCATGGGAGTTGAGCGACTTCACGAAATCCCTGAAACGCGGTTTCTCGAAGCGCGAGACCATGGACGAACGGCTGACGATCTTGTGCACGGCATCCACGATGAACTCGGGACGGTTGAAGCGCTCGCGCACGAGGCTCTGCGCGGCGAATTCCGCCAGCTTGTCGACGTTGTGCTTCTTGCGGATGTACGCCATGCCCGGGTCCGCAAAGCCCTCCGGGTAACGCGACAGGAACTGCGCCTGCGCCTCCAACAGTTTCGCCTTGTTCACGGCCGCCTCCTCCTGCACCCTTGCGCGAGTATAGATCAGTTGCCCGCGCTGGCCGACCGGCGCGGGTCTGCTATGTTATGGGCAATCCATTCGGAATCGCGCGGCATGCTGGCACTGCAGACGACCGATAATCCGCTGCGGCTCGTGAGCACGAAGCTGCTGTCCTACCTGAACGCGCGCGCGTTTGTCGGGCCCCAGTCCCCCATGCAACTGCGCGATTTGCCCGAACCCCGGCTCCCGGCCGACGACTGGCTGGTGGCCGAGACAACGCTCTGCGGCCTGTGCGGCAGCGACTACAAGCAGGTGTTCATGAACGGGCGCGTGGACAACCCCATGACCTCGATGATTTCCTGGCCGCAGGTGCTGGGGCACGAGGTGGTGGCAAGGGTGCGCGGCACGGGGCCGGGTGTGACGCAGCGCAGCGAGGGTGAACGCGTACTGCTCAACCCGTGGCTGTCCTGCGTCACGCGCGGCCTGGAACCCTGCGAATTCTGTCGCGAGGGGCGGCTGGCGCAGTGCCTGAACTTCGGCGCGGGCGCTATCGCGCGCGGCATTCACCACGGCAACAGCGCCACCGCCACGGGCGGCTTCGCCCAGCGTGTGCCCGGTCACGAGTCCCAGTGGTTCCCCATACCGGACGGCGTCAGCGACGAGGCCGCCGTACTGGGCGACCCGTTCTCCGTGTCACTGCACGCCATCCTCAAGGCGCCGCCGCCCGAAGACGGCAGCGCACTGGTGTACGGCTGCGGCACCCTCGGCCTGCTCGCGGTCGCGATCCTGCGCAATGTCTACCCGCGGCTGCGCATCCTCGCGGTGGCGCGCTTCGAGCACCAGGCGGAACTGGCACGGCGGCTCGGCGCCGATCGCGTGTTCCGGCACCGCCCGACCAAACAGCTGGTCCACGACCTGGCCGAGGACACGGGCTCCGCGCTCAACGAACCCTGGATGGGACTGCCCATGCTGAACGGCGGCGTGGACGTGGTCTACGACACCGTGTCATCGGCCGAGACGCTGGAAGTCGCCCTGCGCGTCACGCGCTCCTTCGGCACCGTGGTCATCATCGGCGTGGAACCGGCCAGGACCTTCGAATGGACGCCGCTGTACTTCAAGGAGATCCGGATCGTGGGCTCCAACGGCTTCGGTATCGAGACGTTCGCGGGCGAACGCCGCCACGCCATGCAGTGGTACTTCCACTTCATCGAGCAGCGCGGGCTCGACGTCACACCGATCATCACCCACCGCTTTCCCCTGCGCGGCTACCGCGAGGCCTTCATGGCCTGCCACGACCAGGGGCGCAGCGGCGCCGTGAAGGTGCTCTTCGACGACTTCCGGTGACCCGCGCCGGCGGCAAAGCGGCCATGGTCACTACCGCCAGGGCCGCGCGGGCGCGATTCCGGGAACACGGCCACGGCAATTAATCACTTCCCACACATCACGCTTTTTAATAGTTATTAGCTATATAAACCCGGTGCGTGCACGTGTGCGGCCGTCCCTGGACCCACTTTATATAAAGTACGAATATTGTGACGAAACTCACAGCCGCCAGAACACCCATTGACTGCCCTAAGTCACGGATTATACTCAAATTTAAGGTCGTGCCAGGCGCGCAGGCCGCATATCGAGAGGCGCTTAAGCCATTGATTTGCAAGGCTTACTGACAAGCGCGCCAGCAATAAATACAAGGCGGGGGCAGCAGGCGCTGAAAAGGTGTTTGGCAGCGGTGCAAAGACAGAAAGGCTTGACCCTCATTGAACTGGTCGCGGTGCTCGCCATCGCCTCCATCCTGCTCGTCATCGCCCTGCCCGCCTTCCAGACCCAGGTGCGCAACGCGCGGCTCTCGGCCGCGGCCACCGACCTCCTGAGCACCTTCATGCACGCCCGCGCCGAGGCGTCGGCGCGCCGCAACCCGGTGATCGTGTGCAAGCGAAATGCAGACAGTACCGCCTGCCTGACGGGCGCCAGCGATACCTGGGACCTGGGCTGGATGACCTTTGTCGACGCAAACGGTGACGGCACATTCGATACCGACGATGGCGACGAGATCATCCAGATTCACGCCGAGCTACACCCTGAGCTGACAGCATTTGGCACCGACGATCTCCCGTCCCTCATCATCTACAACCCGAGGGGTACGACCAACCTTGAACAGGTGGGCACCCAGGCGATTATCATCTGCGACGAGGTCCGGCGCTTCAGCGACAACAGCAGGCATACCCGGGCCGTGGTCCTGTCATTACTGGGCAAGGCGAGCGTGATGAATGTCGCGGAGTCCGGCTTTACTGTCGAAGAGAGCATATGCAACCCTTCCTGATGACCTCCAGGCACCTGCCAGGGGCGCGCGGGTGCAGCCAACCGGGCTTCACCCTGCTCGAGGTGATGATTGCGCTGGTAATCCTGTCCATCGGTGTGCTCGGCATCGTTGCGCTACAGGTTTCCACCTACAAGTCACTGCAGACGTCACACAACTACGCCTACGCGGCCATGCTCGCGAACGACATGGCGGACCGCATCCTCGCCAATCCCGGCAACGACGCCGCGTATGAACACGACGACCTGCCCGAGGGGGCCACGGACTGCAACGCGGAGGGCGCCGCCTGCAGCGCCGCGGATCTGGTGCTGCACGACATCAACGAGTGGCAGACACTGATCCAGTCGACCGGCCCCGGCTCACTGCCGGACGGCCAAGGCAGCGTCGATTTCATCACCGGGCCACCGCGCTCGATCAACATCGTGGTGCGCTGGGACGACAACCTGAGCGGCTCCACGGGCACCAACTGCGTGGGCCTCACGGGGGTCACGATGAGTGTCAATGACCTCGACTGCTACGTGCTGACGCTCTAGGACACCGCATGCCGAAACGACACGACAGTTTCCAGCTACCGACCGGGCACCGCTCACAGCGCGGCCTGAGCCTGTTCGAGTTGCTGGTCGCCATCGTCGTGCTGGCGGTACTGATGGCCGGCATCTCCGAACTCGTGGTTACGAACACGCGCAACGCGAGCGCCACCAGTTCCATCGCGCGCATCCAGGAAACGGGCCGCACGGCCATGCAGTTGCTCGGTGCCGACATCCGCCGCGCGGGCTACTACGGCGGCAACGCCTACCCCGAACTCATCGCGGGCACCCTGGGTATATCCGACCAGGACGAACTTTGCACCGACACGGGGACGACCAGTACTGACTGGGGCCGCATGCTGCAGCGCCCGGTCTTCGGTATGAACGATACCAAGGCGGCGTACGCCTGCATTACCGACTCGGAATACCTGCGCGGCGACGTGCTGACGGTGCGCTATACGCCGATGCCGCCCGTCGATGCCGCCGACATGGTCACCACCCTGCCCTACCTGCGCACCACCATGGTCGAGGGGCGCATCTTCAAAGGCGCGGACAAGGCCAATGCGGCCAATCTCGTCGACCCCCTCGTCGCGGCAAATTACGACCTCGCGGCGCACACCTACTTCGTCGGCAATACAACCCGCACCTGCGGCACGGACGAGGGCGATACGGGATTCACCGTCCCCGCCCTGTTCCGCAAGGCCCTTGATATCAACGGGGTACCGCAAACCCAGGAACTGCTCGCGGGGGTGGAACACCTGCAGTTCCGCTACAAGGTCGGTAACGGCTACCTGAACGCGGACGAGGTGCCGAACTGGGACAAGGGAACAGTCACTGCGATAGAGACAACCGTCCTGGTGCGCGCGGAGTGCCCTGAGACAGGTTTCGCCAATCTCCGCGATTTCGACATGGGTGACATCGAGGGCTACGGGCCGACGGATCGCTTCCGCCGGCAGGTCTTCACCAGCGTGACCCAGCTACGCAACTCAATGGTGGTGCCATGAACAACCTGACGACAAGCAAACACCGGCAGCGCGGCGCGGCGCTCGCGGTCAGCCTGATTCTCCTGCTGGTGATGACCATCGTGGGCATCGCGGCCATGAACGGCGCGCGGCTGGAGATCGACATGGCGGGCCTGATGCAGGACGAGCAGGACGCACTGCGGCGCGGGGAGCGCACCCTGACCGAGGCGGTCGCCATGATCGAGGAAATGGTTGCCGCAGAGGGCAAGTTCGAGTTCTACAACGAAGAAGATGAAGAAGACGGCATGTACGCGCCGGACCAGGGCGACGCCATCAAGGACATCGCCGACACGCTCGACTGGTCGGGCGTGTCCGCTATCCAGTCCGAGGACCACAGCGCGACCAAGGATCACAGCAACGCCATGGTCATCCAGTACCTGGGACCACAGACCATCCCCGGAGGCGACCTGGGCATGGACGGCGAAGACCCGATCGCGGGCGAGATCGCGCATGTCTACCGGATTACCACGCGGAGTGAGACCAAGGCCAACTCCGTGCGCATCATCGAATCCATATACACGACGTTTGAGGGGCCCTAGAGGCGCCGGGAGCGGACCAACATGATCACCTCGACTACATTGACCAGGAACCTGGGCACAGCCGCCCTGGCACTCGGTATAGCGCTGACCGCCTCGGGTGCCGCGAGACTGGAAGACCCCGAGCACACCCAGCCCCTGGGCTCGCTGGCACCGTTTGTGCTGTCGAGCACCAACCTCGAGGCGGGCGGCGTAAAAGGCTACCGCCCCTGGTTCGAGAACGGGAGCTGGCAGGGCGACATCGGCGAATACGACGTGAGCACAACAGGCGCACTGTCGAGCACTGTCAGCTACGCCGGCACCACCCCGACGAATTCGGACCCGGACAACGGCAACTGGTCCGCACTCGTGACGTTCAGGGAAAAGCTCGATGCCGATGCCGACTACTGGCAGGAGCGCAAGATCATCACCATGGTCGGCGGCAGCCAGGTACCGTTTGAGTGGTCACAGATCGGCGCGGCCAACCGCGCGCTGATCGACGAAAACGCAGAGGATGACGGGGCGGACGAATCAAGCATCCTCAACTTCATACGCGGCGATGAGAGCGAGGAGTTTTGCGAGACAGACGACGGCGTGCTTTGCGGCGGAGAGCTGCGCGATCGCGTTTCCGTGCTGGGCGACATCATCCACAACAAACCCGTTCACGTCGGGCCGCCGAGTGAGAACCTCGTGGAGAACGGCTACGCCACCTGGGCGACCGAGCTCAAGGACCGGGAGCGGCGCGTCTACGCCGGCATGAACGACGGCATGCTGCACGCGTTCGACGCCAGCGACGGCAGCGAGGCGTGGGCCTACATCCCGTCCATGTTGATGCCGGGCCTGCGCGAGCTCGCGGATGTGCCCTACAGGCACCGCTTCTTCGTGGACGGTCATATCACCGTGGCCGACGCGTATTTCAATGCACAGGGCACCACGGGCGACAATGCCGGGTGGCACAGTGTGCTGGTCGGCACGCTGGGCGCCGGCGGCAAGGGCATCTTCGCGCTCGATATCACCGACCCCGACCTCGACAATGCGAACAGTCCCGGCGAAGGCGACACCAAGGCGATGTGGGAGCGCAGCGCCGCCGGCGACGACGACCTGGGCTACACCTACACCAAGGGCGTGATCGCCAGGCTGAACGACGGCAACTGGTACGTCGTCATCGGCAACGGCTACAGCAGCGTGAACGGCAAGGCCGTCCTGTACATCATTAACATCGCCACCGGCGCGGTGAAAAAAATCTCCACCAACTCGGGTAGCGCCGGCTCGCCCAACGGGCTGTCGTCGCCGACACTGCTCGATGAGGACAGGGACGGCGACGCCGACGTGGCCTACGCGGGCGACATCGACGGCAACCTCTGGGAGTTCGACCTCTCCTCCAACGACAAGGACGCCTGGGGGGTCGCCTACGGCGGACAGCCCCTCTACGACGGCCTCGCGAGCCAGCCGATCACGGTGCAGCCGCGCATCGCACTGCACCCCGTGAACGGGTACCTGATTTACTTCAGCACCGGCAAGCTGCTGAGCCCCGAGGACAAGGCCGACACCTCGGTGCAGGGGCTGTTCGCGATCCACGACGACGGCGCCACGCCGCCGAATGCGCAGAAGTTCCATACGCAGCCTTTCGAGGCGAAGGAGTATGTCTCGGATGACATCAGCGAGGGGATTGCCATCTATACCCCGGACAGTGGCGATGTGGACTGGAACGACAGTGACGTCATCGGCTGGCGCGTGCTGTTCCCGGCCGGCCAGCGCATCCTGCGACCCATCCAGATTCGCAGCAGCCGCGTCAAGGGCACCCTGTTCGATCCGACCGACGAGGCCGCGCCGAACTGGATGCTGGAGGCGGCGATCTGGGACGGCGGACCCCATACCTCAGCCATCTACGACCTCAACCGCGACGGCGCACTGGACGCGGACGACCTGTACAACAACGGCACGCAGGAAGAGCAGGACTGGAAGGTACCCATGCTTTGGAAGCGGCAGAACGGCATCATGTCCGAGGTAACGATCGCGCGCGTCAAGAACGGCGTGGACACCCTGTTCCTGAACTACCTGGTACCGCCGGTCGACGAGGTGTGCGTCGACGATTGCCCGGGATTCCAGGGCGGCCACGTCGACCTCGATTCCTCGCACCGCAACATGGACTGGGACGGCCCACTCACCACCCACCACCACGAGTACGACAAGCTGGTCGGCAGGGTATACATCGACTTCTTCGACCTCAACGTCCCCGCGCAGGGCCTGAAGCCGCCGCGCAAGAACGTGGACGGCCAGGTGGAGATTGACGATGTCGGCGGCCAGGGCGGCGGCACCAATACGATCGGGCGTGACGAGCGTTTCGTGATCATTCTCGCCAACGCGGATTTTTCTCCCGGCAGCACCATGACGATCAAGGACAAGGATGACTGGCACGTCTGGGAATACCAGGTGGCGATTCACCTGGCACTGAAGAACTGGAACCCCCAGGAAGAGGGTTCGCGACCGGTGTACGACCGCGACTGGATCGAGGACGACGACAACGACGACTGGGATCCGATCCCGCTGGATTTCTCCTGGGGCGAGATCGCCGACGCGGACTCCACCATCAAGCACAGCTTCAACGATCGCAGCATCATCGATGGCGGACTGCACCCCACCCAGACCGGGTGCGTCAAGAACAGCGCCTTCGGCGACCCTGCTGATGACCCGCGCACCCTGACCGAGATCAATGGCGAACTGGTGGGTCGCTGGCGCAACGGCGCGCTGACGACACAACTCGTGGCGCTGAGCCACTTCACCTCCAATCCGGCAATCAACGACGTGCGCATCACGTACCCCCTGGACTTGAGGACCAGCGTACCGGTGCCGGGCTTCGGTGATCTCAGCTCGCGCATCGACCTGAACGGCAACGGCACCTTCGAGCGCGCCAACCACGAGTTCATCGGCGGGCTGGTGGCGGCCACCGCCGAGGAACGCCTGTATGAGAGCACCCTGTTCTGGCACTTCGGCGACCTGTCCCAGCTGCTGCTCGGCACCAAGCCGTGCTACGGCGATCCCGAATGGCCCGAGGCGGTGCGACTGGAACGGGCCAACGATCCGCTCGCCGAGGCACTCGACCTACTGGACGACGACACGGACTTCGATTTCAGCGACGGCGACCTGGCGGACGCCTACGAGCAGGTCCAGGCCTGTATCGACAGCCAGAGCGGCCAGGCGGCGAGCGACTGCCGCAAGTTGTACAAGTTGCTCGAGAAACTCGAGGAGGTGATCGAGAACTACGAGATAAACGACAACAACGACTCGAATGACAGCGGTGATGGAGACCCGGAAGTGATCGAGGGCGATGTCACACAGCAGACCGATACCCAGGGCACGGTCTTCGAGTACGGCCGCATGAGCTGGACCGACGTCCCCTGACAGGAGAGGCCCGCAGATGTTGACCAGGCAGAAGGCAGGCGGTTTTACGCTCATCGAGGTGATGGTGGTGGTGGCCATTCTCGGCATTCTCACCGCCATCGCGCTGCCGATGTACCAGGAGAGCACGCGCAAGTCGCGACGCTCGGAGGCGATGCGGGAACTGATGGAACTCGCCTCGCGGCAGGAACGCTTCTACGCCCAGAACAGCACTTACACGAACGACATAACGAGCGAACTGGGACTGAACTGGACCAGTGACACGGTCCCGCCCGAGACGACCAACGGGTTGTACCAGTTATCTGTGGACGAGTGCGCGGAGGAAGCAGCAGGCGACTTCAGCCGCTGCTACGTGTTGTTGGCAACACCTCAGGGAGATCAGGCAAAGGACAAGTGCGGCACCCTGTCCGTTGACTCCCTCGGCGTGCGCGAAGCTTCGCTCGTCGGGGGCAGTTGCTGGTAGCGGACGCCCGGGGCGTCTACCGGCGGCAACTCAGCGCTCGATGTGGCGAAACTTGGGCGGCGGCCTGCCCTCGCGCGCCTTCTCGGCCACCGTCGGTCGCGGCAGGGGCCGCGGGGGCGGCCGGTAGACACCGAGTTCTATGGATTGCTCCACGATCGCCCGCGAGGTTTCCCGCGGCAGGTTGATCGTCCAGTACTCTCCGAGGTTGAAGTTCTTCACCTGCGTCTGCAGCATACGCTGCAGGTCGGGGCGGTACAGCGGGTACGAGCTCACGGTATACGCCAGCGCCAGCAGCACCAGCACCGCCTGGCCCGCGCGCCACGCGGGGCGCGCCAACAGGCTGCGACCCACCATGACCGCCACGGTTGCCAGCAGCATGATCGAGGGGATCGTGTACCGCGAGGACAACGTGTAGGACACTTCGGATAACACCGCCCTCCCGGCTGTCATCGCGGCAACGGTGAGCACCAGGTACAACGCAAAGAATTCGAGCTGCAGGTTGTCCTCGCGCCAGCGCGCGAGCACGAAGGCGGCGACCACGAGGCCCAGCGCGAGACCCGCACCGATTGCCGCCGCCACGCTCGTCTCGGTGACGAAGTTGCCCAGCAGCGCGAGAAAGTAGCCGACGTAGTGCAATGGGGAGCGCACCAGGTCCTCCAGCAAGACCCCGAACGTATTGCTGCCGACGTAGTCGATACGGTAGACAACCAGTGTCACCAATCCCAGCAACAGCCACAGGGCCGCGTAGCGCGCGGGTGCACTGCGCCGCACGTAGGCCTGGTGCGCGAGGCTGAGCAGGCCTACCGCCCACACGATCTGCCCCGAGGCCAGCGTGAAGGCCGCCGCCAGCGCGAACAGCACCGCGCCCGCGAAGCGCAGGGGCGTCACGCGGTGCAGGCAGAGCAGCGCCGCGAACCCGAACACCAGTACGTACATGTAGGCGTAACCGGACATCGTCCAGAACTGCAGCATATAGGCGCGGATCTGGAACAGGACGCAGGCCGCCGGCAGCAGCAACAATGCGGGGTAGGCGCTGCCGCGCA
The DNA here is from genome assembly GCA_030428835.1 of Gammaproteobacteria bacterium. GTDB lineage: Bacteria > Pseudomonadota > Gammaproteobacteria > Pseudomonadales > Halieaceae > Marimicrobium. Next base: position 2,036 of record JAUIEP010000146.1, on the reverse strand, counting down.
CGCTGCGATACAACATGAACAGTACACAGGGCAGCGCCAGGTTGGTCAGGAAGACCAGCCAGCGGAAGTTGATCTCGCCCCCCAGCGCATAGCTCGCCCAGTAGACAATACGCGTCGCCCCGGTGCGGTGCTCGTTGAACTGCTCGAAAAACAGGTTGAAGGTGTTGCCGAAGCCGGTGGACTGCACCGCCGCATTCATGAACTTGAGCACGTCCTCGACGTCATCCGCGTAGGGCACATTGATCGCGTGTTCAACTACAAAGCCGGCGTACCAGCCTACGACCAGGAGCATGAGCGCGAGCGGTCCCCACAACGTGAGCAGCCGCCGGGCAAAAGTCTGGTTGGTGGAGTTGTCTGCCATAGTCAACCTGCGACCGGACGGCCGCGCGGTGAGCGCCCCTGTTATTGCGCTCGCCGGGGCCGCCTGAGCCCCTCGCGAGCAGTTTGCGCCATTCTAGGAGCGCGTCCGGCCAACGTCCAGCATGCCGCGTGCGCTGCGTCGCAAACGCGGTTACAGGCCCGCCGCGGTACGCTATGCTCAACACAAGCATCCGCCGGAGACACCCCATGCGCCGCGTCGCATTCACCATAGTCTGCCTGATTGCACTCCCGCCGCTGCTCGCCGCCTGCGACGCCGTACAGTACCAGGCCCTGAAGACCTACATGTCCGTCAAGAAGGGGCTGGTAACAGACGACGGCAGCGTCGCCGTGAGCACCACCGCACAGGACTTCACCATCACCGCGCTGGCTGATGACATGGAGTTTCCCTGGGGCTTCGATTTCCTGCCCGACGGGCGCATGCTCATCACGGAAAAACCGGGACGACTGCGCATCTTCAACCCCGCCAGCGGCGAAAAGGTCATGGTCGACGGCGTGCCCGAGGTTCACCACAAGGGCCAGGGCGGCCTGCTCGACGTGCTGGTGCACCCGCGCTTCGAGGACAATCGCTGGATTTACCTGAGCGCCGCGGTCGCGGTGGGCGAGGACGCCTTCACCACCCGCGTGCAGCGCTATACCCTGAACGGCAACCGGCTCGAGGACGCCACGCCGATCTTCGAGGCACGGCCCGCCTTCGACGGCTCCATCCACTTCGGCAGCGCCATGCTGATCGACAACGACGGCTACCTGTTCATCACCATGGGCGAGCGCAAGCGACGCCACCTCGCGCAGGACCTGTCGGTGTCGATGGGCAAGGTGATGCGCTACCACGACGACGGCCGCATTCCCAAAGACAACCCGTTTGTAGAGACTCCGGGCGCATTGCCCGAGATCTACACCTACGGTCACCGCAATCCCCAGGGCATAACCATCGACCGTGCCACCGGCCGTATCTGGACCGTCGAGCACGGCCCCAAAGGCGGCGACGAGATCAACCTGCTGCGCGCGGGCAACAACTACGGCTGGCCGATCATTACCTACGGCGAGGAATACGCCGGCGGCAAGATCGGCGAGGGCACCGCGAAGGAGGGCCTGGAGCAGCCGGTCTACTACTACGTGCCCTCCATCGCCACCGGCGGCATCGCGTGGTACGACGCGGGCGCACTGCCGGGGTGGCGGGGCAGCCTGTTCGTGGCGGGCCTGCGCTCCTTCTCGCTGAGCCGGGTGGCGCTGGACGGCGACACCGCGGCGAGTGAAGAGCGCCTACTGGAGGACTTCAGCTTCCGCGTGCGCAACGTGAAGCAGGGCCCCGACGGGCTCCTGTATGTGCTCACCGAAAACGGCGGGCTCCACCGGCTGGGGCCGCCCGCCGGCTAGATTCCCACCCGCAGCGTTGCACCCCAGGTCCGCGGCGGCCCCAGGAACTGCGCGCTGAACTGGCCGAGATCGTCATCGAAGTAAAACGGCTGGTTGAAATAGCCCGTGGCCCAGCGCTCGTCGGTGCAGTTGCTGCACCAGATGCGCAGGTCCCAGGGGCGCGAGGTGTCGCCACCGATCCCGACCTGCAGGTTCACGAGGTCATAGCTCGGTTCCCTGTCCGTGAAGTCATAGGCCACGTAGGCATCGTCGCGGTAGGACCAGTTCAGGTGAATAAAGCC
>JAUIEP010000145.1 GCA_030428835.1 Gammaproteobacteria bacterium | reverse complement strand
GCCGGTGAAACCGCCGCCGACGATGCAGACGTCCGCGCGCTGCTCGCCGACGAGCGCGGGATACACCGTGTCGTCGTTGCGCGTGGCTTCGTAGTAGGAGGGACAGGGCGGGGCAATCATGGTGTTCATGGCGTGGCGTCGGCGCCCGCGACGTTCTCCTCGAGTTGCGCAACCGACTTGATGCCGGGAATGACGACGGACACGGCGTCGTTCGACAGGCACCAGGCGTTCGCCCACGCGACGCCCGAGAGTCCCGCGGGACGCTGCTCCAGGAGCTCCAGCGCCGCGGCGATATCCCGGTTGCGCACCTCCTCCGGGAACATCGTGCGTACGTCCGAGTTCGGGAAAGGGTGTCCCGGCTTGTACTTGCCGCTCAGGAACCCGCTGGCGAGCGGCGTGCGCGCGATGAACCCCAGGTCCTGTTCACGGAACAGGGGCAGCGCCTCCTCCACGCGGCGGTTGATCGCGTTGTAGGGTGTCTGGATGACGCTGATGCCGTACCCGGACGCTTTGCCCACCTGCTCCTCGAGGTGCTTCAGCGGTACCGAGTTGCCCAGGAACCGGATCTTGCCCGCCTGCACCTGCTTGTCCAGCATGGTCCAAAGCTCGTCGTTGTTGAAGAACTTGTTCTGCGCGGAGTGCAGTTGGTAGATATCGATCACGTCCGTGCGCAGCGCCCGCAGGGATTCCTCGAGCTGGATCTGCACCTGCGCGGCGCCGTAGTTTTCGTTGCCGAGGTCGTTGTTGGGGTTGTGCCCGAACTTGGTGGCGATAATCCAGTTGTCGCGCCGCCCGGCTATGCTGTTGCCGATGAAGCGCTCCGAGAGGTGCCCGGCGCCGTAACACTCCGCGGTGTCGATGAAATTGACGCCGAGTTCCGCGGCGCGCGCAAATATCCTGTCCACCTCTCCCTGGCTGAAGTGGTAGTCCCAGACGCCCGCGAGCTGCCAGGTCCCCAGCCCGATAACGGAGACCGACAATTCGGTTTTTCCCAGGCGACGGTATTGCATGCATTCTCCTGTGTGTGGCCGCTGCCGAACCCCAAACCCCGAATCCCAAACCCCTGTGGGGTCGAATTCATTCGACCTACGGACCCTTGATCCCAAACCCTGTGGGGCCGAATTCATTCGACCTACGGACCCTTGATCCCAAACCCTGTGGGGTCGAATTCATTCGACCTGGAACCTCGCTCTCAATACGGCACACCGTGGGCATCGGGAACCCCGCGCCTGGTCGAATGAATTCGACCCTACAACGGTGACAGCGCCCCATACCCGTGGCGCCTTGCATCCCGAGGCGGCAGCGATGCCCTATATCGGCAGCCGCGCGAGCACCGCGGTCGGCAGCAGGCGGATCACCCACATGATATAGCGCCAGAAGCCCGGCACATAGACCACCCGGCTGCCGCGCTCGATCGCGCGCTGCATGCGCGGTGCAATGTCCTCAGGATGGGCGAACAGCGGGCCCTGTTCCATATGCGCCGTCATGGGACTCGCCACCATGCCGGGCTTGATATTGACCACCCTGACGGCACTGCCGGCAAAGCGCCCCTGCATGCCCTGCGCGATGGCATCCAGCCCCGCCTTGGCGGCGCCGTAGGTGTAGTTGCTCTTGCGCCCCCGGTCCCCCGCCACCGACGAGATGACCGCGAGCGTGCCGCTGCCCTGGGCTTCGAGTCGCCGCGCGGCAGCGTGCATGATGACCGCGGCGCTGGTTAAGTTGTCCTCCATGCAGGCGCGCACCAGCGCGTCGTCGCGCTCGCAGTCCGCCTGCTCCGGCAGGGAGCCGTGCGCCACGACGACCAGGTCGATGCGGCCCAGGGCCGCCGCGGCGTCGTCGAGCGCGGCGCTGTGCCGGTGCGCGTCGTTGAAATCGTATGCCGATGTCCCGGTGACCGTCGCGCCGCGCGCGGCGAGGTCGGCGGCACAGGCGGCCAGCCTGGACTCGTCGCGCGCGACAAGGTAGAGACTCGCGCCGGCCGCCGCATAGCGGCGCAACAACGCGACACAGATCGCGGACGTCGCGCCGAACGCAATAATGGTCTTCACCGTCACGCCTGCACCCGACGCCAGAAGGCGGAGGAAAACGCGGGGTCGACCTGCGGCCGGAAGCGCTCGAGCTGCGGGTAGCCGCCGGCGAACATGTCCGCCGGCATCCGCGCGTCCTTGGCCGGGTACACCGCGCCGCCGGCGTCGCGCACGACGGCGTCGAAGGAGGCCAGTAGCTGCAGCGTTTTCGCCCCGCGATTGGGAAAGTCCAGCGCGAGCGTCCAGCCCGGGCGGGGGAACGACAGCAGTCCCGGGGAGGCGCGCTCGCCGAACGCCTTGAGCACCGCGAGGAACGAGGCCTCTCCGCTCGCGGCAATGCGGCGCAGCAGTTCCTCGACCGCCGCGACGCCGCCGCCGAAGGGCACCACGCACTGGTACTGGTAAAAACCGTTCCTGCCGTAGATGCGGTTCATCCCGTCGATGCCGTCCAGCGGAAAGAAGAAGCGCTGGAAGTGCTCCCGCCGCACACCGCCCCGCCGCCGGCCCGCGGTGTAATACGCGCGATTGAACACGTCCACGGTAAAGCGGTTGACCAGTGACACGGGCGGGGTGAAGGGCACGGCGAGCCGCGGCGCGCTGTTGCCGGGGTCGCGGTCGCCGCCCGCGGCGTGGCGCGCCCGTGAAAATATACCCCTGCCGACGCTGCCGCCGCGGGCCGAGCAATCGATCCAGGAAACCGTGTACGTCCAGTCGCTCGATTCCTCGTACAACCGCGCGAAATCCGCGACAGAGGAAAAGAGGAGGTCCTCACACTCGACGTGCGCGCTGTCGATGGCGAGTAACTGGATCTCGGCGTCCAGCACCAGGCCGGTCAGCCCCAGCCCGCCGATGGTCGCGGCGAACAGCTCCGCGTTGTGCTCGCTGTCGCAGCGGTAGCGCTCGCCGTCCGAGCGCAGCAGCGTGAGGCTCCTGACATGGCAGCCGAAGCTGCCGGCATGGCGGTGGTTCTTGCCGTGCACGTCGTTGCCGATGGCGCCGCCCAGGGTAACGAAGCGTGTGCCGGGCAACACCGGCACGAACCAGCCCCGCGGGACCACTACCTCGAGTATCTGCGCGAGAGTCAGGCCGGCCTCGCAACGCAGGATACCGGTCTGCGCATCGAAGGCGATGAACCGGTCCAGCCGCGTGGTATCGAGATGGCTCGCGCCGCTGTTGATGCACACGTCGCCGTAGCTGCGGCCCCAGCCGCGCGCCAGCAGGGAGTCGCCCTCATCCGCCTCGGGCAGCGCCTCGAAACGCCAGTCCGCGACGGCGGTGCGGGCGGCGCCGGCGAATGCCAGCCGCCCCCAGCTACCGCTGCTCAGAGGGCGGCCCACAGCAGCACTCCGCCCAGCGCGAAGATGAGATAACTGACCCGGTCGCGGGTGGCGAAAATCACCGGGTCCTGCGTCAGCATCCCGCGACTGGCCAGCACCCAGATGCGGCCGATCCAGTACATGAGCAACGGACACAGCAGGTACATGAAGAAGTACTCGTCGTAGGTCTCGCCGACTTCCGCGCTGTCGACGTAGAGCGCCAGCACGAGGACGGAGATATAGCCCGACGAGGCGCCGAGCTGCGCGACCACACTGAGGTCGTGCACGTGGTAACCGCGACCCCCGATCCAGCCGCCCTCCTCGCTCGCGAGCGCCTTGAGTTCCGCGTAGCGCTTGGCCATCGCGAGGCTGGTGAAGACAAACATGGAAAACGACATCAGCCAGACCGACGGCAACGACTCCCCGACCGCCGCGCCCGCGATGATGCGCAACGTGTACAGCATCGCCAGGACCAGCACGTCCAGCAGCACGTGCCGCTTGAGATAGAAGGAATAGCTCAGGGTGAGCAACAGGTACATCGTGAGCACACCCGTGAAAGCGGCGCTCACCGTGCCCGCCAGCAACAAGCCGAAGATGAGCAGCGCTGGCGCACCCACCACGCCGAAGATGAGCGGCGCGCTGCCGCTGGCGAAGGGCCGCCGGCGCTTCTCGCTGTGCCTGCGGTCCGATGACAGGTCGAGCATGTCGTTGACGAGATACACGGATGACGACACCAGGCAGAACGAGACGAACGCCATGATCGTGGACGCCAGCAGCGGACCGTCGGTGAAGGACTGGCCGATCACGATGCTGACGAACACCAGCAGGTTCTTGCTCCACTGGTGCGGACGCATGGCGGTCAGCAGTGCGCGCAGGGGTGACGTCTCGGGCGGGAACTCGGCCGCCACGGGCGCACGGCCGCGGGCGGCCTTGGCGACTTCCTCCGTGGCGCTGACGATCACCGACTCACGGCAACTGGTCCACACGGGCAGGTCATCGTTGCTGTTGCCGACGTAGTCGTAGCCCCGCACACCGTAGCGGGAGGCCAGCTCCCCGGCCTTGTTATGCGCGCTCATGTTGCGGTTCTCGCAACTGGCGATGACCTCGTCAAAGATGCCGAGGTGATCCGCGACGGACTCGGCGATACGGTTGTTCGCGGCCGTCACGAGCACCAGGCGGCGCCCCTCGGCCTTCCTGTCACGCAGCCACTGCAGCAGGCCCTTGTGGTAGGGCAGCAATTTTGGATCGGGCAGCACGCGCTCGGCGAGCTTCTGCTTCAGGTTGGCCTTGCCGCCCAACAACCAGGCGAGCATGGAGAAGAGCGAGAGCGGGTTCTTCTTGAGCAGCAGCAGCGCGGACTCGACCAGCGTGTCAGTGCGCACCAGCGTACCGTCGAGGTCCACGCAGATGGGCACCTGTGCCACGGCCTTCGGGGCCACCTCACTCATGTTCGCCCCGACCTGTTGCTCTGCTCATGCACTTAAGCTCCCAACCCGCGTCGATTGTATGCTATTCCCTGAAGGTAAGGTACTTGTGGCCCAGGTAACTGGTAAACACGGGCAACATGATGCCGGCGATATGGGCCATCGCCTCCGCGAGCACGACACCCTGCTCGCCGGCCAGCGGCATGTAGGGCGGCAGTACGCCGGCGAGATAAACGCTCAACGCCCAGGTCTGCAGAACCGCGAACAGGTTGACCAGCACGAACCAGGTCATCTCGTGGTGCACGGAATTCTTGCTCTGCGTAAATACATAGCGCTTGTTCAGCGCGTACGACACGACCATGCCGGTGATATAGGCGACCACCACCGCCACACCGAAGTCCAGGAACAGGCTGTAGATGAAGCGCGAGCCGAAATTGCAGATGGCGGCCACTCCGCCGGCGAAGATAAAACGCGCGAAGCGCACGCGGGCCAGTTTCCTGGCGTGCGAGACCGGGTGTGTCATCCGTCCCCCGCGGCCATGCGCGCCAGTTTGCGGCCGAGCTGAACGCTCTCGGAGATCGAGCGGTCCTCGGGGTAGTAGTAGCAGGTATCCGCGACAAACAGGCCGTCGATACCCGGCGATATGGGCGGCAGGCGTTTGGCAAACTCGGGCTCGCAGATGGGCTGCGCGTAGCGGTAGCGCCCCGCCGCGATCTTGAGGATAGCGCTGTCGGGCAGGTCGGGATTCACCGCCCGCAGGTAGCGGCGCACCTTGTCGATGAAAAACCCGTCCTCGCGCTGGTAGTCCGGGTGCTCGCCCGGGATGTAGAACGGCGCGTACACGATGTGGCCGCCGCCGGGATTCAGGTTGCTGTACTCGATGAACCCGGGGATGTCGATCTCCGGGTCCGAGATATTCAGCCAGAAGTACCTGGTCAGCGGTTGTTCGAGATGCACGAGGACACAGACCACCGCGATGTTGTTGACCGAATCATAACCCGCCCGCGTGCCCTCGGGCAGCGCCGGGATCATCTTCGACACGTAGGGCATGGGGATGGTGCTGATCACCCGGTCGTAGTGTTCGCTGCCGCCGGACGTGCGCACCCCGCTGACTCGCCCGTCCTCGATGAGCACTTCCTCCACGCGCCGGCGCAGGTGAATGACGCCGCCCTTCTCCTGGATGACCTGCGCGATGCGCTCGAGGAACGTATCCGAGCCGCCCTCCAGGTAGCCCATCTCCTCCTGGAAGATATTGCGCCGCGAGGTGCCGACACGGCGCAGCCGCGACCAGATCCAGGCGGCGGACAGGTTCGGGGTGTAGTGGTAGAACTTGAGGTCGAACAGCGGGTGCCAGAGCACTTCGTAGGCCCTGTCGCCGACCCATTTCTTCAGCCAGGTCACGGCGTCGATGCTGTCGAGTTTCGTCCAGTCCCTGCGCTTGGTGGAGGTGAAGGCCAGCAGGCCGTAGCGAATCTTGCTGACGAGGCCGAGGCCGGGGAACTTCAGCAGCGCGATGGGCTCGCCCCAGTCGCGGATCTTGCCGAGGTAGTAGTAGCCCATGCGCGTCACGCGCCAGCGCAGCGTGTCGGCGATGCCGAGTTCCTCCAGCATGTCGAACAGCGGCTGGTCGGACTTGCAGATGAAGTGGTAGTAGCGCTCGATCCTGATACCGTCGAACATGAACGAGGCGCTCATGCCGCCGAGGCGGTCGTCGGCCTCGTACAGCGTGACGCTGTGGCCGCGCGCCAGCAACTCGTAAGCCGCCGCCAGACCCATGGGGCCTCCCCCGATCACGGCCACCTTCATCAGAACGTCAGCCTTATCTTGCTGTACACCGGGTGGGTAAACGTGTCGCGAATCGCCTGCTCGAGCGGCGTGGCCTCGACACCGAAGATACCCTCCCAGTCGATATCCTCGAAGACCTCGTCGATCACCAGCGCCTTGAGCTGCGCGGTGGTGAACGGCGGGTTGCGATCAAACAGCGCATATACCGCGAGCAACGCATGGAACAGCCAGTAGGGCAGTTGCAGCAGCACGCTGCGGCTGCCGTTGGCGGACCGTATGAGGCGGATGATGTCGATGTAATCCATCTTCTCCTTGCCCGAGATGTTGTAGCACTCGTTGGCCTGCCGGCGTCCCAGCGCCGCGATGATGATCTCGCAGAAGTCGCCGGCGTAGAGCGGTTGGCGTACGTACCGCCCGTTGCCGGGAATCGGGAAGACCGGCACGCGCAGCATGAACTGCGACAACCAGCCGAAGTGCTTGCGGTCGAACCAGCCGAACATGAGCGTGGGTCGCAGCACGGTGCACGCGCGGCCCGAGTCGCGCACCAGCGCCTCCTGTTCCGCCTTTGAGGTCGAGTAGTCGTCGTTCGCCGCCGATTCCACCACCGAGGAACTGACGTGCACGAGGTAGGCGCTCGCCGGCAGCGCATCGAGGATATTGGCCGTGGCGGTAACGTTGTTGCGGGTGAATTCCTCCGGGTGGATGCCGCCGATCTGCGCGTGCAGCAGGACGGCGACGTCGGCATCGGCCAGCGCCTGCTGCCAGTCGCCGCGCTCGGCGAGGTCCGCCTCGATAAACCGGGCGCCGCTGTGAATACCCCGCGCGATGGCCAGGTTGTCGCGGGACTTGTCCAGGACATGCACGTTGGTATAGCCGCGCTGCAGCAGGCGCACCGTGAGATTCTGGCCCACGAGGCCGGCACCGCCGGTGATGACAATCTTGCTGTCTGTGGGCAGGCCGGGTACGGCTTGGCTCATGGCAGGTTCCACGTCTGTGTATCGAGCGCCGACATTTTTAGTATTGTGGGGTCGGATTCATCCGACCTACGGGCCGCGGGCCCGGGATCCCGGTGGTCGAATGAATTCGACCCCACAGATCATGGCCCGGGGCATCCACCGCGCTGCCCGAAAAAGTAAGGCAAGTCGCTGATTCTGCGCGATTACCTCGACAAATTAAACAACACCCCCCGTGCAATCCTGCGGATCGGCCAACGAATTCCCATAAATGCGAAACAGTGCCCAACCCCGCGTGACTAACCTGGGGCCGCTGTCGCTATACTGGTCGTTCGAACTTTTTGGCGGGTGTGACCTGCGCCCAGACTCATGGAAAATACCCACGCATGAAAAGGGTTTTCGCCGCGGTGGCGCTCTTGCTGGTACTGGTGCCCCTGGGGGTCTGGGCCGCGTATACCATGTGGGGTGAGGATCTGGTCAACGCCCGGCTGCGACCGGATCACGCGCGCAAGGACGACCCGATCACGGTGCCCCCCGACTACGGCGACGACCGCTACTGGGCCTCGCTGCCCGGGAAAAAGGGCCTGGCCAACCTCGTACCCGCCGGGCAAGAGGCGCGGCAGGGCGAGGCGGAGGTCGCCGTGTTCTACCTCCATCCCACATCCTACCTTTCCGGCGAACGCTGGAACTCGCCGCTGTTCACCAATAGCTGGGCGTGGGAGATGGTCGATCGCATGATGGTGTCGCAGGCCAGCGCCTACAACGCCTGCTGCGATGTCTACGCGCCCCACTACCGCGAGGCCACGCTGTGGAGTTTCATCGGTCGCGACAGCGACGACGGCCTGCAGGCGCTCGATCTCGCCTACCGCGATGTCGCCGCGGCGTTCGACGAATTCCTGTTGCGCTTCAGCGCGGACCGCCCCTTTATCATCGCGGGCCACAGCCAGGGCAGCGCCCACGCGCTGCGACTCCTCGCCGAGCGCGTCAACGACAGCCCGTCCCTGCGTGATCGCCTGGTGGGCGCCTACCTGATCGGCTACTTCGTGCCGCTGGACATGTTCGACCGGGAGCTCACCCGCATCCCGCCCTGCGAGAGTGCGACAGACACGGGTTGCGTGGTCCACTGGGCCACCTACGGCGAGGGCGGCACCCCGAAACCCGCCACACCGCACTGGTACAGCGACGGCTGGGAGTACGCCGAACACAAGCGGGTGCTCTGCATCAACCCGCTGAGCTGGCGCCGGGACGAGATGCGCGTGCCCGCCTCGCAACACCCGGGCGCGCTCGGGCTGCCCGCCAATTACGGCATGGCCAACGTGCTGTTCAACACACCCACGGGGGAGAAGGTCGAGGCGCTGCCGGCCGTGCTGCCCGAGTGGACCTGGGCGCAATGCCGCGACGGCTACCTTTATATAGAGCCGCAACGGGACGGCCCTTTCGCCAGCCCGCTGGATGATGAAGCGCTGAACTACCACACGCGCGACTACGCGCTGTTCTACCAGGCAATACGCGAGAACGCCCAGACGCGCAGCCTGTATATGCGGCGCTAGGCCTCCTTGAGCCGTTTTCCCATGCTCACCACGTCATCCACCGCATAACCTGGCGACCCGTAGAATTCGATCACTGCCGTATTGCCAGAGCGAATCTGCAGGTTGATCCTGGGGCAACCGTGAACTTCGAGCGCGCGCTGGACTAGAAAAATTACACACCGCGACGACCTTTCCATGGCGCCAGACAACAAGCGCAGCGGGGGAGCCTTAAAACGTGGTCACCGCAAGCCTGTCTCCTGCTCACCAGACCGGAACGCGCGCTACAGTATAGCCGGGTGCGGCGATGCGGCGGTGTATCTAGACGGGCAATCACTCTCCGTCTATTCTCCTCTCGTGCCCGGCACATGAACGCAAGGCCAATAACCACAAGAAAAAACCGGAGTCATTCCATGAAGCTGTTCCGCAGTACCACCGGTGTCTTCGCCCTCGCCCTCGGCAGCGCCCCGCTGGCGCCCACCGTTGTCGCGGAAACTCTCGCCCTCGAGGAGGTCGTCGTGACCGCGCGCAAGCGGGAGGAATCACTGCAGGAAGTACCAGTCGCCGTTACCGCCTTCAATACGCAGGCGATGGAATCGCTGGGCATCCGCAACATGCGCGACGTGGAGGGCCTCGTACCGGGCCTGCACCTCGGCGGCGGCGGCAACGGCGTGAAGGGCGACGGCAACGCCTACATCCGCGGCGTGGGCCAGCGGGAGACCCGCACGACCATTGACTCCGGCGTCGGCATCTACCTCGACGACGTGTATATCGCGCGCGCCTCCGGCGCCCTGCTCGACGCGGTGGAAATGCAGAACATCCAGGTGCTGCGCGGACCCCAGGGCACGCTGTTCGGCAAGAACACCACCGGCGGCGCCATCCTCTACACGTCGATCAAACCCGAGGAGGGCTTCAGCGGCAACGCGAAGGGCAGCTTCGGCAACCTCGACAGGCGCGACGCCTCGATCACCCTGAACATTCCGATCATCGACGAGGTGCTCCTGTCGCGCTGGACGGCCGCCACGGTGCAGCGCGACGGATTCATCGAGAACGCCGTGGACGGCTCCGACTTCAGCGACGAGGACCGCACCATCTTCAACGGCGCACTGCGCTGGCTGCCCGGCGACGCCGTGACGGTGGACCTCAATGTCAACTACACCGATACGGACCAGCGCCCGATCGGCCAGAAGTGCCTCTTCCTCGGCGAGGAACTTGCCGCACAGGGCCGGCCCAATGCGGGCACGCTGGAGGGGCTGTACAACGCCTTCTCGCTCACCACGGTGGAAGAGAACTGCCGCGCCAGCGGCGACCTGCCGAACGACAAGTTCCGCGGCGAACACTCGGACAAGTCCGACGTGTTCTACGACAGCTCCTACGCCGTCGAGACCGCCATGCTGTCAGGCACCGTGAACTGGGAAATCAACGACAACCTGAGCTTCAAGAGCGTGACCGCGTACCGCAATACGGAACAGCTCGCCGACGAGGACATCGACGGCATGGACATCGTCATCATCGGCCGCCTCGCGGGTGTGAACAACGACACCGACCAGTACTCGCAGGAATTCCAGTTGTCGGGTTCCGCACTGGACGAGAAGCTGAGCTACACCACCGGCGTGTATTTCTTCTATGAAGAGACCAACGACGACTGGTTGCAGGACTTCGCCGGTTTCAATGACACGCTTACTATTCCCAACACCATACTGCTGTCGCGCTCCAACCTGCACGAGCGCGAGACCGAGAACACCGCCTATGCCGCCTTCGGCCAGGCGGACTACAGCTTCAACGAGAACTGGATCCTGACGCTGGGCCTGCGCTACACCTGGGAAGAGCGCAAGACCACCTACAACGAGTCGCGTGTGTACCTGCCCAGCATCGGCAACGGCACCTACCTGGGCACACTGGACACGATCTACAGCGCAAACATCCTGCACAGCTTTACCGAGCCGGGTGCGCGACCGGTGAAGGAATGGCTGTACGGCTTCGATCCCGACGGCCCGGGCGGCGCGCCCTTCATGGTCGGCGAGTTCGGCACCCTGTCGGATGATCGCAACGACGACGACTGGAACCCGATGGCGAGCATCAAGTACCTGGCGGACGACGACACGCTCGACGCGCTTGGCCTGGACGACGCCATGGTGTACCTGACCTACGCGACCGGTTTCCGTTCCGGCGGCGTGACCGTGGGCAACGGCGACTTCGACGGTGACCAGATCGTCGACCTGGAGAACTACAAGCCCGAATTCGTGGACATGTATGAACTGGGCTTCAAGATCGACGCGTTCGACCGCAGGCTGCGCGCGAACGTCGCCGCGTTCTACCAGGACTACGACGATATCCAGCTCACGACCACGATCCCCGATCCGAACTTCGGCATTCCGCTGCCCGCCATCGAGAACGCGGGCAAGGCCGAGATCGCCGGTGTGGAGACCGAGTTCACGCTGCTGCCCACCGACAATATCCGGATCCTGGGCAGCGTGGCCTACATGGATGCGGAGTACAAGGAGTACCTCGCCGAGATACCCGATCCGAACGGCGGCGGCCAGGTCACCATCGACCGCTCGGACGAGCCGATGCCGCGGGCGCCCGAGTGGACCGCCTTCATCGCGATCGACTACTTCATCAACACCGACAGCATGGGCACTTTTATTCCCAACTTTATCGCGCGCTACACCGACGAAATTTATGGCGGCTTTGACCGGGAGAGCTTCATCGTCGGCGACGAGATCACCTCGCCCTCGGTCACGTTCTACGACGCGCGACTGACATGGCAGTCGCCCGAGGACAACGCGACCATCATGCTGTGGTGCAAGAACCTCACCGACAAGGACGACCACCTCGTGGGCGGCGTGCCGACTGTCGGCGTGGCGCGCACCACCACCCAGGCGTTCGCCGCGCCGCGGACCTACGGTATCGACCTCACCTACCGCTTCGGTATGTAAACAAAAAAGCCGGGGGCGGCAATCCGGCCCCCGGCTTGTAACCCGCGCTCAGGGGGCGCTTCAGGCGCCGACCCACGTCCCGTGGAAGCCCGAGGGGATGCGCACCGGCAGCTTCGCGCGGCAGATCGGCCCCGGCTCGATGCCGGCGG
>JAUIEP010000005.1 GCA_030428835.1 Gammaproteobacteria bacterium | reverse complement strand
GAGGTGCCCTTCACCTGGGTGATCTCCGCGAGCGGTTCGTTGCGCAGGCGCTGTTCGCCGTAGGCGTCGTCGAGCGGCGCGCCGTCCCAGTCCTGGAGCATGAACATCTGCCCGTTGGAGGTGTTGCTGTTATGCGGGATGGCGAGACTTTCCACGCCCCGCTCGCGCAGGGCATCCATCCAGTCCCACAGGCCCTCCGGATTTTGGGAGTCATCGCGGGAAAACGGCAGCGCGGGCAGTTCCCGTGTGCCGGAGAAGATCACGTTGCGATGCAGGCTGCCGCCCCCGCCGCCGGAGGTGTACTCAAACCCCGCGAACGTGGTCAGCTCGCCGGGTCGGTAGTGGGCATCGGCGCTGCGCACTGTGTCGGCCCATGCGTCCGCGCCGATGGCGGCGATGTCATCCGCCGCAACCAGCCCCGCGTCGAGCGCAGCGCGAATCTGCCGCAGGAAACTGCTGAATGCGCTGGCGCGAAAGCCGAGCGAGCGCAGGTCGCGATTCTGCGGTTCGTTCAGCTTGTGGTACCTGCGCGCGAAGGGCTGCGCTGAAATCGCGGTGCCCGTGTCCGCCATGGCGCCTGCCAGGCCGAGGAACAGCGCGTGGTCGGTGACCGCGTAAAAATCCAGTGGCTCGCGCAACTGCAGGTCGTAACCCCAGGGGTGCTCGATGGCCGCGCCGGCCGCGTAGCGGTAAGCATCGTCGGGGGTGGCGGTGGTGCCGAAGGTGAAGGCATCGAACGAGTAGCGCGTGTGGACGTGCAGGTCGCCGAAGTAGGCGTCGCGCAGCGGGTTGGGCGCCTGTCTCGCCGCCACTGTATTCCCACTCGCGGGGGGTGGGTTTTCGGTGCGCACTTCGCTCGGGTCACCGTGGCAGGCGACCAGTAGCAGCGCCAGCGCTACCCCGAGAGTTTGGTGCATGCCCGTTCCTGTCCTTTGCGTGGTCATTGCGGTGTGTGTGCCGCAGTGCGTGCAACCTTGAGCAGCAGGTTAGCGTGAACTAGACTTCCCTGGCACCCCAGGATGATGACTTTCCGGCCAGACCCTATGCAGAAGTGGCGATTGCGCCCATGGTTTGCTCTTTTCCCGCGCAGGCGCCTGGGCGCCGCGGTGGCAGCAGCCTGTGCCCTGCAGGTGCCGGGCGGGGTTGCGCAGATCGCGACCGACGGCACGGTGGGCGGCCCCGGCAACCTCGGCAATCCGCAGATCCTGTCCGGCGCCGGCTCGACGGCGCCCGTGGCCATCGGCGAGGCGCTCGGCAGCCGTCCCGGCGGCGGCGCCAACCTGTTCCACAGCTTCAGCGACTTCAACGTGAACACCGGGCAGACCGTGACCTTCACGGGCTCCGCCGGTATCGCGCAAATCCTGAGCAGGGTGACCGGCGCGAACGCGAGCAGCATCGACGGCACCCTGGCCAGCACGATCGACGGCGCCGACCTGTGGCTACTCAATCCCAACGGCGTCGTGTTCGGGGAAAACGCCAGCCTCGACCTGCTCGGCTCGCTGCGCGCCACCACCGCCGACTACATTGAACTGGCCGACGGCCTGCAGTACGGCGCGACCACGGCGCTGCCGCCGGACCCGAATACCTTGCTCACCGTCGCGAGTCCCACGGCGTTCGGCTTCCTCGGCGCGGGCAACGGCACGATTTCCGTCAACGGCGCGACGCTGGACGCTGATTTCGATACGGAAAACGGCATCGCCCTCGTGGGCGGTCCCGTCGAGATAAATGATGCGCAAGTGCGCACGGCCATCGGCGGCATCGATATCCTCGGGGTCGCAGGTGCCGGCACGGTGCGCCTGGGCGGTGAGGACGCGGGACCCGGCGCGGCCAGCGCCTTCGCGCCGGTGACTATCCGAGACTCCCTGGTCGCGGTATCGGCGGACCCCGACTCCGTGGTTGACACCGGTGGCGGGATCCATGTGCGCGGCGCCCGCGTCGAATTGGACGACAGCGCAATCTCCTCCTACCGGTTTGGCGGCAATTTCGGGCCGGTGCAACTGCAGGCCGATAGCCTGTTGTTGACTGACAGCAGCGTGCGTTCGGATACCCTGCGCGCGCCGGACAGCGCGCCGATCCGGCTGATCGCCGACACGATCACGCTGGTCGGTTCCAGTGTTTCGAGCGAGACATTTCCCGAAACAGAGTCCAGCCAGGGCAATGCCGCTGACATCGAGTTTGTCGCTACCGACGTGCTGCTGCAGAACTCGGGCGTGCGCTCTGCCAGCTCCAGTTTTTCCGAAGCCGACAGCGGACAATTGCTGTTCGGCACCGCCGACAACCCCCTCGCCTCACTGCGCCTGACTGAAGGTGCCAGCATAGAGGTCGAGGGCAGTTTCGACGGGCCCGGCGCCGCCAGGGAAATCCGCATATTCGCTGACATCCTGGACGTTTACAGCGGCAGCCAGGTCGCCAACAGACCGGGTGACAGCGCCGGCGCGGATGTGATCGTCAATGCCGGTGTCATCACCCTGGACAACGGGAGCATCAAGGCGGTAGCGCCGATCAGGGGCGGCGGTGCCAGACTGCGCATCGACGCAGATGCCATCTACCTGCGCGATGGCTCGATCGATTCGAGCACAGGGACGTTCGGCGGTGCCGGCACCATCCTGATCGGCCAGACGCGGCGCCCCGACATAATCGAGCTGACCGGCGCCGACGCCGTCATCAGCACGGCGTCGACCGATGACGGAGAGGTGCTGGACGCGGGCGCCTCGGGCACTGTGGAGATCAATGCCGCGCGGTTGGCATTGCGCGATTTCGCCGCGATAAGCAACTCCACCGATGGCGGCCGCGGTGGCGAGGCGACCCTCAACGTCGACGTACTCACCCTCGACAACGGCTCAACCGTGACAGTGGGCACCGATGGTACCGGCAATGCGGGCAACCTGCTCATCAACGCCAGTGACAGCGTGACACTGTCCGGGCAGTCCTCGATCAGCGCTTCCTCGACACTGGAGGGGTTTTTCAACGGCGACCCGCCCGGCCGGGCGGGCACCGTCACCGTAAGGACGCCGCGGCTGACGCTCGCTTCTGGCTCCCAGATCACCGCGAGCACCGCGGGTGGACTGGGCGGCGCGGTGCGCCTGCTCGCCGACTCCCTCGAGGCGACCGGCGCGGGCACCGCGATTACCGCGACCACGGAGGGCTTCGGTGACGGCGGCGACATCATCATCGCCGGTTCGGGGTCTGGCGGCAGCCAACTCGAAAGCGCCGACTCGGTGGTGCTGGGCGACGGCGCGCAAATGCGCAGCGACTCGGCGCAAGGAGACCCGCAATCGGGCAGCGCGGGCAATATCCTGGTCCTCGCGCGCCGCATTGCCCTCGATGGCGGCAGCGGCATCTCCGCGACCACCAACGGCGGGCCCGGCGGGCAGATCGCACTGGGCGCGCAGGAACTGGTGGTCCGTGGCGGCGCCGCGGTGGTCGCGGGCACCACGGGACTGGGCTCCGGCGGCACGATCACCCTCGGTCCCGGCCTGTTCAATAACAATACCGTGCTGATCGAGGGCGGGGTGGTCAACTCGAGCACTTCCAGCCTGGGCGACGCCGGCACCATCACGGTGGACGCCACGAGCATTACGGTGTCCGGCGCGGGCGCACCCCGGGGCGTGACGGCGGGCATCGCCTCCGACTCGCTGGCCAGCGGGGAGCGCGCCGGGGCCGGCGGGCAGGTCACGCTGAACGCGGATGCGCTCACGGTGGCCGAGTCTGGGGAGATATCGGTGTCGGTGGTGGACGGCGCCAGCGGACAGATCGACTTCAATGTCGAAGAATTGCGGCTGCTGTCGGGCGGCACGCTGCGTGCCTCCACAGCGGGCACGGGCGAGGGCGGCACCATCGACCTGCTCGTCCCCGAACTGGTTATCGACGGCGGCCGGATCACGACGAGCGCCTCCGGTACCGGCAATGCCGGCACCATCAACATCGGCGGCGCCGCCAGTCCGCAGGCATCGCTGGTCATCGGGGGTGCGACCGGGCTCGTGGCGAGCGATTCGTCAGCCGTCGGCACCGGGGCCGGCGCGGCGGGTACCGTGAATATCTACGCCCTGGACCTCGTCGTGGAAGACATGGCGCAGGTATCGGTCTCCACCACGGACGGCGACAGCGGCCAGCTCAACCTCTTCGTGAACAACCTGACGCTCAATGGCGAGGGCACGCTCACCGCGTCCACCTTCGGCGTGGCCGAGGGTGGTTTCATCGACCTGTCCAATGTGCGCGCCCTCGAGCTGAACGACCGGGGGACCATCACGTCCGCCACCGCGGGCAGCGGCGACGGCGGCACGATCGTGGTCAACACCCCCGTGCTGCGCTTCAACGGCGGCCGCATCACCACGAGCGCCTCCGCCTCGGGTGACGCCGGCACCATCACGGTGGGCTCCGAGCTTCGACCCTACGGCGACCTGTTCGTGGGCGGTGAACTCAGCAGCGACTCGACGGGCACCGGCGCGGGCGCCGGTAACGCGGGCACGGTGCGGATATTCGCCGATAACCTGCGGCTCGGCGGCGACGCGCTCGTGTCGGTGTCCACGCGCGACGGCGCCAGCGGCACGGTGGTGCTGAACGTGGAGTCGCTCACGGTGAGCGATGCCGCGACGCTGACGGCGTCGACCTCCGGCTCAGCCGACGGCGGCGACCTGGACTTCAGCGACCTGCGGGAACTCGTCATTCGCGACAACGGCACGATCTCCGCCGCCACCGCGGGGTCTGGCGCCGGCGGCACGATCGCCATTACCGTGCCGGTGCTGCGCTTCGAGGGCGGCAGCGTGACCACCAGCGCATCGGGTTCCGGTGACGCGGGCACGATCCGGATCGGCAGCCAGGGTGCGCCCTACGCCGACCTGGTCATCCGCGGACAGGTCAGCAGCGACTCCTCGGGCACCGGCAACGCCGGCGCGGCGGGCACGGTGGCGATCTTCGCGACTGACCTCGCGGTGGACGACGACGGCGTGATCTCCGTGTCCACCCGCGACGGCGCCAGCGGGCAACTGGCGCTCGCGGTCGACACCCTCACGCTGGCCGGCAACGGCACGCTGACCGCCTCGACCTCGGGCAGCGCGACCGGCGGCAGCATCGCACTCGACGGTGTGCGGGTGTTGACCCTGCGCGACAACGGCACCATTACCTCCGGTTCCAGCGGCTCCGGCGACGGCGGCACGATCGCCCTCGACGTGCCGGAAATTCATTTCGATGGCGGCCAGGTGACCACCAGCGCCTCCGGCAGCGGCAGGGCGGGGACGATTACGCTCGGCAGCGCCGCCAACCCGCTGCAGCCCATCGCGATTCGCGGGTTGCTGAGTTCAGATTCCACGGGCACGGGGCCCGATGCCGGCGCGGCCGGTACTATACGGGTCTTTGCCGAGAACCTGGCGTTACTCGAAGGCGGCCAGCTGTCCGTGTCCACCGTCGATGGCGGCAGCGGCCAGATCGATATCAACGTCAACGCGCTGGAGGTGAACGACGGTGCGAGCATCGTCGCGCAGACCAGCGGCGCGGGGCAGGGCGGCACGATCTTCATCAACGCCAACGACGACCGCAGCAATACGCTGCGCGTGGCGGGCGGCGCGATCAACACCAGCGCCTCGGGCAGCGGCGCCGCGGGCCAGATTATCGTCGTGGCGGACAGTGTCGAGCTCACGGGCGCGGATGCCAAGACGCGCAGCGGCATCTTCTCCGACAGTGTGGCGACCGGCGACAACGCCGGCGCGGCGGGCACCATCGACATGCGCGGCGGCTCCCTGGCGGTGGCGGATGGCGGCGAGTTGTCCGTGTCCACCGTCGACGGCGGCAGCGGCCAGCTCCTGCTCGCTTTCGACACCGTCGATGTCGGTGCGGGCGGTACCATCACCGCGCAGACCACCGGCGCTGGCGACGGCGGCACCATCACGATCGCGGAACGCGCGGGCGCGGCGAGCCGCCTGGCGATCGCCGGCGGCTCGATCAATACCAATGCCGCCGCCAGCGGCGCGGCGGGCCGCATCGCGATCGACATGGACTCGGTAGCGGTCAGCGGTCCCGACGGCAGCGGTATCTTTTCGGACAGCACTGCGGCGGGTTTCGACGCGGGCGCCGCGGGCAGCCTGCAGATCGCCGCCGATGACCTGACGGTGGAGCAGGGTGGCGCACTCTCGGTGTCGACCGTGGACGGCGCCGGCGGCCAGATCGTCCTGGGCAACGGGACGCTGCTGGTGCGCTCCGACGGCAGGGTGGTCGCCTCCACCGCGGGCACCGGGGCCGGCGGCACGATCGCTATCGGCGGACGCGACGGCGGCAGCGCCGGGCGCGTGGAGGTGGCCGGCGGTGAGATAACGACGAGCACCACCGGCAGCGGCGCCGCGGGCTCGATCAACATCGACGCCCTGCAGATGTTCATTTCCGGCGCGGGCGGGGTGCGCGGCGGCCTGTTCAGCGAGTCGGGCGTGCCTGTGCAGGTCCAGGCGCTAGGCCGTTCCGGCGTGCCCACCCTCGCCACGGCCGGCAGCGCGGGCAGCATTCAACTCACACTCAGCAGCCTCGTCATGAGTGACGCTGCGCAGATCTCCGTGCAGTCGTTCGACGACGGCGATGCCGGCTCGGTCAACATTTCCTCGTCGGCGATGTCGATGAACCAGTCCAGCATCAACGCCCAGACGGCGGTCGGCGCGGGCGGTGCGATCGCTATCGCGAACCTGTCCGAGGTGTACCGCATGGTCGACAGCGATATCTCGGCGTTCAGCGCCAGCGGCGATCCGAACAGCCAGGGCAATATCAGCATCAGCGACCCGCCCGCCATTATCCTGGAGCGCAGCAGCATCCGCGCGCTGTCGGCCAATCAGGCGGGCGGCAACGTCAACCTCGAGGCCGACGCGATCATCTTCGACGCGCAGAGCGTGATCGAGGGGTCGGGCGAGGTGTTCACCTCGGGCGAGGTGCTGGCAACCGTGGTGGAGGTGAAGGAACCGGAGATCGTCGACGTGACCGAGGGGCTCGCGGATCGCTGTTCCGCGCAGCAGGTGCAGAATCGCAGTTCACTGACGATCCAGACGATCTCCCCCGACGCCGTGCATTCCAATTTCCTGGGCGCCGCGGATGACGGTGCGGCGCCGGGCGCCTATGTCGCCTGCCGGCCGCCGTCGGCTAGCGCCGACTGACGAGCAGCGCGCACAGCACCAGGAGAAACACGCAGCCGCTGAACAGCGGGGACAGCACAGGGTTTACCTGGTACAGCGCCCCGGCGGCGACCGGCCCCACCGCGAAACCCAGCGGCGGGCAGGCGCTGACGAGTCCCGCGGCGCCGCCCTGTTCCTCCGCAGAGACCGCCAGGGACGCCCCCGACGCAATCGCGGGCATGGTCATCGCCATGCCGGTGCCGATAAAGGCCATCCCGACGGCCAGCACCGCGAACGTCTCGAACACCGTGACGATGCCCGCACCCGTCAGCAGGAAGAGCAGTCCCAGGCGGATGAACTGTGTGGGGCCCAGGTTCGCGCGCTGCATGAACGTGACCTGCGTTACCAGCGAGAAACTCGCCGAGACCATGAGCGCGGCGCCGGTCATCTGCGCCGTCTCGATACCCGTGAGTCCCAGCTTGTCCTGCAGGTGAAAGCCCAGCGTCTGCTGGATGCCGGAGAAACCGATGTACACCCCGATGGCGGTCACCATGAAGGGCATCAGGCGCTGGTCGGTGTAGCGCAGGCGGGCCAGGGGCCTGCGTTCCTGCCGCTGCGACTGCGGCGTGACGGGCAGGTAGCGCCACACGCACAGGGCCGCCAGTGCCGCGAGGACCGCGGCGAAGTACAGCGGCGCCAGCAACCCGAACACGGCGAGCGCGCCGGAGACGGCGGGGCCGAGTATGGTGCCGAGGCTGCTCGCCGTGGCGAGGCGGGCCATCGTCCTGGTGCGCTCATCGGGACTGGAGTGGTCGGCGCCGTAGGCCCGGCTCGCCGGGTTGGTCGCCGACATGACCGCCGACTGCGCGCTGCGCGTGAGCATGATGATGACGTAGAAGGTGGTCCCGGTCAGCAGCCCGCTGAGCGCCGCCTGGAACACGCTCGCGAAGAGCAGGGTGCCGACGGTGTAGCCGATAAGCCCGGTGATGATGACTCTCTTGCGCCCGACCCGGTCGCTGAACCGCCCCCAGTAGGGCGCGGCGAGCCCGAACGTGAGGGCGGAGACCGCGATGATGGACGTGGTCGCCACCTCGCTCAGCGCCACCTCGCGCCCCAGCGGGGCGAGCAGCGCGAACACCAGCGACTGGCCGATCCCGGTGGCCATCAGCCCCAGGATCAGCACGGTCAGTTGTTGGCGGGTTAGTTGCCCTGGCATCGCCGCGCCGTCACGGCGTTACTTCAGGTCGGAAGACGACTTCTCCAGCACGCGGCGCGCCACGATCAGTTGCTGGATCTGCTGCGTGCCCTCGAAGATGTCGAGGATCTTCGAGTCGCGCGCGAACTTCTCCAGCAGGCGGTCCTCGCTGTAACCCAGGCTCTGGCACAGGGCGACGCAGCGCAGGGTGATGTCGTTGCCCACGCGCCCGGCCTTGGCCTTGCACATCGAGGCCTCCTTGGAGTTGGGCTGCCTGTTGTCCGCCATCCACGCGGCCTTCAGCACCAGCAGCCGCGCGGCCTCCCACTCGCCCTCCATGCGCACCAGCTCGGCCTCGATCGCGCCGAGGTTGGCGGGCTTCGCGCCCAGCGTGAGTTCCACGCCCTCCTCGGCGAGCAGGCCGCGCGCCATGTCCAGCGCCGCGCGCGCCGTGCCGATCGCCATGGCGGCGACGGGCGGGCGCGTGTTGTCGAAAGTCTGCATGACGCCGCCGAAAGCCTTCTTGCGACCCTCCTCGTCGTCCGCGACCTCCTCGCTGCCGAGGATGTTCTCCCGCGGGATGCGGCAGTCCGCGAAGTTGATGGCCGCGGTGTCCGAGGCGCGGATGCCCATCTTGTGCTCCAGTCGCGCGACCTCGCAGCCGGGCGTGCCTTTCTCCACGATGAACGACTTGATGGCCGCCTTGCCCTTGCTCTTGTCGAGCGTCGCCCATACCACGAGGGTGTCGGCGCGGTCGCCGTCGGTGACGAAGATCTTCTCGCCGTTGAGTACCCACTCGTCGCCGTCCAGCACCGCGGTGGTGCTGATATTGGCGGAGTCGGAGCCGGTGCCCGGCTCGGTGATGCACATCGCGGCGTAGCTGCCGCCGTATTTCTTCACCTGCTCGGGCGTGCCCACCGCGGTGATGGCCGCGTTGCCGAGGCCGGAGCCCGGCATCGCGAGGAACAGGCCCACGTCGCCCCAGCACAGGCCGAACAGGCCGACCACCGCGCCCATGTTGCCGCCGTTCACGATCGCGTCCGGGTCCCGCTCCTCCTTCTTGCCGCCCATCACCTCGGAGCGCGAGACGTTGATGAGTTCCGCCACCTGCTCCATCTCCTTGGGGTAGGTGTGTTCCTCCTTGTCGTACTTGCGCGAGTAGGGGCGGATCATGTGCTCCGAGAGCATCATGGTCTGGTCGAGGGTGTCCCGGTGCTTTTTGGCGAGTTCGAGATTGATCATTGTCGTATTCCTTCGATGTTTTTTTTGATGCGTGCTTCGACGTGGCGTCGTCAGGCGCTGGCGAGGCCTTCGAGGGTGGCGATGGCGCGCAGGCTGCGGTACCACAACTCCACCGGGTGCTCGCAGCAGAAGCCGTGGCCGCCCAGCAGTTGCACGCCGTCGGTGCCGATCTTCATCGCATGCTCCGCGACAAAGTGCTTGGCGAGATAGGCCTGCTGGTGGAAGGATCTGCCCTGTTCGGCCTGCGCGGCGGCGCGCCACGTCATCAGGCGCATGGCTTCGATCTCGATCGCCATGTCCGCGATCATGAACGCCACGGACTGGCGGTTGGTGATGGGTTCGCCGAAAGCGATGCGCTCGTTGCAGTAGGGGATCACGTAGTCGAGCACGGCCTGGCAGGTGCCGACGGCCAGCGCGCACAGGCCGATGCGCGACAGGTCGTTGAAACGCTCGAGGTCGAAGGCGCCGTCACCCAGCAGGGCATCCGCGGGCACCTCGACATTGTCGAACGTGAGCGTGGCGAGCTGCGCGCCGCGCAGGCCCATGTTGGCCTCCGCGGTGCGGGTGAGGCCGTCCGGCGTGCCCTCGACGATGAACGCGGCGGGCTTGCCGTCGAGCTGGGCGACGACCAGCAGCAGCGCGGCGTCCATGCCCAGCGGCACCATGACCTTGGTGCCGCTGAGGCTGTAGCCATTGCCCTTGCCCGTGGCCGCCAGTTGCGGCGCGCCGGGCTCGAAGGTGGCCTTCGGTTCCAGCAGCGCGGTGCTCGCGGCCACGAACTCGCCGCTGCAGAACGCGGGCAGGTACTTCTCCCGCTGCGCGTCGGTGCCCTGGTCCAGCAGCGTGTTGACGAAACCCAGCGGGGCCACGCTGCCCAGCGCCATGGCGAGGTCGCCGTGCGCGAGGTCCTCGTAGATCAGGGCATTGGACACGGGAGAGCGGCTCATGCCCGCGCCGCCGAGCGCCTCGGGTATGGGCAGCAGGCTTAAGCCCAGGTCGACGGTCTTCGGGTAGAAGTCCGCGGCGGGGGTGTCGCCCGCGTCGACCGCGCGGGCGAGGGCGCGGATCTCCGCGGCGGCGAAGCGCTGCATGGTGTCGCGGTTCATGCGCTGGTCGTCGGTGAGTGTCAGGTCAAAGAGGAGGTCTTCTGCGGTGTCGCTCATGTTGTGTGCCCTGTCTTGGGTGAGGGTTTGTCGGCGTGACTGGGTGCTTGCAGCCCGCCGATTAGGAAGTCCACCAGGTGGCCCAGCAGGGTGTCCTGGTCGAAGTAACTGAGGTCGCCGAGGGGGGTGTGGGTGAGCCAGGCCACCTCCGCGACGCCGTGGAAAATATTGGTGTGGATAAACATGAGGCGCAGCTTGCGCACCTCGTCCGGCAGCTCCGGCAGCTCCCCGGCGAGCGCCTTGTCGAGCGCCTGCAGGAACGGGGCGTAGGCCTCGTTGACCAGCCGCGCGATCTCCGGGTCGTTCTCGCCCATCAGCCGCGACACGAAGCGCAGCGCATCGCCGCCCCAGGGCTGCCGCTGGGGCAGCATGACCAGCGGCGTGATGATGTCGCGGCAGGCCTCGCGCAGGCTGCGCTGCGCGCGGGAGTCGGCGCGCAGCGCGGTGTCCATGTCGCGCAGTTCCCGCGTGATCATCTGCATGAGGGCGCGCAGTACACCGAGCTGGTTTTCGAAGTGGTAGTGCATGGCCGCCGAGTTTTTCGAACCCGACTCGGCGCTGATGCGCCGCAGCGACACCGCGTGCAGTCCCTCCCGCGCGTACAGCGCAAGCGCCGTGTGCAGCAGGCGCTCCCGGGTGTCCGCGTGGCGCTCACTCTTGTGCCGCGAGGCCTCGTTCATTCGCCGGCGGTTCCCGCGGCGCTGTCGGGCGCAGGTATGAAGCGCGTGTAGGAGACCGGGAACAAGCGGGTGAGGAGCGAGATGAGTTTGGCGTCGGTGCCGATCAGCAGCCGCGGCTTGCGCTTTTCGATGGCGCGGATGATCTGCGCCGCGGCGGACGCCGGGCTGGTGCGCGCGACCTTCCTGAATTCGGCGCCGCGCTCGTCCGCCGAGCGCGCATCGTCGCCGCGGGCGTTGCGCGCGATGTTGGTGTCGATACCGCCGGGGTGTACGCAGCACACGTGGATGTTGCTCCCCGCCATCTCCTGGCGCAGCGCCTCGGTATAGCCGCGCACCGCGAACTTCGCCGCGTTGTAGGCCGACTGCGTCGGCACGCCGATCATGCCGAACACGGAGGAGATGTTGACCAGGTGGCCCCGTGCGGACCGGCGCAACAGCGGCAGGAAGGCCTGCGTGCCGTGCACGACACCGTAGAAGTTGATCTGCATGAGCCAGTCGAGGTTGTCGTAGTCGCAGTCCTCGACCAGCGCCATCAGCGCGACGCCGGCGTTGTTGACCACGATGTCCACGTGGCCCACCTGCGCCGCGATCTCGTCCGCCCAGGCATGCATCGCGGCCCTGTCGGCGACGTCCAGGTTCCTGGTGTGTACCTGGGCCCTGCTGGTGTCGAGGCCCGCCGTCGTCTCGGCCAGCGCCTCGGGGTTGATATCGTTGAGGTACACATCGCAGCCCTCGCGGTTGAGCTGCTGTGCCAGGGCTCGCCCGATACCGGAGCCCGCGCCGGTAATCACGGCTCGCCTGCCCGTGCTGTAGGCCATCGCTGGGCCCTCATCGGCTGCAATCGTGGGGGCTCATGATAGGCGTTTGCGGGTTTAAAGCAAGTGCTTTATGTGTGACGGCATGGCGAGCCTTTGCACCACCGCCGGCGGAGGATGAAGGGTTTGGCCTCGGCGCTCGCCAGGCCTGCGGCTACCCTCGCTACGGGAGATTTTGCGGGGCCCGCCTCGACGCGCGTCCTGCGCGACGAGGCTCTCCAGGCCATCCATGGCCTTCCGACCCCGCAAAATCTCCCTGCGCTCGGCTGGCTCAAAGCGTCGGCCAAACCCTTCATCCTCCGCCGGCTCAGTCTGCTACGCGAACACTGTGTGCAAACACCGTAGACGAACGCTATGTGCGAACACTGTATGCGAACACGGTAATTGCGACGGTGATTTCGGTCTTCTGAAGCGGAATCCAGCCCGCAGGCGCTGGACAGCCCCCAAGCTGTTCCCCTACAATCCCGTGCCAGATTACTCACCCCCAACGGCAGGTATTGGGGCGTGTGCCCCGGTGAAAACCCGAGCTTTAAAACAGCATGAGAGGCGAGATGCGGTTCCCCATCTCGCCTTTTTGCGAGCGCGCGGCCAGTGCGTACCAGACGACGAGTCGGGACCGACCCGGCCACTGAATCAGGGAGATTTGCTTGTCCATTCCGGCCATTCTCGCCCTTGAAGACGGCAGTATTTTCAGGGGTTTGGCGATTGGTGCCGCAGGTACCTCGGTCGGTGAGGTCGTTTTCAATACCGCGATGAGCGGTTACCAGGAAATTCTCACCGACCCCTCATACGCCCGCCAGATCGTTACGCTCACCTACCCCCATATCGGCAACACCGGCACCAATGCAGAGGACGAGGAGTCCGCCGCCATCTGGGCCGCCGGGCTCGTGATTCGCGACCTGCCCCTGCTGGCCAGCAACTACCGCAACGAACAGGACCTCTGCGCCTACCTCGAGAGCCGCGGCATCGTCGCCATCGCGGACATCGACACGCGCCGCCTGACCCGCATCCTGCGCGAGAAGGGCGCCCAGAACGGCTGCCTGATGGCGGGCGACATCGACGAGGACGCCGCGCTGGCGCAGGCCCGCGCCTTCGCCGGCCTGAAGGGCATGGACCTCGCGAAGGAAGTCACCGTGAGCGAGCGCTACGAGTGGCGCGAGGGGAGCTGGGTGCAGGGCAAGGGCCACGCCGTCCGCGACGACAGCGCGCTGCCGTGGCACGTCGTGGCCTACGACTTCGGTGTGAAGCGCAACATCCTGCGCATGCTGGCCGACCGCGGCTGCCGCCTCACGGTGGTGCCGGCGCAGACGCCCGCCGCGGACGTGCTGGCCATGAACCCCGACGGCATCTTCCTCTCCAACGGTCCCGGCGACCCGGAACCCTGCGACTACGCGATCGAGGCGATACGGGCGATTCTCGACACCGATATCCCGGTGTTCGGCATCTGCCTCGGGCACCAGCTACTGGCTCTGGCCAGCGGCGCGTCCACGGTGAAGATGAAGTTCGGCCACCACGGCGCCAACCACCCGGTGCAGAACCTCGACGACGGCACGGTGCTCATCACCAGCCAGAACCACGGCTTCGCGGTGGACGAGTCGACGCTGCCGGGCAACCTGCGCATGACGCACCAGTCGCTGTTCGACGGCAGCCTGCAGGGCATCCACCGCACCGACAGGGACGCGTTCAGTTTCCAGGGCCACCCCGAGGCCAGCCCCGGCCCGCACGACGCGGCGCCGCTGTTTGACCATTTCATCGAGCTTGTCCAAGCCCGGGCTGCGAAGGATTAAGCCCCATGCCGAAGCGTACAGACATAAAGAGCATCCTGATTCTTGGCGCGGGCCCCATCGTCATCGGCCAGGCCTGTGAATTCGACTACTCCGGCGCGCAGGCCTGCAAGGCCCTGCGCGAGGAGGGCTACCGCGTCATCCTGGTGAACTCCAACCCCGCGACTATCATGACCGACCCGGCGATGGCCGACGCGACCTACATCGAGCCCATCAAGTGGCAGACGGTCGCGCGCATCATCGAGGAGGAGAAGCCGGACGCCCTGCTGCCCACCATGGGCGGCCAGACG
Organism: Gammaproteobacteria bacterium; assembly: GCA_030428835.1. Lineage (GTDB taxonomy): Bacteria > Pseudomonadota > Gammaproteobacteria > Pseudomonadales > Halieaceae > Marimicrobium. The sequence continues at coordinate 63,613 of JAUIEP010000005.1, read as the reverse complement.
GCGTTGAACTGCGCGCTGGACCTCGCGAGCAAGGGCGTGCTCGAAAAACACGGCGTGGAGATGATCGGCGCCACCAAGGAGGCGATCGACAAGGCCGAGGACCGCGAGCTGTTCGACGCGTCCATGAAGCGCATCGGCCTCGAGTGCCCCCGCGCCGCCACCGCGCACAGCATGGAAGAGGCCTTCCAGGTGCTCGACTCCATCGGGTTCCCCTGCATCATCCGCCCCTCCTTCACCATGGGCGGCTCGGGCGGTGGGATCGCCTACAACCGCTCCGAGTTCGAGGACATCGTCCAGCGCGGCCTGGACCTGTCGCCGACCACCGAGGTGCTCATCGACGAGTCGCTCATCGGCTGGAAGGAATACGAGATGGAGGTGGTGCGCGACAAGAACGACAACTGCATCATCGTGTGCTCCATCGAGAACTTCGACGCCATGGGCGTGCACACGGGCGACTCCATCACGGTGGCGCCGGCGCAGACGCTGACCGACAAGGAATACCAGATCATGCGCAACGCCTCCCTCGCGGTGCTGCGCGAGATCGGCGTGGAGACCGGCGGCTCCAACGTGCAGTTCGGGCAGGACCCGAAGACGGGCCGCCTGGTCATCATCGAGATGAACCCGCGGGTGTCGCGCTCCTCGGCGCTCGCTTCCAAGGCCACCGGCTTCCCCATCGCCAAGGTCGCGGCCAAGCTCGCCGTGGGTTATACGCTGGACGAATTGCAGAACGATATCACCGGCGGTGCGACCCCGGCGTCCTTCGAGCCCTCCATCGACTATGTCGTCACCAAGATCCCGCGTTTCGCGTTCGAGAAGTTTCCCGGCGCCGATCCGCGCCTGACCACGCAGATGAAGTCGGTGGGCGAGGTGATGGCCATCGGCCGCACGTTCCAGGAGTCGGTGCAGAAAGCGCTGCGCGGCCTCGAGGTGGGCTCGGCCGGTTTCGAGCACATGATCGACGTGGACAACCCGGAGTTGCGCGAGACGCTGATCTCGGAGCTGTCCAACCCCGGCCCTGACCGCATCTGGTACATCGCAGACGCCTTCCGCGCCGGCCTGCCCATCGACGAGGTCTACGGTTACACGGGGGTCGACCCGTGGTTCCTCGTGCAGATCAAGGACATCGTCGAGACCGAGAACGGCCTGAAGACGGTGCACCTCGAGGATATCGACCACGCCCGCATGTTCGCGCTGAAGCGCAAGGGCTTTTCCGACGAGCGCCTCGCCGTGCTGCTGGCCTCGTCCGAGGCGGCGGTGCGCAAGCATCGCCAGTCGCTGGGCGTGCGTCCCGTGTTCAAGCGCGTGGACACCTGCGCCGCCGAATTCGCGTCGGCCACGGCGTACATGTACTCCACCTACGAAGAGGAGTGCGAGGCGAACCCCTCGGACCGCGACAAGATCCTCGTGCTGGGCGGCGGTCCCAACCGCATCGGCCAGGGCATCGAGTTCGACTACTGCTGCGTGCACGCGGTGCTGGCCATGCGCGAGGATGGTTACGAGACCATCATGGTCAACTGCAACCCCGAGACCGTGTCCACCGACTACGACACCTCCGACCGCCTCTACTTCGAGCCGGTGACGCTGGAGGACGTACTCGCCATCGTCGACACCGAACAACCCAAGGGCGTGATCGTGCAGTTCGGCGGCCAGACGCCGCTGAAGCTCGCGCGGGCGCTGGAGGCCGCGGGCGTGCCGATCATCGGCACCACGCCGGACGCGATCGACCGCGCGGAGGATCGCGAGCGCTTCCAGCGGATGATCCAGAAGCTGGACCTGAAGCAGCCCTCCAACACCACGGTGCGCTCGACCGGGGAGGCGGTGGCCGCCGCCAGCGAGATCGGCTATCCGCTGGTGGTGCGGCCCTCCTACGTGCTGGGCGGGCGGGCGATGGAGATCGTCTATCGCGAGGAAGACCTGCTGCGCTACATGACCAGCGCGGTGCAGGCCTCGGACGACGCGCCCGTGCTGCTCGACTCCTTCCTCTCCGCCGCCGTCGAGGTCGACATCGACGCGGTGAGCGACGGCGAGGAAGTGGTGATCGGCGCGATCATGCAGCATATCGAGCAGGCCGGCGTGCATTCGGGCGATTCCGCCTGTTCGCTGCCGCCCTACAGCCTGGACGCCGCCGTGCAGGACGAAATGCGCGAGCAGGTGAAGGCGATGGCGCTGGAGCTCGGTGTACGGGGCCTGATGAACGTGCAGCTCGCGTACCAGGACGGCGAGATCTACGTCATCGAGGTGAACCCGCGCGCCTCGCGCACCGTGCCCTTTGTCTCGAAGTGCATCGGCACCTCGCTGGCGAAGGTGGCGGCGCGCTGCATGGCCGGACAGACGCTCGCCGCGCAGGGCTTCACGAAGGAGATCGTGCCCGACTACTTCAGCGTGAAGGAGGCGGTGCTGCCGTTCAACAAGTTCCCGGGCGTGGATCCGATTCTCGGCCCGGAGATGAAGTCCACCGGCGAGGTGATGGGCACGGGCGACGACTTCGCTGGCGCCTTCGCCAAGGCGCAACTGGGCGCCGGCCAGGCGCCGCCGACATCCGGCACCGCGTTGATCAGTGTGCGCGATGCCGACAAGAAGGGCGTCGTGCAGGTCGCGCGGGATCTCGTCGACCTCGGCTTCGACCTCGTCGCTACCCGGGGCACCGCCAAGGCGCTGGAAGACGCGGGAATCGCGGTGCGCCGCGTCAACAAGGTGAAAGAGGGGCGGCCGCACATCCTCGACCTCATCCTCAACAACGAGGCGGACATCATCATCAACACCACCGAGGGCCGCCGCGCGATCGAGGACTCCGCGCCTATCCGGGCGGGCGCGGAGCAGCACAGGGTCTTCTATACTACGACGCTGACCGCTGCAGAAGCCGTGTGTATTTCCCTCAAGTCACATGACAAGAAGGTGCGCCGCCTGCAGGACCTCCATGGGAGAATCGCTTCATGAGCAACAAGTTCCCGATGACCGTGACCGGCGAGGCGGTATTGCGCGAAGAACTCGACCGGCTGAAGCGGGTCGAGCGGCCGCGCATCAGCCAGGCAATTGCCGAAGCGCGCGAGCACGGCGACCTCAAGGAGAACGCCGAATACCACGCCGCGCGGGAACAGCAGAGCTTCGCCGAGGGCCGCATCATGGAGATCGAGGGCAAGCTCGCCAACGCCCAGGTGATCGACGTGACCGCCATTCCCAAGACGGGCAAGGTGATCTTCGGCACCACCATCGACCTCATCAACACGGAAACCGATGAGACAGTGACCTACCGCATCGTCGGCGAGGACGAGGCGGACGTGAAATCGAACCTGATCTCGGTGGTGTCACCCATCGCCCGCGCGCTGGTCGGCAAGGAGGAGGGCGATGTCGTGGTGGTCAGGGCACCCGGCGGCGACATCGAGTACGAGATCGACCAGGTGCGCCACATCTAACGCTGCCCCGCACGTTCAATCGCTTTGGGGCACAGCCACTACCGACCGCTTCACGGCGCGCCACCCCGCGCGGGATGACGCGTGGTTCAGGCAGCGAAATTCGCAGGCCACGAGGCTGCGCTCGCGCAGCAACCGGCACAGTACATCGACCGGCAGTTCCAGCTGGATGCGCTCCGACCCCGCGTCTTCGTCCATGGCGTCTCTAGTGCACGTGGGATGAGGCTGTCGCAACGGTCGCGGGCGCCGGGCGTTCGCCGGGGAGTTTGTCGCCCGGCGGACACTCCGCGAATTGCTGCAGGCGCTGGCACCCGGACAGGATCGACCGGCGGTCGCAGCCGGCATGCAGCAGGCCATCCAGCCGGCCCAGGGCTGACGCCATGATTGTCGCGGCGAGTTGGGCCTCGCCCAGCAGGTACAGCGACTGGATGAGCAGCAGCCCTGAATCGCAGAAGCGACGGAGGTCGACTGCACCGGGCGGGCTCGCCTGGGTCAGCATGATATCCGCGGTCTCGTAGGCGGCGCCCGCATGCCGTGCCGCCCGGGCGTAGCGGTATTCGTCGAGCAGCTCGACACCGCGGCTGTAAGCCTGCATCCACGTGCGAGCCGCCACGTCGGGGTTATCTCTGATCCAGCGCCGGTGATTGACGCAGAGGAATTGCAGTCTGGTCATGGTTTGTCCTTGAGTTGGGTGAAACAGGGACAAAGATAATAAGAATCATTCGCATTTACAAGCATGTCGAACAATCAGCGGATAAAGGGATGGCGCCGCTACAGCCCTGCTGCCACGCGGTGTGCGCCCGTTTAAGTGACGGATTTAGTAATGCAAACCATTCTCATTTCGGGTAGCATCGCGGCTCAAACTCGGTAATGGGGCGGGTATGACCCTCACTCTGTGGTCCCTCAAGGCGGGGGACAAATGCGAAATCCTGGACTACGACGACGCCATCGCCGAGCCCTACAAGGTGCGGTTGCTGGAGTTCGGCTTTCACCCGGGTGAGCGCGTGGTCTGCCTGCAGTCCCCGGCGTTCGGCGCGCCCAAGGTCTACCGGGTGAGCAACACCATCTTCTCCCTGGATGACGAAGTCGCCGCCCACGTCAGGGTGAAACTGGATGCCTAGGACGCTGCTGGTCGGCAGCCCGAACTCCGGGAAGAGCCTGCTGTTCAACCGCCTGACCGGCCTGTCGCAGAAGGTGGCGAACTTTCCCGGCATCACCGTCGATGTCGGTACCGGGCCCCTGCAGGCGATGCCGGAAATGCGACTGGTGGACTTCCCGGGAACCTACTCGCTGCAACCGATCTCCGCCGAGGAGCAGGTCGCCGTGGACCAGTTCGAGCGCGCGCTGGCGGACCCGGATGTAGAGCAGGTGCTGTGCGTGGTGGATGCCACGCGCCTGGAGAAGAGCCTGTATTTCACGCTGCAGGTGATTCGCGACTGCCAGCGCAACGGCAAGCCGGTAACCGTGCTGGCCAACATGATCGACGTACTCGACAGGCACGGCCTCGCGTTCGACGCGGACGGGCTCGCCGCGGCGCTGCACGCGCCGGTACTGCCCATTTCAGCGCGCACGGGGCGCGGTGTCGACGCCATTGTGCGCCAGTTGCGCGCGAACGCGGGCGCCCCGGCCGTCGGCCGTGAACTGGCGGACAGCCCCGACGTGATCCTGCGCGGTACCGCGCACCAGTTGGCGCAGCGCTTCAGCCCGCGCGGCGACGTGCTGGTGAAAACCCAGACCGCGCTGGACAGCTTCTTCCTGCACTCGGTCGCCGGCGGTGTCGCGTTTTTTGTGATCATGTACCTGCTGTTCCAGTCCATCTTCACCTGGTCGGCGCCGATGATGGACGCGGTCGAGGGCATACTCGGCTGGCTGGCGTCCCTGGTCGTGCCGCTGATCGGCAATGACATCGCGCGGGATTTCACCGCCGACGCGTTGTTCAGCGGCATAGGCGCGTTCCTGGTATTCGTGCCGCAGATCTTCGTGCTCACCTTTGTGATCGGGCTGCTGGAGGACTCGGGCTACATGGCGCGCGCGGCGTTGATCTGCCACAAGCCCCTGCGCGTGTTCGGCCTCACCGGCAAGAGCTTTATCCCGATGCTCTCGGGCGTCGCCTGCGCCATTCCCGGCATCTACGCCGCGCGGGCCATCGACTCGCCGCGCAAGCGCCTGCTGACCTACATGGCGATTCCGCTCATGCCCTGCAGCGCGCGCCTGCCGGTGTATACGCTGTTGATCGCGGCGTTCATCCCGCAGGGCACCGCCCTCGGCGGGCTTGTCGGCTGGCAGGGTCTCGCGATGTTCAGCGTGTATTTCTTCGGCATGCTCTGCGCACTGATCGTTACCGGACTCGTGTCCCGCGCGAGCGAGGACCACTATTCCGACCTGCCGTTCGTGCTGGAGCTGCCGCCCTACCGCGTACCCGGGGTGATGCCGATCATGCGCAACAGCTGGAACAGGGCGAAACACTTCGTGACCAAGGCGGGCAAGATCATCTTCGCCGTGACCGTGGGCATCTGGATACTCGGCTATTTCCCCAACTACGGCGCGGACCTGGGGGAGTCCTGGCTCGGCCAGCTCGGCCACGTGGTGGAGCCGCTGTTCGCGCCGATCGGCCTGGACTGGCGTTACGGGGTCGCCATCTTCACCTCGTTCCTTGCGCGCGAGGTCTTCGTGGGCACCCTGGGTACGATCTTCGGCATCGAGGGCGCGGACGAGGACATGGTGCCGCTGGTGGATCACATCCAGGCCAGCGGCCTGCCGATTGGCTCCGGCCTGGCGCTGCTGGTGTTCTTCGCCATCGCGCTGATGTGCGTTTCCACCCTCGCCATCCTGGCGCGCGAGAGCCGCTCCGTGTCGCTCACCCTGAAAATGGCCGGTGGCTACTTCCTGCTGGCCTATCTCGCGGCGCTCGGCGTGTACAACCTGGCGGCCTTGTTCACGGGCTGAATTATTTTTTTGTGAGTGTGTAACCTTTCCCCGCCCTCCCGCGAATACGGACTGAGTCATCGAACAGTCCAAGGGAGGACCCATGCTCAGAACCATTCAGTTTCTTCTCCTCGCGCTGGTTGTCACCAGCTCCGCCGCCCACGCGCAGCGGACCTATGAGGTCAGCATAACTAACATCACACGCGGGCAGACGTTTACGCCGCAGCTTGTGCTCAGCCACGACCGTGAAGCCGCGCTGTTCACGCTGGGCCAGCCGGCGTCGCTGGGTCTCGAAGAGCTCGCCGAGGGTGGCTCCACGGCCGTGCTCGGGGATGAGGTTGCAGCGGTAACCCGTGACAGCACCACGATCGACGGGCTGCTCGGCCCTGGCGAGACGACGTCGACCGAGATAGTCGCGCAGCCGCAGCAGGACGTGCTGTCCGTGGCGGCGATGCTGATCCCGACAAACGACACCTTTATGGCCCTCGACGGCGTCGCGCTGCCACGCAACCGTGTACCGGCGGTGTACTACGCGGCTGCGTATGACGCTGGCACTGAGGTGAACGACCAGGATTGCGCCAGTATTCCCGGGCCGCGCTGTGGTGGTGAGGGCTTCAACCCGGATCGCCCGGTTGACCAGGAAGGCTATGTGTACATCGGCGGTGGATTCCACAGCCTGGACGGCCCGGCCGAGGTCGAGATTCTCGGCCCGGCCGTGTACGACTGGCGGAACCCCGTCGCTCGAATCACGGTCACAAGGGTGCGATAGCGACAGATGCGTGACTCGGCCGGCGCTTTAGGGAGTGCCGGCCGCTTTTTAGGGAGTGCCGGCCGCCTTTACTATATGCAGGGAACCATCCGATACGAGGAGGACGAGCGCCGCTGGTCCGCGCTGATGGTCAGTGCGCAGGCCGGCGACCAGGCGGACTATCGCCTGCTGTTGGGGGAATTATCAACGATGCTCGAAGCATACTACTCTGCGCGGTTGGGGTCGGGGACACACGTCGATGACTGCGTGCAGGATACATTGCTGGCGATCCACGAGGCGCGCCATACATACGACCCGGCGCGACCGTTCCGGCCCTGGCTGTTCGCTATTGCACGGCGCAAGGCGGTGGACCGCATCCGCAGGGAGGTGCGACGTCGGGAGGCAACACTCGACGCGGCGCCCGAGGTCGTGCTCCAACAGCCGGACAGACTTGCCGAGCAATTTGATAGCGGTCGCATGCTCGCGGCGCTGGCCGAACAGTACCGTGAGCCGATTGTGCTCACCAAGATCGTGGGCCTGAGCACGGCGGAGGCCGCGGCTACATTGAATATCTCCGAGAGCGCACTGAAAGTGCGCATCCACCGGGGCATCCGGCGCCTGCGCCGTATGTGGGATTCGGAACCGCTGTGAACAGGCACGATAAAACGATCGACGCCCTGGTAGATGACCTGGCCCCCGTCAGGCTGGCGCCGCGTCCGGAGGCCCTGGCGACATTTTGGTTGCTCGGCAGCCTTGCCTGGGTGGTCGGAGTAACCATGGCTTCCGGCGCGCCTCGACCCGGCGCGCTTGGGCAGATGGTGGACCATCCTCGCTTTCTCGCGGAGGTGGTCTTCGGCCTCATGGGTATCGCAGCGGTGATGTTTGCTGTGCTGCGCTCGGCGAGTCCTGGCGCCGCAACGCGCGGCCTGGCCTGGGCGGGAGCCGCGGCGCTGGGGGTGTGGCTGGCCAACATCCTTGCGGGTTTCGCGGTGCCGACACTGGATTCCGGCATGCTGGGTAAGCGTCCGCACTGCTTCAGCGAGACAGTGCTGTATGCACTGCCGCCGTTCGTTGCCGGGGCTTACTTGTTGCGCAGGCTGTACCCGCTGCGACCCACCGCGAGTCTTGTGGGGGCGGGGTTGGCCAGCGGACTCCTGCCGGCCTGGTTCATGCAACTGGCCTGCATGTACGATACAGCGCACATCCTCCTGCACCATGTATTGCCCGGGTTGCTCTTTGTCCCGGCGATGTGCGTCCTCGTCTGGCTGATCGGGCGCCTGCGCGCTGCAATCTAATCCTGGCGCTGTTCCTGGTAAAGCCGCATCTCGGTCAGCAGCAGGCGCGCGATCAGTTCCAGCAACAACGCGTGGTTTTCGCTTCGGATACCTTCCAGTCCCGCGTTGATCTCGTCCCGCAGGCGTTCCTTCTCGGCGCCGCTCAGCGACTCGGGGAAATGCACGGAAAAACTGTACTGCTCAGCCTCGCTCAGCCGCCGGTAAGTCGAGGAGAGCTGCTTGCTCGCGAACTCGATCAGCGCGTCGTCGGCGCCTTTGGCCGCCAGCAACTGGCGCAGCTGTTTTTCGAGGTAGGCACTGCCCTGCGCGCTCTGCGCGGGAAATTCGACGACCGTTCCCATGGCGGCTCCCCTGTTGCTGCCCCGTTGTCGACATCTTAGCGAATGCCCGGGCGCGCGGGGAAGCCGGGGAGGGACTAGAGGGGGCGGATCAGGTTGGAGAGTTTCGGGTCCGGGTGTTCCGCCCGGCGCAGGACCAGGATCACATTGCCGATCGCCTGCACCAGTTCGGCGCCGGCCCGCGTGCAGAGTTCCTCGGTGACTTCCGCGCGCGCATCGCGACTACCCACGGCGAGCTTCACCTTGACCAGCTCGTGCTGCGCCAGTGCGCGGTCGACCTCGGCCATCACGCCCTCGCTTAGCCCGTTGCCGCTGACCGTTACCACGGGCTTCAGCTTGTGTCCGATCGCCCGCAGTTGTTTCGGGTCCCAGTCGCCTTTCTTGCTCATGTCTTGCCGTGCCCCAATACAGGGTAGAATATCCGGCCTCGCGCCGGGGGGCGGCCATTCTACACAAGGCCCACCGCGGCACAACCTACCGGGACCACGGCGGCATGGCGAAAAAGCGTTCCTCCAGCAAGGCCTGGCTCAAGGAGCACCGCGACGACCCCTACGTGCTGCAGGCGCAGCGCGAGGGTTACCGCTCGCGCGCCTGCTACAAGCTGCTGGAACTGCAGGAGAAAGACCGCCTGCTACGCCCCGGCATGACCGTGATCGACCTCGGCAGCGCCCCCGGCGGCTGGTCGCAGGTCGCAGCGCACGCAGTGGGGCACGGCGGCAGGGTTATCGCCTCCGACATCCTGCCCATGGACAGCCTCGCCGGCGTGGATTTCATCCAGGGCGATTTCACCGAGGAGGCGGTGTTCGAGGCGCTGCTGGCGGCGCTCGGCGACACCCGCGCGGACATCGTGATCTCCGATATGGCCCCGAACCTGAGCGGTATGAACGCGGTGGACCAACCGCGGTCCATGTACCTGGTGGAGCTGGCGCTCGACCTCGCCCGGCGCGTACTCGCGCCGGGCGGTGCCATGGTCACCAAGGTCTTCCAGGGCGAGGGCTTCGACGAGTTGTTCCGCGAGGCGCGGGGCAGTTTCGAGCGGGTCCTGACGCGTAAGCCGCAGGCCTCAAGGCCGCGCTCGCGGGAGGTGTACCTGGTGGCCACGGGCTTCCGCGGCGAGGCTTGAAACATGGAGCGCGAGACCCAACTGTAGTAGATTGGTGTGACCAGTCCCGGGAGGCCGGGGCGTATTTCCAACCTAAGTCACGGTTTTTACTCGCCTATTCCCACTCCGAAGGAGTGGATTCAGCTATAATCCGAGGTGCGGGAAGAGACGTACTTCCTTAGTCGGCGACATGACGCGGCGACGCAAAAAGCAGGGCCTCCGCGAAGAGGAAACGGCGTTGAACGATATGGTAAAGAATTTATTGCTTTGGCTGGTGATCGCGGCAGTGCTGCTGTCGGTCTTCAAGAACTTCAACATGCAGGGCACGCCAGAGCAACTCGGGTATTCTGAATTCATCACCGAGATCCAGAGCGATCGCGTGAGCAAGGTCGTTGTGGACGGGTTGTCGATACGCGGCGAGCGCAACGACGGCAGCACGTTCGAGACCATCCGCCCGATGATCGAGGACCCCAAGCTCATCGACGACCTCCTGAAGCACAATGTCGAAGTCGTCGGCCGCAAGCCGGAACAGCAAAGCGTGTGGACGCAGTTGCTCGTCGCCAGTTTCCCGATCCTGATCATCATCGCCGTGTTCATGTTCTTCATGCGCCAGATGCAGGGCGGTGCGGGCGGCCGCGGCGGCCCCATGAGCTTCGGCAAGAGCAAGGCGCGCCTGCTGGGCGAGGACCAGATCACCACGACCTTCGCCGATGTGGCGGGTGTCGACGAGGCGAAGGAAGACGTGCAGGAACTCGTGGAGTTCCTGCGTGACCCCAGTCGTTTCCAGAAGCTCGGTGGCCGCATACCGCGCGGCGTGCTGATGGTCGGCCAGCCCGGCACGGGTAAGACGCTGCTGGCGAAGGCGATCGCCGGCGAGGCGAAAGTGCCTTTCTTCTCCATTTCCGGCTCCGACTTCGTAGAGATGTTCGTCGGCGTGGGCGCGTCCCGCGTGCGCGACATGTTCGACCAGGCGAAGAAGCAGTCACCCTGCATTATTTTCATCGACGAGATCGACGCCGTCGGCCGCCATCGCGGCGCCGGCCTGGGCGGTGGTCACGACGAGCGCGAACAGACCCTGAACCAGCTGCTGGTCGAGATGGACGGCTTCGAGGTGAACGACGGCGTGATCGTCATCGCCGCGACCAACCGGCCGGACGTGCTGGACCCCGCGTTGCTGCGCCCCGGCCGCTTCGACCGCCAGGTGGTGGTGGGCCTGCCGGACATCCGCGGGCGTGAACAGATTCTCAAGGTGCACATGCGCAAGGTGCCGCTGGCCGAGGACGTGGACCCGTCCAAGATCGCGCGCGGCACCCCCGGTTTTTCCGGCGCCGATCTCGCCAACCTCGTGAACGAGGCCGCGCTGTTCGCCGCGCGCGCCAACGTCCGCACGGTCGGCATGCAGCAGTTCGAGCTGGCCAAGGACAAGATCATGATGGGCGCGGAGCGCAAGTCGATGGTCATGTCCGAGCACGAGAAGCGCAACACCGCGTACCACGAGGCGGGGCACGCGATCGTGGGTCGCCTCATGCCCGAGCACGACCCGGTCTACAAGGTCAGCATCATCCCCCGCGGCCGCGCGCTCGGCGTAACCATGTTCCTCCCCGAGGAGGACCGCTACAGCCACAGCCGCCGGCACATCATCAGCCAGATCTGCAGCCTGTTCGGCGGGCGCATCGCAGAGGAGATGACGCTGGGCAAGGAGGGCATCACGACCGGTGCCTCCAATGACATCAAGCGCGCCACCGAAATCGCCCGCAAGATGGTCACGCAGTGGGGCCTGTCCGAGAAGATGGGGCCGCTGATGTACGACGAGGGCGGCGAGGAAGTCTTCCTCGGCCGCAGCGCGGCGCAGCCGCACCAGGGTATCTCGGACGAGACCGCCACGCAGATCGACAAGGAAGTGCGCAGCATCATCGATGAGTGCTATGCCACCTCGCAGCGCCTGCTGGAGGAGAACATCGACAAGCTGCACATGATGGCCGACGCGCTCATGACCTACGAGACGCTGGACTCCGACCAGATCGACGACATCATGGCCGGACGCGAACCGCGCGAACCCCAGGGCTGGGACGGGCCGGGTGACGGCACGCCATCGCCCCAGGGCGACCCGGAGCCCGACGGGGGGTCCAGCCCGATAGGCGGTCCCGCGGGCGAACACTGACCGGCACCTCCCCTTGTCCAATCCCGCGAGCGTGACGGGCGCGGTCCTCGACTGCGCCGGCCGCGCCCTGGAACTCTCCCGCCCGCAGGTGATGGGCGTAATCAACGTAACCCCAGACTCGTTTTCCGACGGCGGCACACTCTACGCGGGCGACGCGCTCGATCTCGATCTCGCGCTGCGGCGCGCCCGCGCCATGGTGGATGACGGCGCCGCGATCCTCGACATCGGCGGCGAGTCCACCCGCCCGGGCGCCGCGCCGGTCACCCCGGGCCAGGAGATGGACCGGGTCCTGCCCCTGCTGGAACGCATCGCCGCGGAACTCGACGTCGTCATTTCAGTCGACACCAGTACGCCCGACCTCATGCTGGAGGCGGCGAACCGCGGCGCCGGGATGATCAACGACGTGCGGGCCCTGACGCGTCCCGGCGCGCTGGCCGCCGCGGCGGCGACCGGCCTGCCGGTCTGCCTGATGCACATGCAGGGCGAGCCGGGCAGCATGCAGGTCAATCCCAGCTATGGCGATGTGGTGGCGGAGGTGGTCGCCTACCTCGAGGGTCGCGTGGCGGCCTGTGTTGAGAACGGCATCACAACCCGGCGTATCCTGGTGGACCCCGGCTTTGGATTTGGCAAGACCGTGGCGCACAATATGGCTCTACTGGCGGGTCTGTCCCGGCTCGCGGAGCGGGGCTGGCCCGTGCTGGTGGGACTGTCGCGCAAGTCGATGATCGGCAAGCTGATCGGTCGCGATGTGGACGAGCGGCTGCCCGCGAGCCTGGCGCTGGCGGTGATGGCCGTGGAGCGCGGCGCGCGGGTCGTCAGGACGCACGATGTCCGCGCCACACACGACGCGCTGGCCATGTGGTCGGCACTCGGGGAAACGATAACGCAATGAGCAAACGCTACTTCGGTACAGACGGCATCCGCGGCCGGGTGGGCGACTACCCCATCACGCCGGATTTCATGCTGAAGCTCGGCTGGGCCAGTGGCCGGGTGTTTGCGCGCAGCTGTCCCGAAGGGTCGTCCTGCACCGTGATTATTGGCAAGGACACGCGCGTGTCCGGCTACATGTTCGAGTCCGCACTCGAGGCTGGACTGGTCGCCGCCGGCGTCAACGTGAAGTTGCTGGGCCCCATGCCGACACCGGCGGTGGCGATCATGATCCGCAAGCAGAACGCGGACGCGGGGATTGTGATCAGCGCCTCGCACAATCCTTTCTACGACAACGGCATCAAATTCTTCGGCGCGGACGGCGCCAAGCTGCCCGATGACGTCGAGCATGCCATCGAGGAAGAACTCGACAAGGACATGGTGACGGTACCCTCGCGCCAGATCGGCAAGGTCGTGCGCGTGGAGGATGCCGCCGGGCGCTACACCGAATTCTGCAAGTCGACCGTGCCCGAGGGTTTCAGCCTGCGCGGGCTCAAGATCGCGCTGGATTGCGCCCATGGCGCCACGTACCACATCGCGCCGAAAGTCCTGTCGGAACTCGGCGCCCAGGTGGTCGCCATGGGGGTTGCGCCCGACGGCTTCAATATCAACGAGGGCGTTGGCTCCACCGACATCGGCGCGCTGTCCGAGCTGGTCCGCAGCGAGCGCGCCGATATCGGCATCGCCTACGACGGCGACGGCGACCGCGTGCTGATGGTCGATGGCGACGGCCAGGTGATCGACGGCGACGAGCTCGTGTATATCATCGCCATGCACCGCATGGCCATCGGCAAGTCCGATGCCGGCGTCGTGGGCACGCAGATGTCCAACCTGGGCCTGGAACTGGCGCTCAAGGAGGCCGGTCTGCAGTTTGCCCGGGCCAAGGTCGGCGACCGCTATGTGAAGGAGCTGATGGAGGCCAATCGCTGGGCGCTGGGCGGAGAGTCCTCCGGCCATATTATCTGCTCGGACGTCACCACTACCGGCGACGGCATCGTGGCCTCGCTGCAGGTGCTGATGGCGTTGCAGGCCGCGGGCGGTGACCTCCGGGGCCTGCGCGCGGGTATCAGTATGTACCCCCAGACCATGATCAACGTGGCCGCCGGCGGACGTGTGAATCTTGCCGACTACCCCGAGATCGACGCCGCCGTACAGGCGGTCGAGGAACAGCTGGGTGAGCGCGGCCGGGTGCTGCTGCGCCCCTCCGGTACGGAACCCAAGGTGCGTGTCATGGTGGAGGGCGAGGACGCCGAGGCGGTCAACAGCCTGTGTTCCGGACTCGCCGAGCACGTCGAGCGTGCCCTGTCCTGAGACCCCGCCGTCACCGGCCAGCGCCTTGTATCAACCCCCTATCTTGGTTAACATTGCCGCCGCTTTTTTGACCGGGGGAGCCTGATGCGCCAGCGGCTGGTTGTCGGTAACTGGAAAATGCACGGCTCCCGCGACAGCGTACACGCGCTGTTGACCGATCTGGTAGCCGCGCCCGCGCCGGGCGGTGTAGGCGTGGCGGTTTGTCCGACCTACCTGCACATCCACCAGGCCCTGTCGCTTTGCGCGGGCAGCGCGGTGGCTGTCGGCGCACAGGACTGCAGCGCGCAGGAAGAGGGCGCCTTCACGGGTGAAGTCGCGGCCGCGATGCTGGCGGATGCGGGTTGTCAGTGGGTGATCATCGGGCACTCGGAGCGGCGCCAGTACCACGCCGAGAGCGATGCCCTGGTGGCTGCCAAGCTGGCGGCGGCGCTGGGTGCGGGATTGCAGCCGATACTGTGTGTCGGCGAGACGCGCGAGCAACGCGAGGCGGGCGATGCGCAGGGCGTCGTGGCAGCACAGCTGAAGGGCGCGCTTGGCGAACTGGTCAGTGCGCCCGGCCTCGTGGTCGCCTATGAGCCGGTCTGGGCAATCGGCACCGGCCTGACGGCAACGCCGGGAGAAGCCCAGTCCATGCACGCGTTTATTCGCGGCGAACTGGATGGCCTGGCGGGGCTCGACGGCGACACGACACGCGTGCTGTACGGCGGCAGCGTGAAGGCGGACAACGCGGGCGAGTTGTTCGCGCAACAGGACATCGACGGCGCCCTGGTGGGCGGAGCGTCACTCAAGGCGGCGGATTTCCAGGCGATTGTAAACGCCGCGGCCTGAAGAGGAATGAGTTAACCCCCCGGAGGGGGTCACGATATATGGAACAGATAATCCTCGTAGTTCACCTGCTGACCGCCCTGGCCATTATCGGCCTGGTGATGATCCAGCAGGGCAAGGGCGCCGACATGGGTGCCTCGTTCGGTGCGGGCGCATCGCAGACGCTGTTCGGTTCCGACGGCAGCGGCAATGTGCTCACCCGCACCACCGGTTGGCTGGTCACGCTGTTTTTCGCCACCAGCTTCGGCCTGGCGCTGTTGGCCAGCCAGGCGTCGGTCGAGGTCGACGAACTCGGCCTGGACATACCGGTGGAGATGCAGCAGCAGGCGGCCGAGGAGGTCGTGCCGGGCAGCGAGGACCTGCCTCAACTGGAGGAAGACATTCCCGCGGTCATGGGCTCTGCGGAAGACGACCTGCCCGAGATCGAGTAAGGGAATACACGTAATTGCCGAAGTGGTGGAATTGGTAGACACGCTATCTTGAGGGGGTAGTGAGCTATGCTCGTGCGGGTTCAAGTCCCGCCTTCGGCACCATATCAAAGGTCACGGTTGTCCACTGAAGTCCGGTAGCTGTTGATTTAAAAAGGATTTATTCAATCCTTGGGTCCAGTGAAGTCCGCTGGGCGCCATTGCAAACCACGCAAAACTTGAGTAACTTCCTGAGTAACCAAGCTGATGGTTACTCAGGATGCAGGTTATGGCGGAACGGAAACCCCTCACCCACGCCCGGCAGGCGGAAACCGCCAAGCCCGAATCCAGGCCTTATACCCTGAATGCAGGAGACGGGCTATTCCTCAAGGTGATGCCCAACGGCACCAAAAAGTGGATGTGGCGCTACTTCTTCCTGAAGAAGGCCAAGTCCCTGTCTATGGGCCTGTATCCCGCAGTGGGCCTTGCTGAGGCCAAGGAGGCCAGGGACGTTGCCCGCAAGCTGCTGGCTCGTGGTGAAGACCCGAGCCAGCGCAGAAAAGAAGAAAAGGCCGCGGTGCTCTCCGCGCATGAAAATAATTTCAAGGCGGTGGCGGAAATGTGGCTGTCGCGACAGACTGACAAGGCCGAATCCACCCGCAATAAGTCCGCCTGGCTGCTCAGTTTCGCTATCGCCGAATTCGGCGACCGCCCGATCACGGCGGTCACGCCCAAGATGGTTCTGGATACATGCAGAAAATTCGAGAATCAGGGCAAGCTCGAGACGGCCAAGCGCATCAAGGTCAAATGTAGTCAGGTATTTCGTTTCGCCGTGTCTTCCGGGATTGCAGAGAGTGACCCCACGCGTGACCTGAATGACGCTTTGAAGCCCCCCCAGGTCAAACACCGAGCTGCAATAACCGACCCGCTCAAAGTCGGCCAACTATTGCTCGATATAGACGCCTATTCTGGTACACCCCAGGTCAGTGCCGCGCTGAAGCTATCGCCCTTGATTTTCGTCAGGCCGGGGGAGTTGCGCTCTGCCCGGTGGGGGGACATTGATCTCGACGCTGCAGAGTGGCGCTATACGCCGCCAAAGACCCGCAACCAGACCGGTGTGGACCTGATCGTTCCCCTGTCTAGGCAAGCTGTGGCAATCCTTGAGGCTTTGAAGCCGGTCACCGGGGCGAGGGAATTTGTCTTCTTTAGCTACGGGAAGGAAGGACACCTGTCGGAAGGGGCGGTACTCAGTGCCCTTCGGCGCATGGGCTATGACGGCGATACGATGTCGGGCCATGGTTTCCGCGCATTGGCTAAAACGATCATGTTGGAGGCGTTGAAACTACCGGACCAGTACATCGAACTCCAGTTGGGGCACCGGATAAAAGATCCGAATGGCGGCGCGTACCACCGGGCAAAATTTTTGGACGACAGGAAGCAGATGATGCAGACATGGGCTGATTATCTGGATGGGTTGAGAGCCCAGGCTAGTGGAGAAAACGTGGTGGTGGGGCAATTTGGCCTTGAGCAAACGGAATGAGCATGGCAACGGCCTGTGGTTCGGGAATCTTCAGATATTTTTAATGACTCGGGCGCATTGGGGGCGCTGATCTAATGGGTGAAGTGGCTTTTGGACTTCCGGAAAAATCATACTTCTCTCCGAAAGAGATAGCTCAACGTTGGGGGTGTTCGCTCCGTGATGTCCAGCAATACTTGGAGGATGGAGCGTTGCGTCCGGCCATCAAGACTTCCAGCCTCGCCGGCACTATAAAGCTCGTTGATCTTGAAGACGCAGTTGACACCAAAGAACAGAACATCGACAACCTTTGCGACCCGACGCTATTTCAGTTCCTGTACTTGGTTCCGGGAAAAGTCGCGGCGTCGCTTGATGAGCTCAACGTGACCCATGAAATGCTGGATTCAGATGACTTTACAGAGGTCTTCGATTACAGCGTAACCATGGTTGAGGACTTCGATAGGTGTCGGTACGGGCTCGTTGCAGCTGCAAGCCCTGACCAAAAAGAAGTTCTTGATATATCGGAGCTGATTTCGACTACCAGGCAAGCGGGCAAGTTCGCCTGGGATTGGCATCCAGAGCGGGCGATTATCAGCCGGGAGGAGATAGACCGTTTTGAACGTGAGCACGGTATACGGCTAGTAGGAGAGGCTGTGCGAGTACCGGAATACTCGACTGCCTATATGGACATAATGCACGAGGCTATAGCCAATTTTTTTGAGCCGCGGCACAGTCGAGATCCTACCAAAGAAGCTGTCAAAGCCTGGATTGCGAACAGGCTGGCGAGCCAGGGAATGGATGCCTCTGATCGCATTGCCGGCGTCATGTTTACGATCATTAAGCCCAAAGACCACAATCCAAAGATAAAAAGGGGGTGACACCCCTAAGCGCAGTAATTATGCGGGTTGCAGCTATGGGTTGACCCCTTTTTGGCTGTGTGGGTGTCACCCGTTGAATCGTTACAGCACCAATTTCCAATGCTTCACTCCGCCATAAATCCACTGGCCTCCATGGAGATATGGCAGCATGAACCACCCCACCAAACTTGGCCCCGTCGAACTCTGGCGCATGAAGCGTCTGGAGGAAGCAACGGGCCTCAAACAATCCCGCCTGTACGAACTCGTCGCTGAAGGGGCATTCCCGTCTCCCGTGAAGCTGGGGAGAGTCAGCGCGTGGGTCTCTACCGAAGTCCAGCAATGGATTACTGATCGTATTGCAGAGCGCGACGGAGAGGCCCCGGAATGAGTCATTTTATTGGTAATTCAGGTGTGGACCCCGTACGTAGCTTCGCGGATGTGGTGTATCAAGAAACCGGGGTCATGCTCGATCCGGTTCCCGATGGGAAAATACACCGATTCGATTGTCCGGATGGCAAGAAAGGGAATAAGGCAGGCTGGTATGCGCTGTACCTTGATCATCGTCCTGGCGGTGTAGTCGGCAACTGGCGCACGGGCAACACCCGCACGTGGCGCTATGACCAGAAATCACCCCTTGGATCAGTAGAGCGCTCGGCTATGAGGTCCTCGGTTGAGGCCGGGAACCGCGAGCGTGCAAAAGACAGGACCCTCGGCTATCTTCGCGCCGCATGGAAGGCAAAATGCATCTGGAAGAGGGCTGGGCTCGCCACCACTGCCCACCCCTATCTCCAGAAGAAAAACATTCCCGCGCTATGCCTCCGTCAAATCGGTGACCGACTGCTGATTCCACTTCGCACAGTGGCGGGCGACATGGTCAATCTCCAGCAAATCTATCCCGATGGCACCAAGCGGTTTCTGAGGGGAGGCCAGTTGTCGGAGGCCTTTGCATTGTTCGGTCGTGAGCTGCCGATGAAGGGCAACCTGTATATCTGTGAAGGCTGGGCCACCGCGGCCACCATAGCCGGGACCCTCCGCGTTCCGGTGGTGGCAGCCATGACTGCTGGCAACCTGACGAAGGTTGCGAATGCTATTCGCGTCTTCCATCCCGCACTGAACTTCGTGATTGCCGCCGACGATGACCACGCTACACACGGAAACCCGGGGATGACCCAGGCCGCAGAGGCAGCTCGTAAGGTAAGTGGTGTAATGACCTGGCCCACGACGTGCCGGCAAGAGGGCTGTACCTGCACAGACTTCAACGATGTCGCCAACTGCAGGAGGGCGCCTTGATGACTCATTTCAACTTGGCGCAGGACCTGCGGCCCAAGCCCACGCCCCATGATCTTGAGTTGCCTACTTTGCCGGACGTGATCGACCGCGCTGCCTATCCTTTGGAAGCCCTGGGGGAGCTATTGGGTGGTACCGCCCGTGCTATCTCCACCACCATGCAGGCGCCGCCCGAAATCGCCGCCCAGGCTGTGCTATCTGTCGCTGCCTTCGCAGCGCAAGATAAGGCCGATGTAGTGATGGACGGGCGCGTATATCCGCTGTCGCTTTTCATACTGACCGTGGCGGAATCCGGCGACCGTAAAAGTGCCTGTGATCGAGTGGCCAGTCGCCCCTTGGAGCACTGGCAGCGGGAACGCGCCCTAGATTACCGTACCGCACTGAAGCAATACCACGATGAGAAGGCTGTCTATGACGCTACCCATCGGCAGCTTGTCAACGACAAGAAAAAAACGCCCGGAGACAAGGCCATCGCACTTGCCGGGTTGACTCCGCCTGTGGTGCCACCGGAGCCTATTGTGATTGCCCAAGAACCCACCCTGGAGGGTTTGCAACGTTCATTCCGCCGCGGCAGGCCCAGTCAAGCCCTGTTCAGCGATGAAGGCGGGCAATTCTTCGGCGGGCATGCGATGAATCCCGAAAACGCACTGAAAACCATTGCTGGCCTGTCAAAGTACTGGGATGGCGCCGCGATATTTCGCACCCGCGCCGCTGATGGTGAAACGTCTGCAATGTGGGGGCGCCGGCTGTCTATCCACTTGCAAGTGCAGCCCCGTGTCGCCGCTGGCGTGCTGTCGGATCGCATGCTGCTGGAACAGGGTCTGTTGGCCCGCTTCCTAGTTGCTGAGTCTCGCTCCCTGGCTGGTTCGCGCCTATACGCGCCGAAGGACGCCAACCAACACCCCGTTGTGGTGCGCTTCCACCAGCGCATTACTGCGTTGCTGGAATATGAGCCTTCCACTGGGGAGGACGGCGGGCTGGAGTTACCACAACTGCGCCCCGACGATGACGCTACAGCCTTGTGGGTGGACAGCTACAACCGCACGGAGATGGCTCAGGCAAGGGGGGCGCTGTTGGAGATCGTCAAGCCCCATGCCAGCAAGGCGGCTGAACAGGCCCTGCGCCTGGCGGGAGTCTTTGCCGTCCTGGAGGGGACCCAAGCCATAACAGAGGAGCAAATGGGTCGCGCCTGGACCTTGGCCACGTACTACCTGCAAAACGCCCTGCGGGCCGCACAGCTCGCAGAACAGGATCACGCTCACCGGCAGGCCCGTGAACTGCTGGAGTGGTTGAAGACCGAACCGGGTGGACGGGCAACGATTGACCACATGCAGAAGCGATTGCCCCACAAGCTGCGCAAAAAGGTGGCTGATCTTCGGGCACTGCTCGCCCTGCTGGAGGGTGCCGCCGCAGTGCGTGTGATTGAACAGAACACACGGGGGCTTGCGAGCGCCTGGGAGGTCGTGCCGGGATGAATCTGGCGGAGATGCTGGGGATAAAAACGTGGAATTCGCAGCGGTCCATTGCGGAAACTGCGGATTCTGCGGAACCCGCACAACCACCCGACCCGGGGAATCCGCAGCTCTTTGCGGTAAACCGCGGAAAGTCACTTGTGGACAATGGAATCCGCAGAACTTCGCAGTCACCTGAGGAAAGTGAAGCCCGCACCGTTGCTGGTTTTCAAGCGAAATCCGCAAATCCGCAGAATCCGCTACCCCAGCCGGGGATTACAGAGCAGGTGCTACCAATCACCCGGGAGTACTTCAACAGCCAGGGAGTTTCACTGCTGGCCGATGACCTTGCATACCTGCGCTGGCACCTACCGACGGGGACACTTGCCCGTAACAATACCGTGCGGGAGTACGTGCGCCTCTGGCATGAGGCGATGGACAGGGAGCCGGTAGAGTACCGGAAGGACAACGCCGGCAGGCGGGCCGCGAACACCTGGCTTCGGTCACGGTTCAATGGTCAGCCTTGTGAACCGGGCAGGAGACCTCTACGACCTCTACAGCGGCCCGATACGCAGGCGTCAGCCAGCGCATTTGTATCACGAGAAAGTTAATGTTGAGTATGGGTTGAGCTTGTGACGTAGCGCACAAACAGGCATAAATACGACCCACAGAAAAACGTCACCGGTCTTTCCAAGGATATGATGACCACAATTGACTGGTGGGCGCCAAATTGAGCATAAGTAACATTTCAAGGAACCTGTAGCCCTGATGTTTGAACAAGCCTTCAAGAATATCGACGACATCCTCCACAAGGACGCCGGCTGCTCCAGCGAACTCGACTACACCGAGCAAACAAGCTGGATGCTGTTCCTCAAATACCTCGACGATCTCGAACACGAGCGCGGCCTCGAGGCGGAACTGATGGGCCAGGACTACCAGTACATCATCGACCCCGAACACCGCTGGAGCGCCTGGGCGGCGCCCAAGGACGCAGACGGCAACTTTGACCACAATAACGCCCTTACTGGCGACGACCTGATCGACTATGTGAATGGTGAACTGTTCCCCTACCTCAAGGGATTCAAGCAGGCCGCCGAAAGCCCGGACACCATCGAGTACAAAATCGGCGAGATTTTCGGCGAGATCAAAAACAGGCTGCAGAGCGGCTACTCCCTGCGCGATGCCCTGGAGAAAGTGGACGAGCTGCGCTTTCGCTCACAGGAGGAGAAGCACGAACTCAGCCACCTCTACGAAACCAAGATCAAGAACATGGGCAACGCAGGGCGCAACGGCGGTGAGTACTACACCCCGCGCCCGCTGATTCGCGCCATGATCGACGTGGTGCAACCGAAGATTGGTGAAACGATCTACGATGGCGCCGCGGGGTCGGCTGGCTTCCTGTGCGAAGCCTTCGACTACCTCCGCCAGGGCGGCAGGGCGCAGAACAAACTGTCCACCTCGGACCTGAAAACCCTGCAGGATCGCACCTTCTACGCCAAGGAGAAAAAGTCCCTGGCCTATGTGATTGCAATCATGAACATGATCCTGCACGGCATCGAGACCCCCAACGTGGTCCACACCAACACCCTGGCGGAGAACCTGCAGGACATCCAGCCCGGCAATCAGCACGACATCGTGCTCGCCAACCCGCCCTTCGGTGGCAAGGAGCGCAAGGAGGTCCAGCAGAACTTTCCCATCAAGAGCGGCGAGACGGCCTTCCTCTTCCTGCAGCACTTTATGAAGATCCTCAAGCCCGGCGGCCGCGCCGCGGTGGTGATCAAGAACACCTTCCTCAGTAACACCGATAATGCCGCCATCGCATTGCGGAAAGAACTGTTGCAAAACCATAACCTGCACACTGTACTCGACTGCCCCGCCAAGACCTTCCTCGGCGCGGGGGTGAAAACGGTTGTACTGTTCTTCAACAAGGGCGAACCGACGCAGAAAGTCTGGTACTACCAGCTAGACCCAGGTCGCAGCCTCGGCAAAACCAACCCGCTGAACGACGCCGACCTGCAGGAGTTTGTGGAGCTGCAGCGCCTGGCGGCCAACGGCAAGGGAGGCGATTCGGAGAAGTCCTGGAGTATTGACGTGGCCGGGCTGGATCAGGCTACCTGGGATTTGTCGGTGAAGAACCCCAATGCGAAGGAAGAGGCGCCGCTGCGGGAGCCGCAGGAGATTATTGCCGAGATTATCGCGCTGGATAAGGAGAGTGAGGCAATTCTGGCGAAGGTGCGGGAGTTGGTTTGATGGGGTGGTCGAGTGAAAAACTTGGGGATTTCTGTGAAGTCATAGCCGGGCAGTCTCCAGAGGGTAAATATTACAACACCGACGGGAATGGATTACCGTTTTATCAAGGTAAGAAAGAGTTTGGAGATAGATATATCGCTGAGCCCAAGAAGTGGACAACTAAAATTACCAAAGAGGCGATGGCTGGCGATATTTTGATGTCTGTTAGGGCGCCGGTTGGCCCAGTAAATTTCTCGACGCAAAAGATATGTATTGGACGAGGCTTGGCAGCTATCCGGGCTTCGGATAGTTTAGATAAAGATTTTCTCTTCTATTATCTGTTGTCCAAACAAGATGAAGTACAAGGTAGCGATGGTGCGGTGTTCGCGTCGATTAATAAATCACAAATTGAAGATCTAACTTTCCCTTATGTAGAAATAGAAGAGCAGAAACGCATCGTCACCACCCTCGATCAGGCCTTCGCCGACATTGATAAAGCCCGCGCTCTAACCGAGCAGAACCTCAAGAATGCACGCGAACTGTTTGATAGCTATTTGCATCAGGTGTTTAGCCAGCGCGTGGAAGGGTGGGCTGAGAGTGAACTAGGAGGATTACTCTTAGAAAAACCACGCAATGGATGGTCCCCGCCAGCAAAGAATCACTCCGATAGCGGAACACCGGTATTGACGTTGTCTTCGGTTACAGGCTTTGAATTTAGGAAGGAAAAAGTCAAGTATACAAGTGCAAGCACTAAGGTTGGCTCTCACTACTGGGCAAATAATGGCGACCTATTAATGACAAGGAGTAACACCCCCGAATTGGTCGGGCACGTTGCAGTATGCAATGGGTTGAAAGAACCGGTGATCTACCCTGACCTGATAATGAAGCTAAAGGTCGACGAGAGTTTGGTGCGCCCTCGATTTATTTACTATCAATTGAGATCTAGTAGATTAAGAAATCTGATTACCTTAAGCGCCAAGGGCGCCAACCCAACAATGAAGAAAATAAATCAAAAATCAGTCCAGCTTCTGCCGATTGCTTTTCCGACGTTGACGCACCAGGACACCCTCATTGGTCGCTTGGACTCTGTTCTGGAGGCTAGTCAAAATCTGGAAGCAGTCTACAAAAGCAAATTGGCTGGGTTGTCAGCTCTAAAAAACTCTCTCCTCCAGAAAGTGTTTACCGGAGAGCTGAGAGGAAGTGAGAAAATGGCGGCTGCCTGACAAATTTAGCGAACAAGGATTGTTCATGTATCTGATGTATGTTGATGAAAGTGGGGACGCCGGCCTACATAAAAGTCCCACCCGATTTTTCACGCTTACCGGCCTTGTAATCCACGAACTGCGCTGGGGTGATTACCTTGAGCGGATCATTGAGTTCCGACGGCGCATGCGCAATACCTTTGGTCTGCTACTCAGAGAGGAGATTCACGCCGCTCACCTGATCAATCGGCCCGGTGATTTGGTGCGCATCAAGCGCAATGACCGGCTGACGATTATCCGGGCCTTCATTAACGAACTATCGGCCATGCCGGATCTCAGTATCATCAATGTGGTTGTGGATAAGCAGGGCAAGCCCGCCGGCTACGATGTAATGACAAAAGCATGGGAAGCTCTGATTCAGCGATTCTCCAATACGCTGTCTCACAGGAACTTCAATGGCCCGGCCAATCCCGATGAGCGGGGGTTCATCGTGCCAGACAATACCGAGGCGCGTAAGATAAGAGACCTGGTAAGAAAGATGCGCCGCTATAACCCCGTCCCAAATCAATTTGGTGGAGGCTACAGGAACTTACAGATAGATAACCTCGTTGAAGACCCATACTTCAGGGACTCTCGCGATTCCTATCTGATTCAGGCTGCTGACGTTGTGGCTTTTGCGCTTTATCAGCATCTGGAGCCATCCAGCTTTATAAAGCGTAAATCTGCACACAATTACTTTAATAAACTGGATGCACAACTCTGCCGGGTGGCTGCGCCACGCGATCCGCAGGGCATTGTGAGGTTATAACGAGGAATGACTACCAAGAATAAAAATAAGGGGCCTTGCGGCCCCGGGTGAATCCTAATAGCCGGTTAAGCCGACGTTCAGATTCCTGAACAATATAGCTCATTTGGCGGCAGGGTTCCATGTTGATTCCCGGTACACGGCAGTAGAGCAACGGAATGATCTGGCGTATTTATATGCCATATAGTTATATGAGGTTGCCTGACGGGACGTTCAGGCGACAACGAACAATGCTGATGAATGGGCCGCTCGCATTGACCAGCAACTCTTGGCGCCGGAATAGTTAAAGGCGAGTATATGGGGAAGCAGTGGAATGACCATGAATGAAGCCGACACCCGCGCAAACCTGATCGACCCGAAACTCGCCGAGGCGGGTTGGGGGCAGGTGGAGCACAGCTACATTCGCCGCGAGGTCAGCATCACCCAGGGGCGCATTATCGGTGGCGGCAAGCGGGCTTCTGCTCTGAGCGCCGACTACGTGCTGGAGCACAAGGGCCGCAAGCTCGCCGCCATCGAGGCCAAGAAGGAGAGTCTCAGCTACACCGAGGGCGTGCGTCAGGCCAAGGACTACGCCGCTCGCCTGCAATGCCGCTTCGCCTACGCCAGCAATGGCCACGACATCTACCAGATGGACCTGCGTACCGGTGAGGAACAACTGGTAAAGCAGTACCTGAGCCCCGATCAGCTCTGGCAATTGACCTTTGAAACCGCCGGGGAGCCCGGCCCGCCTGACTCGGGCCACACCGCCGCCTGGCGCGAGCGATTTGCCAGCATCCCCTTCGAGTCCAAAGGGGACTGGCAGCCGCGCTACTACCAGGAAAACGCCATCAATAACGCGCTGGATGCCATAGCCCGCGGCGAGCAGCGTATCCTGTTGACCCTCGCCACTGGCACCGGCAAAACCTGCATTGCTTTCCAGGTCGCCTGGAAGCTGTTCCAGAGCCGCTGGAGTCTGGGCGCGCGGCAAGAGCCTGCCTCCGCGCAAAAACGTCCGCGCATCCTGTTCCTGGCAGATCGCAATGTGCTGGCCAACCAGGCCTTTAATGATTTCGGCGCCTTCCGTGAGGACGCTCTTGTTCGGATCGAGCCGGGGGAAATCCGGAGAAAAGGCGCAGTACCGAAGAATGCCAGCGTGTTCTTCACTATCTTCCAGACCTTTATGAGCGGCGGCGACGACGCGGAGGGCAGTCCAACACCGTACTTTGGAGAATACCCGGCGGACTTCTTCGACTTCATCGTCATCGACGAGTGCCACCGCGGCGGTGCCAACGACGAAAGTAGTTGGCGGGAGATCCTCAACTACTTTTCGCCCGCCGTACAACTGGGCCTGACCGCGACCCCCAAGCGAACGGTGAATGCGGATACTTACGCCTACTTCGGGGAGCCGGTGTACAGCTACGCGCTGAAAGACGGTATTAACGACGGCTTTCTGACGCCCTTCAAGGTACTGCCTATCGTTGGCACGATGGACGAGTATATCTATACCCCCGGCGACGGCGTGGTGGTGAAGGGCGAGCCGGAGCAGGGCCGGGTCTACAAGGAAGGTGACTTCAACCGGATTATCACCATTCCAGAACGTGAGAAAATGCGTGTCCGCTACTGGATGGACAGGTTCAACCCGCGCGAGAAAACCCTCGTGTTCTGCGCCACCCAGGAACACGCTGGCATGGTGCGGGATTTCATCAACCAGTACGCGGTGGAACAGGGCTGGACGAACAATACCAACTACTGTGTGCGCGTTACCGCCAACGACGGCGCTGCCGGTGATAATGACCTGAAAACCTTTCAGGACAACGAGAAAACCCTGCCTACTGTCCTTACCACATCACGTAAACTCTCCACCGGCGTGGACGCGCGTAACGTGCGCCATATCGTATTGATGCGCCCCTGCAACAACATGATCGAATTCAAGCAGATCATAGGTCGCGGCACGCGCATGTACGACGGCAAGGACTACTTTACCGTCTACGACTTCGTGAAGGCTTACTACAACTTTGCCGATCCAGAGTGGGATGGTGAGCCGATAGAGCCGGAAGTCTGCAGCCGCTGCGGTGTTGCACCCTGCTGCTGCATCCGCGAACCCACGGGGCATTGCGGGAAGTGCGGAAATAAACCCTGTACCTGCGATGGACCGGAGCCACAGCCTTGTCCGGATTGTGGCCAGGGTCCCTGCATATGCGAAAAGACAGTAGTGATTACCCTGTCGGATGGGCGTGCCCGGCAGATACGCCACATCGCATCGGCCATGTACTGGAGTCCAGAGGGCAAGCCGATTACGGCAAAGGAATTTGTCGAGCGGTTGTTTGACGATCTGCCGCAGTTTTTCAGCGATGAAGAGCAACTGCGCCAGATCTGGAGCGACCCGACCACCCGTCAAAAGTTACTGGATGACCTTGCGGAGGCGGGCTACGACGATGAAAAGCTCGACAGCATGAAGGACCTGATCGACGCTCGCGATAGTGACGTGTATGACGTGCTGGCATTTGTCGCCTATGCCGTGGAAACCCGGACTCGTATGCAGCGAGTGGAGGGAGCCAGGGCAGGTATCGAGAGCGCCTACCCGAATGATAAGCAGCGGGAATTCATCGACTTCGTGCTGGAGAAATATTTGGAAGAAGGTGTCAAGGAGTTGGCGGCGAGTAAGATGCCGGATCTGATCGAATTGAAGTATCGGACGCTGAGTGATGCAACCGTAAAGCTGGGGCCACCTGCCCTGATAAGGGAGACGTTTACGGGGTTTCAGAAACACCTATATTCTGATTGATGGCTTAGAAGCAGAGAAATTCAGTATTTTTGGTGTTGAGGTGGTGTAACAAAAATAAACCCATGATGACCTTGTGAGTACTGACTCTATAAATGTATAGAGTCGATTCGACTATTATTAAATTATTGGCACAAATTGAATGTGGGATATGGACGATATTCTCTTAGCTCTTACAAGCTCTATAACAAGTGTTGGACTTTTTGCATACATTGTCTATCTCTGTCGAGATTGGTTGTTTGAAAGGCTCAAGGCTTCTGTGAAGCATGAGTACGATAGAAAACTCGAGAGCTACAAATCACAAATTGTAAGACGTGAACAAGCGTATGAAGAGATTATTGATGCGCTATATGACATGGTTAAGTATTTCCAAGTTCATAAGGAGGATTACGGGCAAGGGACAGGTTTGTCCGATGAGAAGGAAAAAGAGATTATCCAGAGATACATATCTGCCTCATCTGCGCTAAATAAGGCGATGGACATTGGGTCATTTTATATCTCACGAGCGGCTGTAGATAAACTTAGCATGCTTCGGGAGAGAGAGCAGTTAGACTATCATGAAAATCCAAGATTTGAGTTTTATGAAAAAGAATACCAAGAGCATAAAAAGGCGCTTTCTGAGCTAGTTGAAGTCGCAAGATCTGACTTAGGTAGGGTTTGAGTGTGGTTGGGTCGTCAGGCTGTACTGCGGAACAATATTAGTTTTCTTCTAGATAAAAAATTACCGATAATTTATGAGTAAGGCACTATGAAAATGACTTCTGAGAGGATCGCTTTAGACAAGTTGTATAAGCGGCGTGATCGTTATGAAATTCCGGATTGGCAGCGTGAAGAGGTCTGGACAAAAGCAAAGAAGCAAAAGTTGATCGACTCAGTACTGCGCGGATGGAAATTACCAAAGTTCTATTTCTTGCTAACTGGGACTGGCCCTAAGGAGTATGATGTCTTGGATGGTCAACAGCGTTTGAGCGCGATATGGGAGTTTTTTGATGGAGAACTTGAGTTGTCTGGCGACTCGGCAGAGGAATTTGGTTCGCCGACTTATGATGACCTTCCGGACGAGGTTTCGGATGCGTTTGATGATTACGAAATAAACTTTGATGTAATAGAAAGCGCTACGGAAGAGGAACAGAAGGAGTTTTTCCAGCGATTGCAAGAAGGGCTTCCGTTGAGCAGTAGTGAAAAGCTAAATTCAGTACATAGTAAGCTGCGTGACTACTGTGCAAAGCTCTCCAAGCACAGATTTTTTTCAGATACCGCCGCTGTGTCTTCTAAGCGATACGCTTACTTTGATATTTGTGCAAAAGTTATGACCCTTGAAATTGAGGGGCTTGGGAGCGGTACCCGCTTTGATGACATCAAGGGAGTGTTTCTTCAACAAGCTGGTTTCTCGGGAAATTCTGCAGTTGCGAAACGAGTTCGGAAATCTCTAGATATACTACACAAGCAAATTCCTGGCCCGCATAAACTGCTAAGAAATCGAACTCTCGTCCAAGCTATCGTCACTTTTTGCTGTCACCTACAAACCGTTGGTCTGGCGCAGAAGCAGCACAAATCACTCGCTGGATTTATTAACTACTTTTTAGTCGAGCTTTCTAGGCAGGTAGAGCTCGGTCAATCTGCTACCGATCACGACTATGTTGTTTTTCAGCGCACGGTTAATGCTAACGTTAAATCTGGTCCGAAAATCCGGAATGACATTCTACTTAGAAAGTTGCTTCAGTATGATCCGTCATTTTATGAGGTCGTACCACAAAGCAATTCATTGAGTACTGCTGTCAGTGATGAAATCAAAAGACTATCGGCTTCAATAAGCGCGCATATATCAGACATTAATCAACTCTATAGCGCGTACCATGGCAAGGACTTGTTCAAGCCTACGAACAAGACGATAAATGCATTGTCTACCGAAATTTCCAAGCCGATTAAGGACTACGATGGATACAAGAGCTTGATCGAAAGTCTTTACTTTATTTTTCGTGAAAGCACTGGCAATAGGCTTGAGGGAAAACTGCCTACATCATTTGTAGATGTTAACAATCTGCGCACGTTGAACGAGCACGATGTGGATCATGGTAAACCTGGGAAGGTGGCCAAAAAGAAAAAGGAATTAGCTGCAACCTTTGAGAAATTTTCTGGGGAGAAAGCCCCGTCTGCAGTTGATCCCACAAAATTTTCGATCATTCAGGCGAATATACTTGGAGCGCTTGAAAGCGACTTACGCATACTTGGCAGGTCTAACTTCGGAGTTTGAGCTCCTTATCTGCAGCCAGCCTGAAATCTAGCCAGTTATTGTGCGGTTATTGCCAGTCTTGCCTCTGACATATGGCATTCCGGTATATTCAGCCATCAGATATAGTTGCGTTGGTCTCCCGGAAGCTGAGTGCCAATTGATTCACAGAATGTCCGGGAAAGCGCCGCAACCTGAGTAACATTCTGAGTAACTTCGTTTTTCTAATTACTAAAAACTACTAAAAACAATTAGATAGGGATCAATGTGGAGTCCCGCCTTCGCACCATCCATTTTTCAGGAATCATGCCCCGCTGCGCGGGGTGCTCGTGCGGCCCTGGCCGGGCGCGCCTGCGCGGCCCGGATAAGTCCCGCCTTCGGCACCAATATTCAATGCATTTCCTGACCACAGTTAACGTGACGGTGGTAGTTTTATGGCAGGAAAGTTGATCAAGGCCGGTATTCCGGCAGCAGTGCTGCGCTGGGCGTCCGGCCTGCGCTTCCCCACGCTTTTCGTTATCACCCTGCTCCTGTTCCTGCTGGATCTCGTGGTACCCGATGTCATTCCCTTCGCGGATGAAATCCTGCTCGGCCTGGGTGCCCTGCTGTTTGCCAACTGGCGCAAGCGCTCCCGGGGGGACGACAAGGAAGAAGCAGGGCCCCCGGCGCAATAGCCGCCCTGCGCGGCGACGCCCTAGTCAGCCCGGGGTAGCGCGCAGCTCAGGCTCTCGCCCTTGAACACTTTCAGTCGTTTGCCACCGAACCTGACCCTGCCCTTGCCGCGCTCCACGAGCGCTTCCGGGTCCAGCGGCGCCGCCACCGCCTTCGCCAGCTGTTTGCGTGCGCGGAAGATCTGGATATTGGCGTGGGAGAGTTCCAGGCCCAGGTCCCGGCACAGTTGCTCCGTGTCTATCCAGCCCTGGCTGGCGTCGTCCAGGCCGTCCGCGGCGTCGGTCGCGCGCTTGCGCGCGAGGTGTGCCAGGAGGTAGTGGTGGCTGCGATCGCCGAGGTCAATCGTGGCCCCATCGGTGTGCACTTCCAGCAGGGTGTTTTCCTCGTCGAGGCTCAGCCGGAAGACGAACTCGTAGTGTGCGAGCCCCTGCTCGGGCGTGTCGAGCTTGTAAGTGGCCGACTCGGACTCCGCGAGAAAGACCTGCCAGCTGCGACCCGCGCAATCCACGATGGTGTCATGCCCCAGGTGCCGCTCCGCGGCGGGGTTCTGCTCATTGACGTCCTGCAGAGACCAGCTCCCGCCCGTCGGTGAGAAGACGGCCACGGCCGCGGGTTCGAGTTCATCGGGTATGAAGGTGTAGTCCTCCAGGACGATCGCGGCATCGGGGTCCCCGGTGTCGATCAGCAGTGACTGCGGTTCCGACGCGTCGAGCAGGCGCCAGGCGTCACCCTGGGGGTCGCCGAAACACAGCGTGTCGCCTTCCTTGACGATCACGGTGTGGTTCTTGGGCAGCTTTTCACCGTTCAACCAGGTGCCGTTGCTGCTCATGTCGCGGACAAACCACTGGCCGTCCACCCAGCCCATCGCCGCGTGGACCCTGGAAGCGGCGGGCAGGGCCACGGGACTGTCGACCTTTTCCGCGGCGCGACCGAACAGGTGGTAGGCGCGCAAGGGGCGGGCGCGATTGGCTGTGGGGTCGTGGATCAGGGCCATGTGTCTGCAATCCTTGCCTGTGGGGACGCGCGGTGTTGCATCACAACTCTCGGTAAATCAGTTGCTTAGAGCAAGCTAGTGCAAAAGCGGGCGGTCTGCAACCGCGGCCCGTAACGGCGCGTAATGGAGCGCCCTGCACGCTTTTGCGACAGTGGGTGCGTGCCGGGATGCACAGGCAGGACCGCCACAGGGAGTTGTGACGGTGCCATGGAGGCCAGGAAAAGGACGCCTTGTGTAGCGTGCCGGAGGGGCGCGTCAGCGGACACGGACGTCCGCACCCTCCTTCTTTCGACCGTCGTCATAACCTCTTGATTTGGGCTAAATTATCGCCGCTACCCGAAGTGGTTATTCGGGCCCTGACCGGTTGACCCGGGTAGTACCCCTCCCTATAATGCACACCCTCCTGACGAGGCCCTGTTTTGGGGCGGTCTGAAAAGCCAAGGGGCGATTCGGATCTCGGGAAGAGTTTTGATGCGGGGTGGAGCAGCCTGGTAGCTCGTCGGGCTCATAACCCGAAGGTCGTCGGTTCAAATCCGGCCCCCGCTACCAATTAGCACCGCGCGCTCCTATACCTGCGGTGTGAAGATGAAAAAGCCCCTTTTCAGGGGCTTTTTCGTACGTGGAGAACGCAAGGCCGTGGCGAGTAAGGCGCAGCAGATTACCGACATGCTGAACGCCACGGTGGAGGCGCTCGGCTTCGACCTCTGGGGTGTGGAATACCTCAGCCAGGGCAGGCACAGCGTGTTGCGTATCTACATCGACAGCGCAAATGGCATCTCGGTCGACGACTGTGCCGCGGTCAGCGAGCAGGTCGGCAGCGTGTTGGACGTGGAGGACCCGATTGCGGGGGAGTACACCCTCGAGGTCTCTTCACCGGGCATGGACCGGCTGCTGTTTCGCCCCGAACAATACCCGGGGTATGTCGGTGAGGTGGTGGATGTGCGGCTGCGCAGTCCCTACGAGGGCAGGCGCCGATATAAAGGTGTTCTGAAAGGAATCGAGGGCGATGACGTGGTCATCCAGGTGGATGATCACGAGTACCTGTTGCCCCACAGCGCAATCAAGAAGGCGCGCATCGAACCCCGCATCTGATGCGGAATGTGAACTGGCGAGGCTGGAAATGACGAAGGAAATTTTGCTGGTAGCGGAGGCGGTATCCAACGAGAAGGGGGTGTCCGAGGACATCATCTTCGAGGCGATCGAACTCGCCCTGGCCACCGCGACCAAGAAGCGCTACGACGAGGAGGCCGACATCCAGGTCACCATCGATCGTGAGTCCGGCGACTACGTTTCCAAGCGCCGCTGGCTGGTTGTCCCCGACGACGAAATGGCCCTGCTCGGCACGCAGTTCACCACGGAAGAAGCCGCGGAGAAGGACCCGTCCCTGCAGCCCGGCGACATCTATGAGGAGCAGGTGGAGAACGTGGAGTTCGGCCGCATCGCCGCCCAGACCGCCAAGCAGGTGATCGTGCAGCGCGTGCGCGACGCGGAGCGCGCCCAGGTGGTGGAGCAGTACGAGGGGCGTGTTGGTGAACTCGTCGCCGGCAGCGTGAAGAAGGTAACCCGCGACAACGTCATCGTGGACCTCGGCAACAACGCCGAAGGCCTCCTGCCCCGCGAGCAACTGGTCGGCCGCGAAACCTTTCGCGTGAACGACCGCGTGCGCGCCATCCTCAAGGACATCAGCACCGAATCCCGCGGCCCGCAACTCATACTGAGCCGCTCCTGCCCCGAGATGCTGATCGAGCTGTTCAAGATTGAAGTACCCGAGATCGCCGAGGAAGTCATCCAGATCAAGGCGGCGGCCCGTGACCCCGGCTCCCGCGCGAAGATCGCGGTGAAGACCAACGACCAGCGTATCGACCCGGTCGGCGCCTGTGTCGGCATGCGCGGTTCCCGCGTGCAGGCGGTCTCCAATGAACTCGACAACGAACGCGTCGACATCGTGCTGTGGGACGACAATCCCGCACAGCTGGTGATCAATGCGATGGCGCCCGCCGAGGTGGAGTCCATCGTGGTCGACGAGGACAGCGGCACCATGGACGTCGCGGTATCGGAAGACAACCTGGCCCAGGCGATCGGCCGTTCCGGCCAGAACGTGCGCCTTGCGGCGGAGCTGACCGAGTGGACCATCAACGTGATGAGCCTGGAAGAAGCCGCCGAGAAGCACGAGGCGGAAGCCGGCCAGGTCATCCAGGTGTTCATGGACAGCCTCGATGTCGATGAGGACGTCGCCGAGATACTGGTGGAAGAAGGCTTCAGCACACTGGAAGAAGTGGCCTATGTGCCGCTGGAAGAGATGACCGCCATTGAGGGCTTCGACGAGGAAATCGCAGAGGAACTGCGTGCCCGCGCCAAGGACGCGCTGCTGACGCAGGCGATCGCGTCGGAGGAGCAACTCGGCGCGCGTGAACCCGCGGAGGACCTCTTGACCATGGACGGCATGGATCGACACCTCGCCTATATCCTGGCGAGCCGCAGCATCGTCACGATGGAAGATCTCGCGGAACAGGGTGTCGAGGACCTGATGGACATTCCGGAAATGACCGAGGAACGCGCGGGCGAGCTGATTATGACGGCGCGCGCACCCTGGTTCGCGGAAGAGGAAGAGGCCGCCCAGGCACAGGAGTAACCCGGCACCGAGTTCAGGCAACACGGGTGTTCGGGTTAACAAGGAGATAAACGTATGGCGCAGGTAACGGTACAGCAGTTGGCGGAAGTGGTGGGTGCGTCCTCTGAACGTCTGCTATCGCAGATGAGAGAGGCCGGATTGCCCCACACGGCGGCCGATGAAGCTGTGTCCGACGAGGACAAGCAGACGCTGCTGAAGTACCTGAAGCGCAGCCACGGCGAGTCGACGGATGCGCCCAGCCGCATCACGCTCAAGCGCAAGAAAATCAGCACGTTGCGGACCTCCGGTTCCCAGGGCAAGAAGACCGTCAACGTGGAGGTGCGCAAGAAGCGCACGTACGTGAAGCGCGACGCGGCGGAGCTTGTCGCGGGCGAGGAAGCGGAGAAGGAAGCGGAAGAGGCGGCGGCCGCGGCCGAGGAAGCGCGCGCGGAAGCCGAGGCCGAGCAGGCCAAGCTGGCCGCGGCGGAAGCCGAGGCGGCGGCCCGTGCGGAAGCGTCAGAGGAAGAGATCGATCCGGCGAACGTCGACCCCGAAATCCTGCGCCAGCGCGCCGCCGCACGGCGCAAGCAGGAAGAAGCCGAAGAGGCCGAGGCGCGTCGCGTTGCAGCGGAGGAGCGCAAGGCGGCGGAAGAGCAGGCGCGCAAGGAGGCGGCCGATCGTCGCGAGAAGCAGCAGGCCGGCAGCAAGGAACCGTCGAAGAAGCCGAAGCGCCTGCACGAGGCGCCCGCCCCGCGTATGCGCGAGGAAGACAGCCGCAAGCCGCGCAGTCGCCTGGCGCGCACGTCACCCTCGGGCCGCGGCAAGCAGCGCAACCACAACCTGACAATGGCGGATATCGAGGCGGAATCCGGAGTCGTGCGGCGCCGCGGCGGCCGCAAGAAGATCAAGGCCACGCACGAGGAACACTCCAGGCACGGCTTCCAGGCACCGACCGAGGCTATCGTGCACGAGGTTGAGATCGCCGACATGATCTCCGTGGCCGGACTGGCGCAGCAGATGTCCATCAAGTCGGGCGAGGTGATCAAGGAGCTGATGAAGCTCGGCGTCATGGCCACCATCAACCAGATGATCGACCAGGATACGGCCGTACTCGTGGTCGAGGAGCTGGGGCACAAGGTGAGGACCATCAGCGCCGATGCGCTGGAGGAGAGCCTTGAACAGACCCTGTCGGAACACGAGGGTACCGAGGAGACCCGCGCACCCGTCGTGACCGTCATGGGCCACGTCGACCACGGCAAGACCTCGCTGCTGGACTACATCCGCAAGAGCCAGGTGGCCGAGGGAGAAGCCGGTGGCATTACGCAGCATATCGGCGCCTACCATGTCGAGACCGACCACGGCATGATCTCCTTCCTGGACACCCCGGGCCACGCGGCGTTTACCGCCATGCGCGCCCGCGGTGCCAAGAGTACCGACATCGTCATCCTGGTGGTGGCGGCCGACGACGGCGTGATGCCGCAGACGGAGGAGGCTGTACAACACGCCCGCGCGGCGGAGGTGCCCCTGATCGTCGCGGTCAACAAGATGGACAAGGAAGGCGCGGACCCCGACCGCGTGAAGAACGAGCTGTCGGCGCTGGGCGTCATTCCGGAGGACTGGGGCGGCGACACGCAGTTCATCAACGTGTCGGCGCACACCGGCGAGGGTGTCAACGAGTTGCTTGACGCCGTGCTGTTGCAGGCCGAGATCCTCGAGTTGACCGCGGCCAGCGACGTGCCCGCCCAGGGTATCGTGATCGAATCGCGCCTCGACAAGGGCCGCGGCCCGGTGGCGTCGCTGCTGGTGCAGAGCGGCACGCTGCGGCAGGGCGATATCGTACTTGCCGGCCTGCAGTTCGGGCGCGTGCGCGCCATGCTGGACGAGAACGGCGAGGCCACGGAGGAAGCGGGACCGAGTATTCCCGTGGAAGTGCTGGGTCTCGACGGCACGCCGCTGGCGGGCGACCTGTTCGCCGTGGTGGAGAGCGAGAAGCGTGCGCGCGAGATCGCCAACTTCCGCCAGGAAAAAACCCGCGAGAACAAGCTGCAACGCCAGCAGGCGGCGAAGCTCGACAACATGTTCGAGAGCATGGCGGCCGGCGAGAAGAAAACCCTCAACGTGGTGGTCAAGGCCGACGTGCGCGGTTCGCTGGAGGCTATCCAGTCCGCCCTGCTGGACCTCGGTAACGATGAAGTGCAGGTCAACGTCGTCAGCGGCGGCGTCGGCGGTATCGCCGAAACCGACGTGAACCTGGCGATGACCTCCAGCGCGGTGATCTTCGGCTTCAACGTGCGCGCGGACGGCTCAGCCCGCAAGCTCGTCGAGGCGGAGGGCGTGGATATGCGTTACTACAACGTGATCTACGACCTGATCGACGACGTGAAGCAGGCCCTCTCCGGCATGCTGGCGCCGGAGTTGCGCGAGGAGATTGTCGGCATTGCCGAGGTGCGCGACGTGTTCCGTTCGCCCAAGTTCGGCCAGATCGCCGGCTGCATGGTCACCGAGGGCACGGTGTACCGCTCCAAGCCCATCCGCGTGCTGCGCGACAACGTCGTTATCTACGAGGGTGAGCTGGAATCCCTGCGCCGCTTCAAGGACGACGCCAACGAGGTTCGCAACGGCATGGAATGCGGCATCGGCGTGAAGAACTACACCGACGTGAAAGTCGGCGACCTCATCGAGGTATACGAAGTCAAAGAGGTGGCCCGCTCCCTCTAGGGGGCGGCGCCCGCATGGCCAAGGAGTACGCCAGGACAGAACGTGTTGCCGACTACCTGCAGCGCGAACTGGCAGAGCTTATCCAGCGCGAAGTGCGCGACCCCCGCGTGGGGATGGTGAGCATTACCGGCGTCGACGTGAGTCGCGATCTCGCCCATGCGCGTGTGTACTACACGAAGATCGGCGCGGACAGCGACGCAGAGGCCGCGGAATCGACGGAGGCCCTGAATCGCGCCGCCGGTTTCCTGCGCAGCCAGCTCTCGCGGTCGAGCAGCATGCGCAGTGTGCCGCAGTTGAAGTTTTTCTTCGACGCCAGCGTAGGCCGTGGCCGCGACCTGGAAGCGCTGATCGAGCGGGCGACGGAAGCTGATCGCGAGCTGGGCCTGCGCGGCGACGACGGGGCGGGGGAGTAGAGCGTGGCACGCAAGCGCCGCGGCAGGCCCCTCGACGGAATTCTCGTACTGGACAAGCCGGCGGGAATGAGTTCGAACCAGGCGCTGCAGAGCGCCAAGCGGCTGTTTTTCGCCGCCAAGGCCGGCCATACCGGCAGCCTCGACCCGCTGGCGACCGGCGTATTGCCGCTCTGCTTCGGCGAGGCGACCAAGTTTTCGCAGTACCTGCTGGACGCGGACAAGGCCTACGAAAGCACGATCACGCTGGGCTGCGCGACGGACACCGGCGATGCCGAGGGCGAGGTACTACAGGAGTGTGACGCCGCCGGCGTGACCGAGGACAGTGTGCGCGAGGCGCTCACGGCATTCGAGGGCGAGATCGAGCAGGTGCCGTCCATGTACTCGGCGATCAAGCACCAGGGTCAGCCGCTGTACAAGCTGGCTCGCCAGGGCGTCGAGGTCGAGCGCAAGGCGCGCCGCGTGGTGATCAAGACGCTGCAAGTGCGCGCCTTTCGCCCGGGCCCCCGCGCCGAGGTCGATATCTACCTCGAGTGCAGCAAGGGCACCTATGTGAGGTCCCTCGCGGAGGACCTCGGCACGGCATTGGGCGTCGGCGGTCACGTCAGCGTGCTGCGCAGGACCCAGGCGGGTCCGTTCGGCATCGAGGACAGCGTGTCGCTGTCGACGCTGGAAGCGCTCAAGGCCGGCGGCGAGTTGCAGCAGATGGACCGGTTGCTGAAGCCCGCCCACGCCGCCCTGGACGCGTTGCCGCTGGTGCGGCTCAGCGAGTCAGGCGGTTATTACATGCGCCAGGGACAGCCCGTTCTGGTGCCAAACGCGCCCTGCGATGGTATTGTGCGCGTCGCCCTGGAGACGGGTGAGTTCCTGGGCGTTGGAGAGATTCTGGACGACGGGCGCGTTGCGCCGCGGCGTCTGGTGGTTACCAGCAGGTAACCGTGAACCTGTCTGTAAATCTGCACGGACAGGCTCTTTGTTTAACGACGGGTGGTACGCCACCCGCAGGCAGATTGAGAAAGAGGAAAGCAACATGGCTTTATCAGCGCAAAAGAAGGCAGAAATTGTCAAAGAGTACCAGGTGGGCGAAGGCGACACCGGTTCCCCCGAAGTTCAGGTAGCGCTGCTCACGGCAAATATCGAGCAGCTCCAGGGGCACTTCCAGTCGCACAAGCAGGACCACCACTCCCGCCGCGGATTGATCCGCATGGTCAACCAGCGTCGCAAATTGCTGGATTACCTGAAGCGCAAGGACACGACGCGCTACAGCGACCTCATCAAGCGACTCGGCCTGCGCCGTTAAGCGGTATTCCCCGCGGGGCGTTCACGGGAACGCCCCGTGTCATTTTGAGAATTGGAGAAGAATTGTGAACCCAGTAACCAAAACCTTCCAATACGGTGGCCAGACTGTCAGTCTGGAAACCGGGCGCATCGCGCGCCAGGCCACCGGCGCGGTCATGGTGACCGTAGAAAACACTTCCGTACTCTGCACCGTAGTGGCGGAGAAATTCCAACGTCCCGGTCGGGACTTCTTTCCATTGGCGGTGCACTACACCGAGAAGACCTATGCCGTCGGCAAGATCCCCGGTGGTTTCTTCAAGCGTGAGGGCCGCCCGAGTGAGAAAGAGACCCTGACCTCGCGCCTGATCGATCGCCCGATCCGCCCGCTGTTTCCGAACGGCTTCATGAACGAGGTGCAGGTCGTCTGTACCGTCATGTCCGCAGACAAGAGTATCGACCCGGATATCCCGGCAATGATTGGTACCTCGGCGGCGCTGGCTATCTCCGGTTGTCCGTTCAACGGGCCTATCGGCGGTGCGCGTGTCGGCTTCAATGAGGCTGAGGGCTACATTCTTAACCCGACCTATGACCAGCTTGCCGAGAGCAAACTCGACATGGTCGTGGCGGGCACCGAAGAAGCGGTGTTGATGGTGGAGTCAGAGGCAAAGGAACTGAGCGAAGACCAGATGCTCG
Source organism: Gammaproteobacteria bacterium (assembly GCA_030428835.1). Lineage (GTDB taxonomy): Bacteria > Pseudomonadota > Gammaproteobacteria > Pseudomonadales > Halieaceae > Marimicrobium. The sequence goes on along the minus strand of JAUIEP010000005.1, from coordinate 24,450 downwards.
GCGCCGTGTTGTTTGCGCACCAGGAGATGCAGGCCGTAATCCAGGCCATCAACGAACTCGTGGCGGAAGCCGGTAAGCCGCGCTGGGAATGGGAGGCCCCCGCCGTCGATGAGGAATTGCTCGCGGCCGTGGAGGCGCAGGTCAAGACCGACCTGGGCGAGGCGTACCGTATTACCGAGAAAGCCTCTCGCTACGAGCGCGTCGGAGAGATTCGGGACGCGGCGGTAGAGGCGCTGGCCGGAGAGGACGGACCGTCCGCCGACGACGTCAAGGAACTGTTCAAGAAGATCGAGAAGAGTCTCGTACGCAAGCGCATACTTGCCGGTGAGTCTCGCATCGACGGTCGCGACAACCGCACCGTACGCGCGATCGCCTGTGAAGTTGACGTGCTTGCGAAGGTTCACGGCAGCGCGCTGTTTACCCGCGGTGAAACGCAGGCTATCGGCGCTGTAACGCTGGGTTCGACCCGCGATGCGCAGATCATCGATGCCCTGGAAGGCGAGCGTCGCGACCCGTTCATGCTGCACTACAACTTCCCGCCCTACTCTGTGGGCGAGGCCGGTCGAGTAGGTTTCACCAGCCGCCGCGAAGTGGGTCACGGACGCCTGGCGCGCCGCGGCCTGGGTGCGGTCCTGCCTGACAACGAAGCCTTCCCGTACACGATTCGCCTCGTGAGTGAGATCACCGAGTCCAACGGCTCCAGCTCCATGGCGTCCGTGTGTGTCGGCTCGCTGGCGCTGATGGCCGCGGGCGTGCCCCTGAAGGCGCCGGTTGCCGGCATCGCCATGGGCCTCGTGAAGGAGGGCAACCAGTTTGCCGTTCTCACCGACATCCTGGGCGACGAGGACCACCTCGGCGACATGGACTTCAAGGTGGCCGGTACGGCCGAGGGCGTGACCGCCCTGCAGATGGACATCAAGATCGAGGGCATCACCGCGCAGATCATGGAGACCGCCCTGGAGCAGGCCCAGCAGGCTCGCCTGCACATACTGGGCCAGATGAATGCCGTGCTGTCGGAAGGTCGCACGGTCACTTCAGAGGACGCCCCGAGCATGAGCACCCTGAAGGTCGACCCCGACAAGATCCGCGACATCATCGGCAAGGGCGGCGCAACGATCCGCTCCATCACCGAGCAGTCCGGTGCTTCCGTGGACGTGGAAGACGACGGCACCGTGCGCATCTTCGGCCAGAACCAGGCCATGCGCGACGCGGCCGTGGCCATGGTCGAGGAGATCACCGCGGAGGCCGAGGTAGGCGAGATCTACACCGGCACCGTGGCGCGCATCGTCGACTTCGGCGCCTTCGTCAACATCCTGCCCGGCAAGGACGGCCTCGTGCACATCTCCCAGATCGCCAACGAGCGCGTGGAGAACGTGTCCGACCACCTGTCCGAGGGTGAGGAAGTGCGCGTGAAGGTGCTGGACGTGGACCAGCGCGGCCGCATCAAGCTCTCCATCAAGGAACTGCTGGAAGACGAGGCCGACGAGGCCCCGGCGGAGCAGGTGGCCGAGTAAGCCGTTAGCCACAACGATCCCGGGAAGGGGGTGCGGGGAGCCGCACCCCCTTTATTTTTGGTCCCATTGCACAGGAGTTGGAATATTGAACCTGCGTTCGATAAGGCTTCGTATGACCCACTGAAAAGGTTGGTAAAGTGGTCAGGCCAATTTATACTCAGCGCTAACCAGTATTAATAACAAGGTACTCCGCATGAATCGCCGCACCGTCCTGCTGCCCGGCCTGCTCCTGGCGGCACCCGCCCTAATCCACGCCCAGCCGAGCGCACCAGCGGCGACCGCGGGGCCCTCAAGGTTGGAAGAGATAGTCGTGACGGCGCGCAAGCGGGAGCAGAGCCTGCAGGACGTTTCCGTGTCCGTGATGGCCCTGCCGGAGAGTGTGCTTACCGACGCACTCATCACGGATTCGGAGGATCTCACACAGCTTGTGCCGAGCCTCAACATCCAGCGTGCCGGCGCGCCACGGGGCAGTTCATTCAACATCCGCGGCATCGGTACCCAGTCGTTCAGCTCGGCAGTGGAGCCCAGCGTGTCCACGGTGGTGGACGGCGTGGTTCTCGGCCGTTCGGGAATGGCGTTCCTGAAGCTGCTGGACGTGCAGCGGGTGGAGGTCCTGCGCGGGCCGCAGGGCACACTGTTCGGCAAGAATTCCACGGCCGGCGTGGTGCATATCATCTCGCGGGAGCCTTCGGATGAATTCACGGCCTCGATTACCGGTACAGCAATCGAGGACGAGGAACTGGAGGGCGGCTTTACCGCATCCGGTCCGCTCACTGACACGCTCGGCTTTCGTGTGACGGGTTCCTACGCCGACGACGAGGGGTATGTTGAGAACGTCTTCGACGGCAATACCCTGAACGGCTCCGAAGACTGGAGCCTGCGCGGCAAGTTGCGCTGGGAGCCGACAGACAGCCTGCGCCTGAATTTCTCGGGCGATAGCAGTGAGTCCAAGGGCGACGGCTTTGTCACGACCCTCCGTTCGGTCGACCCCTTCCCCGCGGAACCGCCAAACAACCAGGATTTCGTCGACACGGTGCTGGAAACCATTGACCCGGTCGTACCCTCCGAGACCAACCTGAAGGTCAATCACGACGTGCCCGACCGCATCGAGGTGGAAGGGCGTGGCTACTCGCTGACCGCCGACTGGGATATCGGGGAGCATACACTCACCTCCATTACGGCGCGCCGCAAGTGGGAGCAGAAGCAGAATGTGGACGCGGACTTCCTCCCGATGCGCGTGGCGGCCGTCTCCGTCGACCAGAACGGGTACACCCAACAGGAGCAGTGGACGCAGGAACTGCGCCTCACCTCGCCCGCCGACCAGGTGATCTCCTACGTGGCCGGGCTGTACCTCTTCGACCAGACGATCAACCGCACATTCACACGCTTCCTCGGCCTGGGCGGTCCGCCGCTCGACGGCGCCGCCACCAGCGTGTTCCAGGTGGAAACGCTGAACTACGCCGCATTCGGCGAGGCCACCTGGAACATCGCCGACGACCTGCGCCTGGTGCTCGGTGCGCGCTTCACCCACGATGAAATCGAGTTTGATTTCCTGCGGACCAGCGAGTCGCCGTTCCAGCCGGCGATTCCGCCGTTTTCCGACGACGTCACTGAGGACGACCTGTCCGGCAAGGTCACCCTGGAATGGAGCGCCACTGAAGACGTGCTCCTCTACGGCAGCTATGTGCAGGGTTACAAGGGGCCGGCTTTCAATATCACCACGGGCAGCACGCCGGAAAACACCACCCCGGCGGACCCGGAAACCTCCGAGTCCTTCGAGGTCGGCATGAAGTCCGGCTGGTTCGACAACCGGGTGGTGCTAAACATCGCGGTGTTTCACACGCGGTACGATGATTTCCAGGCCCAGGCGACCGAGTCGCGGCTGATCCTCGACGACGACGGCAACACGGTCGATGTGAATATGGACGGCGAGCCGGACCGCTCCTTCAGTTTCATCCTGACAAACGTGGGTGAGGTGACTACTGAAGGCGTCGAGATCGACCTGCTCGCGCAGCCTACAGAGAATCTCTCGCTCTTCGGCGGCCTGGCGTTTATCGACGCGAAAATTGACGATTACGAGGGTGGACCCTGCAGCTTCGGCCAGGAGTTCCGCGATATTGGTTACCGCGGCCAGACCAGTTGCGGCGACGAGCCGGCCAACCAGGACCTGTCAGGCGGCGAGCTGCCTTATTCGCCCGACTGGAAACTGAACCTCGCGGCGAACTACACGATACCGCTCGAATCCCAGCCCTTCGATATTGTCCTTAATACGAGTTTCCGCGCGCAGGACGACGTGCAGTTGTCGATCGACCAGGACAGGTACCAGCGGCAGGAAAGCTACGAGGTCGTCGACATGTCGGTCAAGTTGCAGGACAAGGATGATCGCTACTACGTGACCTTGTTTGTGAAGAACGTATTCAATGAGGACTATGTGGTGAACATCGCCGCGCAGAATGAAAACCTGCTGCCCGGCGCCTACGCGCAACTCTTTCCGCGTAATTATGAGCGGCGCTTCGGGGTCACGTTCAGGTACAACTGGTACTAGCGGCACTAAGGTTTTGCTGACGTTGAGCAAACCTGACTCGCGCCCGCCGTATCTTGCGTGGATATTCCCTGAAGTTTCAGCCGGACCTTTTACACGACCATGTAGTTGCAGAAAAACCTGTCGGCCGCGCCGGCATATTCGGGGCGATGCACGTTGAAGTAGGCCTGTTCAATCGTGTCGATTGTTGAGGTCACCCCGTGTGTTACCCAGTGCGTGGCGTATCCGCGCCGCCAGCGGTTCGATTCGTTGCGATGGGAGGTATGCAGTGCCTCAGCGTGATGAATGACGACGCTACCCTTGCGGGCGATCGCCAGGGACTCCTTGTCCAAAGTGAGGTACTCCGGGGGCGGAACGTAGGTGTGGTGCAGTTCGGGCACCTCGGCGTGTGGCAAGAGGCCGCCCTTGTGTGAGCCGTCGATGTAGCGCAGGCAACCGTTCCCGGCGTCCACGTCATCCAGCGCGATCCATGCGGTTAGCAACTTGTCTGCAGGTTGGCACTGGAAATAGTAGTTGTCCTGGTGATACGGCTTGGCAGAGCCGAAACGGGGCGGCTTCATGAAGATCTGGTCGGTGACCAGCAGCGGCTCGCCCTCCAGGAGCGGGGCCAGGATCGACGTCAGTCGCCGGTCCAGCACGAAGGCGCGAAACGCGGCGTGCTTCAGGAATGCCCGGCCGATTTTGCGCGGGGCGGTGGCGCCGTCGGGCGATGCGTCGAGCGGATAGTCTTCCTGCTCGAGTGCGCTGCCCGCGGCGCTCAATGTCATGGCGAGGCCGGCGATGGCGTCAACTTCGGATGCGGTGAACACATCGTCGATGACTACCCAGCCTTTGTCCCAGTAAAGCGCCTGTGCGCGAGTATCCATGGTGCCCGCCGGTGTTGCGTCGTTGGCCGACTGCCTACCTGCAAGGATAGCCCAGTTTCACATTGCGTAAAGGTGGGCCAGTCGCCGGGATACGTGGCGGGAGTACGCTGCTATGCCGGCCGGTTGACGATCAGGTTCTCCACCACCGACGGGTCTGCCAACGTGCTGGTATCGCCGAGGTTGTCGAGCTCGTTCTCGGCGATCTTGCGCAGGATGCGGCGCATGATCTTGCCCGAGCGCGTCTTCGGCAACCCGGGCGCCCACTGGATGACGTCCGGCTTGGCGATGGCGCCGATCTCCTGCACGCACAGCGCGATGAGTTCCTCGCGCAGTTTGTCGTCGGGATCCACGCCCTGCATCGGCGTCACGTAGGCGTAGATGCCCTGGCCCTTTATGTCGTGGGGGAAGCCCACGACCGCGGCTTCCGCGATGTCGTCGTGCAGCACCAGCGCGCTTTCGACCTCCGCCGTGCCCATGCGGTGGCCCGAGACGTTCAGCACGTCGTCCACGCGCCCGGTGATCCAGTAGTAGCCGTCTTCGTCGCGGCTCGCGCCGTCACCGGTGAAGTAGTAGCCCGGGTAGGTGCTGAAGTAGGTGTCGATCATGCGCTGGTGGTCGCCGTAAACCGTGCGGATCTGGCTCGGCCACGAGGCCTTCACCACCAGGTAGCCCGCGCCCGCGCCCTCGATCTCCCTGCCTTCCTCGTCCAGCAGCGCGAGTTGTACGCCGAAGAAGGGAAGGGTGGCGGAACCGGGTTTCAGGTCCGTCGCGCCCGGCAGCGGCGTGATCATGTGCGCCCCGGTCTCCGTCTGCCACCACGTGTCGACGATCGGGCAGCGCGAATCACCCACGACCTCGTAGTACCACTCCCAGGCCTCCGGGTTGATCGGTTCGCCCACGGTGCCCAGCAACTTCAGGCTGGCGCGGGACGAGCGGGTGACCGGGTTGTCACCCACTGCCTGCAGCGCGCGTATCGCGGTCGGCGCCGTGTAGAAGATGTTCACCTGGTGTTTGTCCACCACCTCCCAGCAGCGCCCCGCATCGGGGTAGGTCGGCACGCCCTCGAACATCAGCGAGATCGCGCCGTTGGCCAGCGGGCCGTACAGGATGTACGTGTGGCCGGTCACCCAGCCGACATCGGCGGTGCACCAGTAGACGTCCCCCTCGCGGTAGTCGAACGTGTACTTGAACGTCATCGCCGCCTGCAGCAGGTAGCCGCCGGTGGTGTGCAGGACGCCTTTCGGTTTGCCGGTGGAGCCGGAGGTGTAGAGGATGAACAGCGGGTCCTCGGCGTCCATCGATTCGGGCGGGCAGTCGGTGTCCGCCAGGTCGACGCTGTCGTGGTACCAGATGTCGCGCGGGTCGTCCCAGTCGATATTGGCGCCTGTGCGTTTCACCACGATGCAGGTGTGTACATTCGGGCAGGAGGCGAGCGCCTTGTCTGTGTTTGCCTTGAGCGGCACGGGCTTGCCGCCGCGCACACCCTCGTCGGCGGTGATGACCGTCTGGCAGTCGGAATCCAGTATGCGGTCCTTCAGGGCCTCCGGCGAGAAGCCGCCGAACACCACCGAATGTACGGCACCGATGCGCGTGCAGGCGAGCATGGCGTAGGCCGCCTCGGGAATCATCGGCATGTAAATGCACACGCGGTCGCCCTTCTGCACACCGCGGGCCTTGAGCGTGTTGGCTACCCGGCACACGTTGTCCTTCAGTTCGGCGTAGGTGATGTGCTTGCTGTCCGCCGGGTCATCGCCCTCCCAGATGAGCGCGGTTTGTTCGGCGCGTTGCGGCAGGTGGCGGTCGATGCAGTTGTAGCTCACGTTGAGTTTGCCGCCGGCGAACCACTCCGCGTGGCCGCGCCGGAAGTCGTAGTCCACCACGGTGTCCCACGTCTTGTCCCAGGACAGGAAGGAGTTGGCCATCTCGGCCCAGAAATCGTTGGGGTCTTTTACCGAGCGTTCGTAGAGCGCGTTGTAGCTGTCCGCGTTGATGTGGGCGTCCTGGAAATTCGCGGGGACGGGGCGAACAGGAAAATCTGACATGGCGGCCTGGTCCTATCGAGCTCGGTCGGAAGGGGCATGATACTTGGCCGGTCGGTTCGTGCAAACCGGTCCTGGTGCTGGCTCGAGTGTGGCGTGGATTGTGGGGTCAGGCACTGTGGGCATCGGAGGTCGAATGAATTCGACCCCACAGGGTGGGGGCGGGTATCAGGGTGGCGCTTAGTGCCCGCTGGCGAGCATACCCCAGTCGGAGACCGGGTTCAGCGACAGGCGCACGTTGTCGATCAGGCGCGTCTTGCCGAGCCTTGCGGCCGCCAGGATGGCGATCTCCTCGGTGTCTTCCGTCACCTGGCTCAGCGTGCGCGCATCGCGAATGGCGAAGTAGTCGGGCTCGAAGCCGGACTGCAGCAGGCGCATGCGCGCGTGTGACTCGAGTTGCAGGAAGTTGTCGAAGCCGCAGGCGATGGCCTCGCGGCAGCTGTTGAGGGTCTGGTGCAGCATCGGGGCGATACTGCGCTGGTCCAGGGACAGGTAGCCGTTGCGTGAGCTCAGCGCCAGGCCGTCCTCCGCGCGGGTGGTGGCGACGCCGACGATCCTGATCGGCAGGCACAGGTCGGTGACCATCTTGCGCACGATCGAGAGCTGCTGGAAGTCCTTCTCGCCGAACACGGCGATGTCCGGTTGCACGATGTTGAACAGCTTGCTGACGACAGTGGTTACGCCGTCGAAGTGGCCGGGCCGGCTGGAGCCGCATAGGGTGTCGCCGAGGTCGGGCACGTGCACGATGGTCTGGGCCGCCATGCCCTCCGGGTAGATCTCCTCCACGCCGGGGGCGTAGAGCACCTGCACGCCTTCGGCGAAGAGTTTCTCCTTGTCGGCGGCGAGGGTGCGCGGGTAGGCGTCGAGGTCTTCGCCCGCGCCGAACTGCAGCGGGTTGACGAATATCGAGACGACGACAATGTCGCAGAGATCGCGGGCCTTGCGCACGAGGTCCAGGTGACCCTCGTGGAGGTTGCCCATGGTGGGAACGAAACCGATGGTGTTGCCGTCCCGGCGCAATTTGCCAAGGGCGGCCTGAAGCTGGGCGTTACCGCTGTAGGTTCGCATTTCGACCCGTTCCTCGTGTGACCGGACATGGACGCCAAAACTACCTGTACTGCCGTTCCTGGGTCGTTACCGCTCCAAGTTCGGTCGGCAAGTATGCCGCACCACCTGGGGGGCGGCAACGCGAATTTATGAAAAATTCACGCGTTTTGTTACCTAAGGACACATTTTGGGTAGAAAATCCGGGGTCGGGTGCTACTTTATGTAAGTAAGCGCTTACATACCTAGCCTCGCGCGCGGCGCGCGAAACGGGCGTCAGGCGTAGGTGTGCTCTTCCCGCGGGTAGGTGCCGCCCTTCACGGCATCCACGAACGCCTGCAGGCCGCCGCGGATGCTCGACTGCCCGTCCATGAAGTTCTGTACGAAGCGCGGCGTGTGGTCCGACAGGCCGAGCAGGTCGTGCATGACCAGCACCTGGCCGTCGGTCCCGGCGCCCGCGCCGATGCCGATGACCGGGATGTCGAGCTTGTCGGAAATGTCGCTGGCCAGGTGCGCGGGGATGCACTCCAGCACCAGCAGGCTGGCTCCGGCGTCCTGGATTTCCACGGCGTCGGCGAGGATGGACTTGGCCTCCTTCGGTGTCCGGCCCTGCACCTTGAAGCCGCCGAAGGTATTGACGGACTGCGGGGTCAGGCCGAGGTGTGCACAGACGGGGATGCCGCGCTCCACCAGCATGCTGATGGACTCGGACAGCCAGGTGCCGCCCTCCATCTTGACCATCTGCGCGCCGGCCTGCATCAGTGCGGTGGCGTTGAGCATGGTCTGTTCCGGGCTGGTGTAGCTCATGAACGGCATATCGGCGATCACGAGGCACTGCGGTTCGGCGCGACACACACACTCGGTGTGGTACGCCATGTCGTCGATGGTCACGGGTATCGTGCTGTCGTAGCCCTGCAACACCATGCCGAGGGAGTCGCCCACCAGTATGCACTCGGCGCCGACTTCGCTGATCAGGCGGGCGAAGGTGGCGTCGTAGGCGGTGATGCAGACGAACTTGTCGCCGGCTGCCTTCATCTTGTCCAGGGTGCTGATGGTGAACTTTGCCATGGCCGGGTCGCCCGCGGATGCCGCTAACCGAAGAAGGTCGGGTTGAAGTAATGGCGACCACTGCGGATGTCGAGCATGTAGTCCACCAGGTGCTTGTAGTCCGCTTCACTGTGGGCCAGGTCGATCTCGGAGGCGTTCACGATGAGCAGAGGAGCGTCATCGTAATATAGAAAAAACTCACTGTACACTTCGTTCAGGCGCTCCAGATAGCTCCGTTCAATGCCCGCTTCGAAGGCCAGGCCACGGTGTTCTATGCGTGACAGCAGCACGTCGGTCGCGGCCTGGAGGTAGATTACGAGGTCGGGTTTCGGGGCGTCGATAGTGAGTTGCTGGTAGACCTTCTGGTACAGCTCGTACTCGTCGCGCTCGAGGTTCACCCGGGCGAAGAGCGGGTCCTTCTCCACCAGGAAGTCGGCCACGCGCACCGGCGAGAAGATATCCGCCTGGCGCATGTCCTGGATCTTCTGCGCGCGCTGGAACAGGAAGAACAGCTGCGTGGCGAGCGCCTGTTGCTGGCGGTTGCGGTAAAACTTCTCGAGGAAGGGGTTTTCCTCGGCGTCCTCCAGCAGGGTGCCGTAGTTAAAACTGGCCGCGAGCTTCTTCGCGAGGGTGGTTTTGCCGACGCCGATCGGCCCCTCGACGGCGATGAAAGCGGGCGGCGTGCGCCCCTTCAGGTCCACGGCGATGGGTCTTAGTTCGGCTGTCAAGCGTGCCCCCCTGCTGCTACCTCACTGCCCCAGTTGCCACCCGGTGTGACTCAGCCCGTTGTCCGCGCAGCGCTCGATCAATGTGGCGAGATCGGGCGCGCCGGGCAGCAGGTTCCTAGTGTCGCTGATTTCCGCGAGGGGATACAGCACGAAATCGCGCTCCGCCATGCGCGGGTGCGGGAGGGTGAGCTCCGTGCTGTCGAGGACCACGTCGTCGTACAGGAGCAGGTCGAGATCCAGCGTGCGCGCGCCCCAGCGCTCGCCGCGCACGCGACCCTGCGCCTGCTCGATGGCCTGTAACGCGCGCAGCAGGGCGAGGGGGTCGAGCGTCGTGTCCAGCGCCACGACCGCGTTCAGGTAGTCGGGTTGTTCACCGGGTCCCAGGGCGCGGCTGCGGTAGATGCCGGATGTCGCGACGAGTGTGGTGACCGCGAGGTTCGCCAGTGCGGCGGTCGCGTGGCGCAGCTGCGCGAGTGGGTTGTCGAGGTTGCTGCCGAGGCCGATATAGGCTCTGCTCACGCCTGGCCCTGGTTGCCGCGGCGGGTGCGGGGCCGGCGTTTCCTGGCGCGGCCCGCACCGGTGAGCTGTAAGCGTTCCTCGAGCGGGAGGGCCTGGATCCCGGTCCAGAACTCGCCGAGCCCGCCCGTCTCCTCGCCGGCGGCCTCGCGCAGCAACAGGAAGTCATAAGCGGCGCGAAAGCGTCGATGGTCCACCAGTTCGGCGGCCTTGCGCCCCTTGCGTTGTTCGAGGCGGGGCTGAAACTCCCAGATCTCGCGCATGGGCTGGCTGAAGCGGCGGGGTATCGAGATGTGCCGCACCGCATCGGCGACGGTGAGCTGCCCGGCGCTGTTGAATGCCACCAGCGGAGCGACACCGTCCTCCACCTGACCCAGCGCTTCACGCCGTACCTCGGGCCAGAGCAGGGCTGCCAGCAGGAAGGCGGGTGTCACTGACTTGTCTTCCGCGATGCGCTGGTCCGTGTTCTCCATCGCGCTGCGCACCAGGGCGAGGGCGACGGGGTCTTCGTTCAATAACGCGCTGGCCTCGGGAAACAGGTACTTGAGCAGGTCGAACTCGAGCAGGTCGTCGAGGGTGCCGCGCGCGTACCCTGCCATGAACAGCTTCAGGAATTCATCAAACAACCGCGCGGCCGGAATGTCGCCCAGCAGGTGGGCGCAATCGTCGATCGCGTCGGCGGTGTCCGCCTCGATGTCGAAGTCGAGCTTGGCGGCGAAGCGGATCACGCGCAGCATGCGCACCGGGTCTTCCGTGTAGCGCTGGCGCGGGTCGCCGATCACGCGGATCAGCCGGTCCTCGAGATCCTCGAGCCCGCCCACATGGTCGAACACCTCGAACTTGCCGGCGTCGTAGTACAGTGCGTTGACCGTGAGGTCGCGGCGTACCGCGTCTTCCTCCAGCGTGCCGTAGACATTGTCGCGCAACAGCACGCCGCTCGCGGACTGCTGCGCGTGGGAGCCGGTGTCGTCGTCGCCGTGGTGGCCGCGGAAGGTGGTTACCTCAATCACCTCGCGGCCGAACCGGACATGCACGATGCGAAAGCGCCGGCCGATGATGCGCGCGTTGCGGAACAGGTCGTTGACCGCCTCGGGCGTGGCGTCCGTCGCCACGTCGAAGTCCTTCGGGTGGCCGCCGAGCAGCAGGTCGCGCACCGCACCGCCCACGAGGTAGGCCTGGTGGCCCGCCTTGCGCAGGCGCGCCATGACCTTGAGTGCGCTGTCACTGATATTGTCGCGCGAGATGCAGTGCTGATCCCGTGGGATGACGTTCAAGCGGGGCGGGCCTGTAGCGGTGAGTGGAAAGCGGCGAAGTCTAACATATGGCGGGCTTGGCCGTGGGTTCCTGATGACTCCCACGATACTGTCATTCCCGCATAAGTGGTGGGCCGCCGTGGCGGGTTACCGATTTGCGGTTACAGCGCGTGCGCTGCGCGAATCCACTCACTCCAAAATGAATAATGGGGAAAACAACGTTTTCCCCATCCAGGTCTCACAACAGGAGTTATTCTTATTTCTCGGTGTTGTTATTGTTATAGCGCTTGTCGCGTCACCGCTGTAGGGCGGTGACAACCCCGCTGTCGATCACGTGGACCTACCAGTCCGGGGTTAACGCTACGGGGCGCGCAAACGCTGCGCACACAAGAAATTGAGGGGAAGATAACTTCCCCATCCAGGTCCATAGCGAAACGTATTATTTTTATTGCGGTAGCTGTTATTTTTATTTTTTGTACCGCCCGATAAAGAGCATTTTGCATGCCAAAAATAAAAATATGTTTATAAAACAATAAGATAGCTAAAAAAGTGTCTTTTTATTAGCTTTTAATTGTTGGCGGGTGTTACCAAACTACTCCGCACTGGGAAGGTGCGCAGGGGCGCGGTAACGCCTATTTGGCCTCGGCGGAGGTACTTTTCCGCCGGTTGGAACCGCTCGTCTTGTTGCGCGGGATATTGAATCGCTGCCGCCGTTCCCACAGGCATTTGCGACTGACGCCGAGCTTGCGGGCCAGTTCGGTTTCGCTCATGGAGTCCTGGTGCTCGAGCACGAAGCGCTGGAAGTAGTCCTCCAGTGAGAGGTCTTCCTGGGGGTCCTGGCTGCTGGTGGCGGGCCGTGCGGGCGTGCTGATGCCCTGCTGGCCGCGAATGCGGTTGATATTCACCAGCTCCAGTTCGATTCCCAGGTCCTTGTTGTCGATCTCCTCCTCGTCGGACAACACCACGGCGCGCTCGATGGCGTGCTCCAGCTCGCGCACGTTCCCGGGCCACTGGTAGGTGGTGATCGCCTGGATCGCCCGCGGCGAGAGGCGCATGGCCGGCTTGCCCAGGCGCTCGGCCTGGCGCTGCAGCAGACCCTCGGCGAGGTGCAGGATGTCCTTGCCGCGCTCGCGCAGCGGCGGCAGTTGCAGGCGCAGCACGTTGATCCGGTAGTAGAGGTCGTGGCGAAAGTGGCCTTCCTGGGCCAGCGCGTGCAGGTTGCGGTGTGTGGCGCAAATCAGCCGCACGTTCACCTTGCGCGAGTGCACCGAGCCGATGCGGCGGATCTCGCCCTCCTGGATGAAGCGCAGCAGGCGGGCCTGCGCCTCCATGGGCAGTTCGCCGATCTCGTCGAGAAAGAGTGTGCCGCCGTCCGCCGCCTCTATCAGGCCCATACGGCTGGCGTTGGCGCCGGTGAATGCGCCTTTTTCATAGCCGAACAGCTCCGACTCGATCAGGGTGTCGGGGATTGCCGCGCAGTTCACCGAAATCAGGGTCTTGTCCGCGCGCAGGCTGTGCTGGTGTACGTTGCGCGCGACCAGTTCCTTGCCGGTCCCCGTCTCACCCAGTACGAGGACGGTGGAATCGGTGGGCGCGACCTTCTCGATGTGATCGAACAGGGCGAGCATGGAGGGGCAGTTGCCGACGATGCCGCGAATGCCGCCACTGCCGGCCGCGGGATCACGCGGCGCCGACTCGCGCTCGGCCTCGGCCTCAGCGCGCAGCGTGGGGTGGTCGGCGATAATCCGCTGTACCGCGCTGACCATGTCGCCGTGGTCGAAGGGTTTGGCGATGTAGTCCACCGCGCCCATGCGCATGGAGTCCACGGCGGAGCGCAGGCTCGCGTAACTGGTCATGATCAGCACCGGCACGTCGCCGGCCATCTTGATGAGGTCGGTACCCGGCGCGCCGGGCAGGCGCAGGTCCGAGATAACCAGGTCGAAATCGGCCAGGGTGTGGTCGCGCTCCACCTCCTGCACAGAGCCCGCCTCGCTGACCTCGTAGTTGTTGCGTTCGAGCAGGCGGCGCAGTGCCACGCGAATCACGGACTCATCCTCGACAATGAGTATCTTGTGCATGCCGTGTTACCTCTGGTTACATCTTGATCAACATACTACTGTGGCGGGGAAACTTCCATACCCGGGGTGTGGCGGGAGGTTACACCTGGAACGTGTTGCCGTAGCTGGTGCGCGGCATCTGCAGGGTCACCCGCGTCCCCGGATTGGGCGCCTCGGCGATGGGACTGACCAACTGCACCCGGCCGTTCATGTCGTCCATGATCGAGAACACCAGGGCCAGGCCCAGCCCGGTGCCCTCGCCGGGATCCTTGGTGGTATAGAACGGCTCAAACACGCGGCTCTGCTCCTGCAGCGGGATGCCGCAGCCGTTGTCCTCGATGTCCACCCTGACCTCGTCCTCGCTGGCCTGCGCCGTGATCTTCACCTCGCCGTACTCGTCGCAGGCATCCCGCGCATTGCCGAGCAGGTTCACGAACACCTGCAACAGGCGCTGGCTGTCGGCCAGTACCAGCAGTTCCCGGTCGCAGAGATTGCTGAATTTCACGGGGCGCGCACCGCGGTCCAGGGTCAACAGGTGAATGGCCTCGTCCACACAGTCGGCGAGGTTGGCGGGCGCGAGTTCAGTTTCGCCGCTGCCCGAACCCGTGTGCGAGAAGTTCATCAGTGACTCGACGATGCGTGTGACGCGGCCTGTCTGCTTCAGGATATCCTGCGCCATGTGGCGGATTTCACTCTCGTCCTCCTCGTACTCGAGGTTCTGCGCCAGGCACGCGATGCCGGTGACGGGGTTGCCGATCTCGTGGGCCACGCCGGCCGCGAGGCGGCCGATCGAGGCCAGCCGCTCGTTGTGCAGGAGCTCCTCCTCCAGCATTTCCAGGTCGGTCACGTCCTCGACCAGGATTACGCTGTCGCCGTTCCCGGTTTCCTGCATGAGCGTCTTGTGCAGGTTGATCCAGCGCGAGGTGGCGTCCATCACCACCTCGGTCTTGAGCGAACTCTCCTCGCTGGAATCCAGGAAGGCGCGCAGCGTCTGGTTCCACGGCGCCGGGATGGTGTCCAGCAGCGAGCCGAGCACGTCGTTGCGCGCCACGCCCGTGATCTGCTCCATGCTGAGGTTCCACATCAGGACCTCGCCGTCGGCACCGATGGTGCACGCGCCGATGGGCAGCTTGTCGAGCGTCTCGCGGTGATGGCGGCGGAGGTTGTCGAGGTCGGCGGCGAGGCCCGTGAAGTGCGGCTGCGCGCGATCGATGTTGCGCTCGATGAGGTAGATGTCCTCCGTCCGGCCGCTGTCGCCGGGCATGAAGGGAATGCAGCCCTCGACGATGTCGTACGCCACGGCGGGACCGAGTTGTCCCGACAGGTTGGCCTCGATGCGTGCGCGCAAGCGGCGCAACGCGTAGGGCCTGTTCTCCTCGCGCGAGAACTGCAGTTGCGCCAGCGCGCGGCTGACCTCTTCCTCTGCGGTGGCCTCGCCCAGCGCGGGCGCCAGCCGCGTGGCGAAGTCGTGCGCGCTGTAGACCGTGAGCGTGCGGCGCGTGGGCCGCGCGATGTCATCCATCGAGCAGACCTCGGCGGCAACGCGCTCCTCCTCGCTCGTGCGGGCGGTGAGCGATATCAGCGAGAACAGCGCGGTGTTGAGGCCCAGCGACACGAGTGTGGCCGAGCCCCACAAAATCTCCCCGGTTCCCCACAACGAGCGGTACAGGGACGACAACACCTCGGGGTGCGGGCTGCCCAGCAGTGGCAGCAGCAGCGAGAAGAACCAGATCGAGAGACCGCCGGCGAGGCCGGCCAGCAGGCCGATGCGGTTGGCGCTCGGCCAGTAGGGGGTCGCGACCACGCCGGGCAGGAACTGTAAGACCCCGGTGAAAGCGACGAGCGCGAGTTGCGTCAGTCCCTGGCGGCCGTCGAGCGCAATGAAAAAACCGTAGGCGGCGAGGATGAGAATTGCGATGAGGCCGCGGCGGATCCAGCGCAACTGCGTGTAGATGCTGCCGCCGTCCAGCTGCAGCGGCCGCAGCGGCAGCACCAGGTGATTCACGCACATATTGGCCAGCGCGAGCGTGATCACGATGATGGCCGCACTGGCCGCGGACAGCCCCGCGACGAATGCCGCGCCGCTGACAGCGGTAGAGTGCAGCGACAGGCCCAGCGCGAGCCCCGTGTAGTCCATCGGCAGGTTGTGCCCCAGCTTGATGCCCGCCCACACGATCGGCAGTACCGGCAGCGCCAGCAGCAGGAGATAGAGCGGGAGTGCCCAGCTCGCGGTGCGCAGGTCGCGGCTGTCGTGGTTTTCCGCGAAGGTCATGTGGAAGATGTGCGGCATGCACACGGCACCCGCGAAAAACACCAGGAGCAGGGCGCGCGAGCTGTCGCCGTGTATCGGTTCCTCCAGCGGCGCGTGCACCCGCGGCTCGTTCAGCAGCCAGGCGTCCATGGACTCGAAGCCGCCGAACACCTGGAACACCGCGACGCCGAACAACGCCAGCATCGCGCTCAGCTTCACCAGCGACTCGAACGCGATCGCGGTGACCAATCCGGTGTTGCGCTGCTGCGAGGATTCGCGCCGCGTGCCGAAGAGCATGGAAAACGCGATGATGATGAGGCAGAACAGCAGTGCCAGCCGGTTGGGCCGCCCGGATCCTTCGCTCGGCAGCGTCGCCTCACCGGACAGGATATGGATCGCGTCCGCGACCGCCTGTATCTGCAGGGCGAGCAAGGGCAGCAGCGTGATGCACATGGCCACGGTGACGCAGGTGCCGACCAGGGGGCTGCGAAAACGGAAGGTCAGCACGTCGGCCATCGACGTCAGCTGGTACACCCGCGTCAGTCGCAGCAGGGGCATCAGCAGGATAGTACCGAGGATGAACATCAGCACCACGCCGATGTAGTAGAGCAGGAACGTATAGCCCTGCTGGTACGCCATCCCGATGACGCCGTTGCTCGCCATTGCACCGGCGAACACGCCCAGGGACAGGACATAGGTGGCGGGGTGCTGGGTGATGCGGCGCGGGATGATGCCGCGGTCGGCGAGGTGCGCCACCGCGAACAGCACGCTGAGGTAGGCGATGATGAACAGCAGTATCTGGGTGAGGCTAAAGCTCATCCGTATACCTCGAGCGCTGGTTCCACCAGGTCGCGACCACGGCGAGCAACCACAACTGGTACGGGCGGTACCAGTGTGTTTCGGAGCTGATCATCCAGGACTCGATGGCCGGCAGGAAGATCAGTACGACTCCGATGGCAAGGAGCAGTGCCCGATTGATATACATGCGGCTGAATCCCTTGTGGCGCCACGCGTCGAACCGCTCCGATTCTACTAGAGCGGTTACTAAACTTCAGTCCTTGAGCCCGATACTCGCCGCGCTCCGGTCCATCCCGCGCGGGACGTGCGCCAGCGACCAGTGCTCGGTGGCGTGGTCGAGGATATCCCTGACACCCAGGCGGGCCGGGGGAGGCGGTTGCCCGAGAAAACGCAGTGCCAGGCGCAGGTTGCATCCGGCGCGCCCGCTGTCCAGCGGCGGCGCCTGGTTCTGCTTGCTGAACTTCTGGCCCGTGTGCGTGGTGATGACCGGTATGTGGCAGTAGTCCGGTTGTGCCAGGCCGAGCTCGCGCTGCAGGTAGACCTGGCGAAACGTGGAGTCGAGCAGGTCGGAACCGCGCACGATATGCGTGACCCCCTGTGCCGCGTCGTCCACGACCACCGCGAGCTGGTAGGCGTAGAGTCCGTCCTTGCGGCGCAGGACGAAGTCGTGGAGCGTCGCGCCCAGCTTGAGCGCCTGCTCGCCCTGCAGGCGATCGGTGAAGCGGATCAGGGTATCGGCCGCAACGCGCACCCGCAGCGCGCACGGTGTGTCTTTCTCGCGTTCCCTGTTCGCGCAGCGACCGTCGCAGGAACCGTCGGGACCCAGTTCGGCACGTGTGCACACGCACGGGAACAACCTGCCACTTCCCTGTAACTGTGCCAGCGCCTTGTCGTAGGCCGCGCCGCGTGTCCCCTGCCACAGCACGTCGCCGTCCCAGTGCAGGCCGTGTCGCTCCAGGCTGTCGAGAATCGCGGCGGCCGCGCCCTGCTCTTCGCGCGGTGGGTCCAGGTCCTCCATGCGCACCAGCCACTCTCCCGCGTGGTGGCGCGCGTCGAGGTAGCTCGCCAGAGCGGCGATCAGTGAGCCGAGGTGTAGAGGTCCGGTGGGGGAGGGCGCGAAGCGCCCCCGGTACTGCGTGGTGTTCGGTGGCACAAGGCCGGGCTGTCAGCCCAGCTCCTGTTTTTCCTTGATCTCCGCAAGCGTCTTGCAGTCGATGCAGAGTGTGGCCGTGGGGCGCGCCTCCAGGCGCTGGATGCCGATCTCGATGCCGCAGGCTTCGCAGTAGCCGTAGTCGTCCTGCTCGATCAACTCCATGGTGGCGTCGATCTTCTTGATCAGCTTGCGTTCGCGATCGCGGGTGCGCAGTTCCAGGCTGAACTCCTCTTCCTGCGTGGCGCGGTCCGCCGGGTCCGGGAAGTTCGCCGCCTCGTCCTTCATGTGGGTCACGGTGCGGTCCACTTCCTGCATCAGTTCACTCTTCCAGGCCAGCAGGATGCCGCGAAAATGATCGCGCTGCTGCAGGTTCATGTAGTCCTCGTCCTTCCTGGCCTGGTAGGGCGTGAAGTTTTGCTGGTGGTCGGCGCTGGCGCGACGCGTGCGCTTCGCGGGTGCCTTCTTCTTTGCAGGGGCTTTTGCCTTGGCGGCTGCCTTTTTCCTGGCGGGCGCCTTGGCGGCTGCCTTCTTCCTGGCTGGAGCCTGCTTCTTGGCGGGAGCTTTCTTCGCAGCGGCCTTCTTCCTGGCCGGGGCTTTCGTTGCGGCCTTCTTCTTGGCCGGAGCCTTCTTCTTGGCCGGTGCCTTGGCCTTCGCCTTGGTGGTCTTGGTGGTTTTCGCTTTCGCCTTGGCTTTGGTCTTTGCCTTGGCTTTGGTCTTGGCGGACGGCTTGGATGCTCGTGGCATGATTTAGGTTCCCATACTGCAAAAGTAACCGGCCTGCAGTCACAGAGTCATGATTTACAGTGTTTTTGGACCGGGGCCAGAGCATGGCCCAAATCCAAGGGCGGGAAAACTATCAGATTACCGGTATTCACGCCACTATTTCCTTGCAGTTTTTGGGCCGTGCCAATGCCTCGCGCCGGAACCCGCGAATGCCTCGCGCAGGAATCCGCGAATGCCTCGCGCCGGAATCCGCGAATGCCTCGCGCCGGAACCCGCGATTGCCCCGCGACCGAATCCGCGAATGCCCCGCGACCGAATCCGCGCACGCGGCTCCGCGCGCGCTAACACCCCCCGCCGGGCTGGGGTTAGAATGGCGCGCTTGCCAACCGGAGGGAGATCTATGGCGCCTCGTGACGCCACGCTACGCTATGCGGACCGGGTCGCGGACATCGAACCGTTCCGCGTCGTGGAGGTGCTGGAGCGGGCGACGGCGCTGGCGAGCGCGGGGCGCGATATCGTGCATATGGCGGCCGGCGAGCCGGATTTCGCGACCGCGGGGCCGATTGTCGAGGCGGGGCGGGCGGCGCTGGCGCGGGGGGAGACACATTACTCCCAGGCCGCGGGCATCCCGCCCCTGCGCGAGGCGCTGTCGCGGCACTATGCAGACACCTACGGCCTCGATGTGCCGCCATCGCGCATCATGGTCACGCCCGGCGCGTCCGGGGCCCTGCTGCTCATCGCCGCGCTGCTGATCAACCCGGGCGACGGCATGTTGATGACCGACCCCGGTTATCCGTGCAACCGCCACTTCATGCGCCTGGTGGAGGGGCGCGGCCAACTGGTACCGGTGGGTGCGTCGAGCAACTACCAGTTGACCGGCGCACTCGTGGAGCAGCACTGGCGGGACAATACGGTCGGCGCCATGGTCGCCTCCCCGGCCAATCCCACCGGCACCGCGCTCAACCGTGATGAACTGGCGGACCTGTCCCGCGCCGTGCGTGGCCGGGGCGGCCATCTGCTGGTCGATGAGATCTACCACGGCCTGGGATACGAGGCGTCCACGCCCTCGGTACTGGAAGTCGACCCCGACGCCTTCGTCATCAACAGTTTCTCGAAGTACTTCGGGATGACCGGCTGGCGGCTCGGCTGGCTGGTAGCGCCGGAGGCCGCGGTGGCGGAGATGGAGAAGATGGCGCAGAACCTCTTTATCTCCATGTCGACCATGGCCCAGTACGCCGCATTGGCCGGCTTCGAGCCCGGCACGCGCGACATACTTGAAGAGCGTCGCGAGATTTTCCGCCAGCGGCGCGACTTTCTCCTGCCCGCCATACAGGACATCGGCTTCCAGGTGCCCTGTAAGCCACAGGGTGCCTTCTATATATATGCCGATGCGAGCCGCTTCACCGCCGACAGCCAGGCCTTTTGCCTGCGGCTGCTGGAGGAGCACGGCGTGGCGCTCACTCCCGGCCTCGACTTCGGCCACCACCGGGCGGGAGAGCACCTGCGGTTTTCCTACACCACCGGCCTGCCGCGTCTGGAACTCGCCGTGGAGCGGCTCGCGAAGGTGCTCGCCTGAGATGCAGTTCAAGCGCCTGGTAGAGGGCACGCTCATCAAGCGCTACAAGCGCTTCCTGGCGGACGTCGAACTGCGTGACGGCGAACTGCTTACCGCCCATTGTCCCAACACCGGCGCCATGACCGGCTGCGACGAGCCGGGGTCCCCGGTGTGGCTGTCGGTGAGCGACTCGAAAACACGCAAATACCCGCACACCTGGGAGCTGGTCGAGACATCCCGCGGGATGGCCTGCATACATTCCGCCAGGGCCAACAAGGTGGTGGAGGAGGCGTTCGCCACGGGTCTCATACCCGGTTTCGCGGACTACCCGGACATCGCGCGCGAGGTGAAATACGGCGAAGGCAGTCGCGTTGACCTGCTGTTGTCGGGTGCCCCGGGCCAGGTGTTTGTCGAGGTGAAATGCGTCACCCTGTGCCGCGACGACGGTTGGGGCCTGTTTCCCGACGCCGTCAGCGACCGCGGCCGCAAGCACATCCGCGAACTCGCCGCTGTCGCGCAGCAAGACGGGACGCGCGCCGTGCTGTTGTTCTGTGTGTTCCACAGCGGTGTAACGCGGGTGGCGGCGGCGGGCGAGATCGATCCTCGCTACCGCGATGCACTGGCCGAGGCGCGAGAGGCGGGCCTTGAGGTGCTGGCCTGGCAGGCGGATATCAGCCTTGCCGGTGTCTCGCTCGCGCGGGAACTGCCGTTCAGCCTCGATCCGGACTGAGACGCCCGCCCGTCGTCGCTTGCCTTAACGGCGCGCGGCGCGGATCATGCCGGGAGAACAGTGCGCGATGCGCACGACGACCCGGAGTAGCGAATTGTGGCGCCCCTGAGCGCAGGTGAACTGACCGGACTGCGCGAGACCCATCTCGTGACCCTGGCGGGCGGCCAGCGCCTGCACGCGAGCGCCGCGCAGGCCTGGGCGGCGCTGGTTGCGGATGCCCGTGCCGCGGGCTTCGACCTGGCCGTCGCCAGTGCGTACCGCTCCTGTGCGCGGCAGCTCGCGATCTGGAACGGCAAGGTGCGCGGCGAGCGCGCCGTTCACGATGACGCCGGCGCTCCGGTAGACATCGGCGCATTGCCCGACACGGGGAAGGTCCTCGCGATTCTCCGGTTCAGCGCGCTGCCCGGCACCTCGCGCCACCACTGGGGCACGGATCTCGACGTGTATGACGCGCGCGCGGTGCCCGCGGACTACGACGTGCAGCTGAGTCCCGCCGAAGTCGCGCCCGGGGGTGTCTTCGACGCAGTGCACAACTGGCTGGATGAGCGCATGGCGCGCGGCGAGTCGCACGGTTTCTACCGGCCTTATGCCGCGGACCGGGGCGGCGTTGCGCCCGAGCGCTGGCACCTGAGCTACGCGCCGGTGGCGCGCGATTGCGCGGGCCTGCTGAATGCCGCGTTGCTGGCAGCCTGCTGGGACGGTTCGCACTGCGACGAGCCGCTGCTGCTGCGGGAGACCGTGGAGGCGTTGCTGCCGGAATTGCTGGAGCGCTATGTGGATGTGCCCGGGGACTGGTGCGAGCCCCCTGTGGGGGCGAATTTATTCGACCTGTAACGCGCTTTCAACAGGCTCGATGGTGCAATTGGAAAACACTGGCGCGGGCCCCCTGTGGGGTCGAATTTATTCGACCTGTAACGCGCTCTCAACAGGCGCGATAGTGCAATTGGGAACCACTGGTGCGGGCCCCCTGTGGGGTCGAATTTATTCGACCTGTACGACGCTCTTAATAGGCACAATAGTGCAATTGGGAACCGCCGCGCCGCGTCGAATGAATTCGACCCTACAAGGTTCTTGTTGCCTGCGGTGGGTGAATACATTCAACCCACCAGTGATCATGCCGTTGCGGTGGTCGAATGAATTCGACCCCACAGGGGTAGAGCTGTTGCGGTGGTCGAATGAAATCGACCCTACAGCGCGCGGGGTGGCGCCCTTTATGACGCTTCCTTCGCCTTTGCCCGCGTGTGCAGGTGGCCGAAGTGGTTGGCGTAGTCCTTTTCCGCGGCGGCGACTACCTTGAGCGCCTCCTCGCGGCCGTAGACGAAGTCCACCTTGATATCCACTTCCTTGCCGGGCACCAGCTTGTAGGTTGAGAAGTAGTGCTGCAGGCGCTCGGTCTTGATCTGCGGCAGGTCGGCGATGTCGTGTACGTCGCCCCAGATGTTGTCCCCCTCGAGCACCGCCACGATCTTGTCGTCGGCCTCGCCGCCGTCAATCATCTGGATGCCGCCCACGACGCGCGCGAACAACACGATGTCGGCGCGCGTAATATGGCGCTCCGAGAACACGCAGATATCGAGCGGGTCGCCGTCGGCCACTTCCACATCGGGACAGCGCTTGGCGACTTCCTCGGCGCAGTACGTGCGGGGGATGAAGCCGTAGAGGGTGGGCGGGCTTGACGTGGTGCGCTGGGGCCGGTCGACCATGAGGAAGCCGGAGGACTTGTCCAGCTCATACTTGACGGAGTCGTCCTGCGTCATCTCGACATAGACCTGGACTACGTCCTCGGCACTGCCCTCGCGGCGGGTGTGCAGTCCGTGCCAGGGGTGGCGGCGCCAGCGGTTGAAGTTGGAATTGCTGTACATGGAAAAACCTCGGAATCTCGCTATGGACCCGGGTGCCCGGGCAGGCGCGAATTGTACAGATTCCGGGCGGCAAAATCCTGCGTTCGCGCGAAGATCCGCGCCCCCGCTGTGCCGATTTCGTGCGCCAGGTCCTTAAAACCCGGGGGGTCAGATCGAGAAGCGTTTTTTCAGCTTGCGCGGTACGGGCGCGTTCTTGAGCGTCACGTATTGCGGCATGCCCTTGCGGTACTCGGGGTAGGCCTCCCCCACGATCAGCGGCGCCAGGTAGTCGCGCCCGGCCTGG
The DNA here is from genome assembly GCA_030428835.1 of Gammaproteobacteria bacterium. Lineage (GTDB taxonomy): Bacteria > Pseudomonadota > Gammaproteobacteria > Pseudomonadales > Halieaceae > Marimicrobium. Next base: position 1,489 of record JAUIEP010000005.1, on the reverse strand, counting down.
GTGATGCCGAAGCCGTCGCGGGTGATGTAGTTGCGCGGCATCATCTTCTCCACGTTGGCCACCTTGTCGAGCGGCGCCTTGCCGATGGACCAGGTGTAGCGCTTGCCCTTGCCGCGCACGATGCAGGGCATGACGGCGTTGTCGCCGTCCAGGGCGAACTCCACGGCCGCCTTGCCCAGGGCATAGGCCTGGTCGACGTCGGTCTGCGAGGCGATATGGCGGGCCGAGCGTTGCAGGTAGTCCGCCACCGCCCAGTGGTACTTGTAGCCCAGCTCGTCCTTCACCATCTGCGCGAGGGTCGGCGCGAGGCCGCCGAGCTGGCTGTGGCCGAAGGCGTCCTTGAGGCCGGACTCGGCCAGGAAGGTGCCGTCGGCGTACTGCGCACCCTCGGACGCCACGATCACGCAGAAACCCTGTTTCTTTACGGTGCGCTCGACCTTGGCCAGGAATTTCTCGCGGTCGAAGGCGATCTCGGGAAACAGGATGATGTGCGGCGCATCGCCCTCTTTCTCCGCCGCCAGGCCTCCCGCGGCGGCGATCCAGCCGGCGTGACGGCCCATGGCCTCGAGGATGAAAACCTTGGTGGAGGTTTCGCACATCGAGGCCACGTCCATCGCCGCCTCCTTCGTGGAGATCGCGATGTACTTGGCGACCGAGCCGAAGCCCGGGCAGTTGTCGGTCAGGGGCAGGTCGTTGTCGATCGTCTTGGGCACATGGATAGCCTGTAGCGGGTAGCCCATGGACTCGCTGAGCTGGGACACCTTCAGGCACGTGTCGGCGGAGTCACCGCCGCCGTTGTAGAAGAAGTAGCCGATGTCGTGCGCCTTGAAGACCTCGATCAGGCGCTCGTACTCCGCGCGATTGTTCTCGAGGCTCTTCAGCTTGTGCCGGCAGGAGCCGAACGCGCCGGACGGGGTCGTCAGCAGTCCGCGGATGTTGGCCTTGCTCTCCTTGCTGGTATCGATCAGGTCCTCGCGCAGCGCCCCGATGATGCCGTTGCGGCCGGCAAACACCTTGCCGATTTTGCCGCGGTTGGCGCGTGCCGTCTCGATGACCCCGCAGGCGGACGCATTGATGACGGCGGTGACTCCGCCGGATTGGGCGTAGAAGGCGTTTTTCCCTGGCATTTTGGCTTGGTGTCCTGGCGGTGAAACGATGGCGTTTGTGCGCGGGTGCTGACGAAAAGGAACACTGATCATACGGCAATTGCCGCACCATGTGGACACTTCGCCGCCTTTTGTGGTCATAGCGGCGGTGCGTGCTACCATTCGCGCAATCCACAGGAGCGCTTGTTGAAAGGCCACATTCACATTCTCGGCATCTGCGGCACGTTCATGGGCGGCATCGCTTTACTGGCCCGGGAACTGGGCTACCGCGTGACCGGCTCCGACGCCGGCGTCTACCCGCCGATGAGTACGCAACTGCAGGCCGCGGGTATCGGGCTGATGGAGGGCTTCCTCCCCGAGCACGTGGCCGAGGTGCCCGACTG
>JAUIEP010000144.1 GCA_030428835.1 Gammaproteobacteria bacterium | reverse complement strand
CATCCGCTGAACCGGGACTGCCTGATCACCCGCCTGCAGCGCGACTACCCGGGCGCGCGCATCGTGCACCGCCTCGACCTGGATACCTCGGGCATCATGGTCATCCCGCTGCACCGGGCCAGCCACGCGCACATCTCGCGGCAGTTCCAGGAGCGCGGGGTGGACAAGACCTATCACGCGGTCGTGTACGGGGAGGTGGGTCCCGATGCCGGTGAGATCGACCTGCCCATCGCGGCGGACTGGGAGAACAGGCCGCGGCAGGTCATCAGCGCCGGGCGCGGCAAGCAGGCGCTCACGCGCTACGAGGTGCTGGCGCGCCAGGGCGACCGGACCCGGCTGCTGTTGCGGCCGGTGACGGGGCGCTCACACCAGTTGCGTATCCACCTTGCCGCTATCGGCCACCCGATACTCGGCTGCGATCTCTACGCGCACGACGCGGCGCTTGCCATGTCGGAGCGCCTGCTGCTGCACGCGACCACGCTCGAGTTCACACATCCGGGCAGCGGTGAGCGGTTCGGGGGGGAGTGCCCGCCGGATTTCTAGGCAGTCTCGGCAGCCTGGCGCTGTAGGGTCGAATTCATTCGACATGGAACGCCATGCTCAATACGCACTGTTGTTCGGATCGAGAGCCGGGTTCCAGGTCGAATTCATTCGACTTGGAACGCCATGCTCAATACGCACTGTTGTTCGGATCGAGAGCCGGGTTCCAGGTCGAATGAATTCGACCCTACTCTCTATGCTGATCGGTCATTGCAGGTGCGAACACCAGTCACTCCAGCTACCGGCGTAGAGTTGCGCGTCGTCGCGGCCGATCTGCGCCAGTGACAGCAGGTTGACGCAGGCCGTCACGCCGGAGCCGCAGTACACGACGAGGTCGTCGACGGTGGCCAGTTTGCCCCAGCGCTGGCGCTGCAGGGCCGCGGGCAGCAGCCTGCCCCGGGCGTCGGTCACGCCCTGCCACGGCAGGTTCAGCGCCCCGGGAATGTGCCCCGCCACCGGGTCGATGGGTTCCTCGCGTCCCTCGTAGCGCTGTACCTCGCGGGAATCCACCAGCAGCGCGCGGGCCTCCTGCGCCGCCTTCACGCCCGCGATATCGATACAGCCGCTGTAGGCCGTGACCGCCGCGGGAGCACAGGGTGTCGCTGCCGGCGCGTCACACTCCGGTTGGCCGCCGGCGGCGAGGTAGCCGGCGAAGCCGCCGTACAGCAGGCGCGGCGGGCGATAGCCCAGGCTGCGCATCATCCACCAGAGCCGCGCCGCGAAGGCGAACCGTGAATCGTCGTAGGCGATGACGGCGCGCTCGAGACCGATGCCGAGTCGCGCGAGCTTGGCGGCGAAGACGGCGGGTTCGGGCAGCGGGTGGCGCCCGCCGTGCCTGCCCGGCTGCCCCGACAGGTCGCGGTTCAGGTCCAGGTAATGGGCGCCGGGGACGTGACCCGCCTCGTACAAACGCCGGCCCTCGTCCGGGTCGGCCAGCGAGAAGCGGCAGTCCACGATAACCGCGCCCGTCGCGGAGTCGACATCGGCGGGCGCAATGACCAGTTCGTCGTGCATGGAGCGCGTCCTCCTTGCGCCAGCGCCAGAGAGTAGGCGAGCGCAGTGAAATTGACTAGACTCGGCAGGAAACCGCCGAGGAGCAGCGCCTGTGGTCAACAGCACGCGGCACGGCAGCCGACTGCAAATCATCGCCCGCCCGAACCAGTCCGCCAACTGGCGCAGTAACCTCTGGGTGTTGGCCGCGCTGTCGGTGCCCTCGCTCGGTGCGGCGATCAGTTTCGCGCTGGCGGGCGCCTGGCCGATCCTGCCCCTGGCCGGGCTGGAACTCACCGCGCTCGGCGCCGCGCTGTACTACGTCAACTGGAAACTGCAGTACCGCCAGGTGATCACGGTGAACGAGCACTCGGTACAGGTTGACGAGGGCTACCTCGCCCCGCGCCAGCGCCATCGCTTCACCCGCCCCGCGGCGGCGCTCTCGGTGCTGCGCGAGGAACACCCATGGGAGGCCCCGCGGCTGGCGCTGTACGACCGCAACGGCAGCGTGCAACTCGGCGACTTTCTCTGCCGCGAGGACTCGCTCAAGTTACAGTCACTGCTGCAGGCGGAACTCGCCGTGCGCACCCACGGTGCCCGCGGCCAGCGCACGCTGTAGCGGCGCCCCTAGATATCCCCGAAGTCGCCGTGCCGGCCCTTGCCGGAGGCGAAGGCGGTGGCGCCGGTCACTGTCTCGTTGGAGCGCACGACTTCCACGCCGCGCACGAACTCGTTCGCGAGCGCGTCCTCCAGTGACATACTCCACTGCTCGTAGGCGCTGAGCCTGTCCGAGCGCAGGCAGAGCTGCGGAAACCGGCTGAGCTGGTCGGCGAGCTCGAGCGCCCGCGGCAGTGCCTCGCCGTCGGGTACCACGCGGTTGGCGAGCCCCATCTGCAGTGCCTCGTGGGCATCCACCGGGCGGCCCGTGAGGATCAGGTCCATGGCCCGGCTGTGGCCGATCAGGCGCGGCAGGCGGATAGTGCCGCCGTCGACCAGCGGCACACCCCAGCGCCTGCAGAATACGCCGAAGACGGCGCTCTCCTCCGCGACCCGCAGGTCGCACCACAGGGCCAGCTCGAGTCCACCCGCGACAGCGTGGCCGGCCACGGCGGCGATCACCGGCTTGGACAGCAACATGCGCGAGGGCCCCATCGGCCCGTCGCCGTCGGCGCGCATCGGATTGGCGCCGGCACCCGCGGCGACCGCCTTGAGGTCGGCACCCGCGCAGAATGTGCCGTATTCACCGTACAGGACCGCGACGTCGGACCCGTCATCGGCGTCAAACGCGTGGAACGCCGCCGCCAGCGCGGCAGCCGTCTCGCCGTCGACGGCGTTGCGCACATCGGGACGGCGGATAGACACCACTGTCGTGCGACCCTCCCGCTGTACACTCACCTTGTCCATCGCGCCCTCCAGGTGGCACTCAGCAGCCACTGAGACTAGCACTTCCCGCGCGCGCTGGCAGCGGGCGGGGCAACTGGACGCCACAGACCTCGCCGCCTATGATCGGCCCACCCGCTCCGACAAGGCTCACCCTGATGCGAATAGCGACTCTCCTGGCGGTCGCCGCCGTGCTGACACTGGCCGCCTGCTCCAACGATTCCCTCGATGCCAGGCAGTCCGATCCCGAGGTGGGACTGGCCGGGGCCGCGCGCACCGCCAATACGCTGTTGCCGCCGAGCGAGGAGATCCTGCAGTTCCGCCCCGCCCCGAACCCCGAGCGCAACGCCTACTTCGGCGACCTGCACGTCCACACCGCCTACTCCTTCGACGCCTACGTATTCGGCACGGTCAATACGCCCGACGACGCCTACCGCTACGCCAAGGGCAACCCGATGGACCACCCTTCCGGCTACGCGGTGCAGTTGCAGCGGCCGATGGATTTCTACGCCGTCACCGACCACGCGATGCTCATGGGGCTGGTCAGGGAGGCCGCGGACACCCGCACCGAATTCTCACGCTACGCGGTGGCGGAGCCCCTGCACGACATCAACGCGCCGGACAACATGAACATCCTCAGCCTGGCGGGGCGCGGCAGCGCTTTCAGCGACTTCCTGCCCGCCACGCTGAACGGGTTGCTCGACGGCAGCATCGACCGCCAGCTCGTGGAGTCCGTGACCCGGTCCGCGTGGGCCGACACCGTGCGCGCCGCGAACGACGCCTACAATCCCGGCGCGTTCACCACGTTCGCGGCGTTCGAGTACACGTCCTCCACCGACGAGCGCGGCAACCTGCACCGCAACGTGATCTTCCGCGACACCGACCGCCTGCCCGCCATGCCGTTCTCGCGCTTCAACTCACAGAACCCGGAGGGGCTCTGGCGGTGGATGGACACGTTGCGCGCCGCCGGCGTGGAGAGCCTGGCCATCCCGCACAACTCCAACGGCTCCAACGGCGCGATGTTCCAGCTCACGAACTGGGCCGGAGCGCCCATCGACAACGCCTACTCCGAGCAGCGCCTGCGCAACGAGCCGCTGGTCGAGATCACCCAGGTGAAAGGCACCTCGGAGACGCATCCGCTGCTGTCCAAGAATGATGAGTGGGCCAACTTCGAGATCGCCCCGTACCGCGTGGCGACGAAACTCTACTCGGAACCGGCGGGCGGCTACGTGCGCGATGCGTACCTGCGCGGCCTCGCCATCGCCGAGGGCGGCGTGCTCAACCCGTACAAGTTCGGCGTGGTCGCCGCCAGCGACACGCACACCGGCGCCAACTCCCTGGCCGAGGAGAACTTCTTTTCCAAGGCGGGCATGCTGGACGGCACCGCCGAGTTGCGCGGTGCCATTCCCGCGTCCTTCCTCTACGGCACCATCGTCAAGTGGATGGACCCCGGGATGATCACCGAGGTAGACGGCAAGGATTACCTCGCCACGTCCTCCTTTGAATACTGGTCCGCGTCCGGGCTGGCCGCGGTGTGGGCCGAGGAAAATACCCGCGAGTCGATCTACGACGCTTTCCGCCGCAAGGAGACCTTCGCCACCTCGGGACCGCGCATCAAGGTGCGCTTTTTCGCCGGCTACGACTACCCGGCCGGGCTGGTCGACAGCCCGTCACTGGTGCGCACGGCGTATGACACCGGGGTCGCCATGGGCAGCGACCTGGCAGCGAATGGCGGTCGGGCCCCCGCCTTCGTCGTCTGGGCCACCGCGGATCCCGACGGCGCGCCGCTGCAGCGGGTACAGGTGATCAAGGGCTGGCTCAAGAACGGCGAGCACCGCGAACAGGTCTACGACGTGGCCTGCTCTGACAACCTCGAAGTCAACCCGGATACCCATCGCTGCCCGGACAACGGCGCCACCGTCAACCTCGACGACTGCTCGCGCTCCGCGGATGTCGGCGCCGGCGAACTCAAGACGCTCTGGCGGGATCCGGACTTCAGCGCCGACACAGAGGCGTTCTACTACGTGCGCGTCCTGGAAAACCCGACCTGCCGCTGGTCGACCTGGGATGCGCTGCGCGCGGGCGAGGAGCCGCGCTCTGACCTGCCCGCGACCATCCAGGAGCGCGCGTGGTCGTCTCCGATCTGGTACCGGGCCCGCGGCGGCTGAGGCATTCCACCGGGGACTGCCCGGGAGCGGGATTCCGTAATACTCCGCACAATTAAAAGTACGCGTGAGTCGTTGAATTTAGTAGGATTTCTTCCGCCCATTCGCACAATAACCACAGACAGGTAGCCCTATGAAGCACTTTCTACTCGCATTCGTGGCCACGCTCGCGTGCGCCCTCGGCCCCGGCGCCCTCGCCGCGACCTACACCTATACCGGCAATACCTACGCCGGCGCCAACGGCGCCTACAACACCGGCATGAGTATCACCGGCGAGTTCACCACCGCGGCACCCCTGGCCGCCAACCTGGTGGGCCAGGATATTTCCGGCCTGGTACTGACTTTCACCTTCAGTGACGGTGTGACCACCATCACCGACGCCGACGGCACGCTGGCCGCCTTCAACACCATCCCCGGCATCCAGGTCAGCACGGACGGCTCCGGCGATATCACCGCCTGGGCCATCTTCGCGCGGGACTTGCCGCTCGCGACGGCCATCAACGACGTGAACTCGATTATCTCCACCATTAATTCCGGGATGATCGCCGTCCAGGACCAGGGGGCCGACGACTCCATCTGCACCGCCGTCAACGGCGTACCCAGCTGCACCAGCTATTCGCCAGGCACCCAGGGCACCGGCATCAACTTCAGCAACCCGGGAAGCTGGGTAACCACCCTCCCGCCACCGCCGCCTCCGCCGCCTGTTGTCACCGAGGTCCCCGGACTCACCGGCTATGGCCTCGCGCTGACCGGCCTCGGCCTGCTGCTGGTGGGCCTGCGCCGCCTGCGCCGCTGAAGCCTTGACCGCACGGCGTATCACCACGCCCCCCTCGCATCCCCGGCAACGCGCCGGGGATGTCGTTTCCGGACCCCGCAAAAATGCCCCGTAAACCGCGACTCAACAGAAAGGGTCTTGCGACACTGGCCGTTGTCGCGCTGCTGATCAGCGCATTTCAGTACGCCACTACCGGCACCGTGAGCTGGCCGGGCGCACTGCTGTCCAGTGTGACGGACCGGGTCACACAGTACCCGCAGCGCGACGACGCCGGCTGGCGCAAGGCGGCCGACAAGATCGAGGAACTGGGCGCGGCGCGCGAGGGCGCGGCACCCCGATTCGACCTGCGCGGGCGTGTGGTGCGCGTTGCGGACGGCGACACCGTCTCCGTGCTCGATGCGCGGGGCGAACAACACAAGATACGACTGTTCGGCATCGATTCCCCCGAGCGCGACCAGCCCCACGGCACGCGCGCCGGCAGGGAACTCGCCGCTCTCGTCGAGGACAAGCAGGTGGGCGTGGTCGTCGTCGAGAAGGACGACTACGGGCGCACGGTCGGCACGCTGTACCTGGGCGATACCAACATCAACGCGGCGCAGGTCGAGGCGGGCAACGCCTGGTGGTATCGCTATCACGCGCCCCACGAGCGCCATCTCGAGGCCGCCGAGGAGCGCGCCCGCGCCGGGCGCCGAGGCCTGTGGCAGGAAGAGCGCCCCGTTCCGCCGTGGGACTGGCGCCGGGGCAGACGCTAGGCGCGCGCCTTTCGCGCTTTGGGTGGTTGGGGTACATTGCCTGTCGAGGCTCCAGCACGCCACCAAAGGAGGCAGACCATGATCGTGGTAAACGCCGTCGTCAAGACGACACCGGAAACCATCGTCGCACTGCAGGGTGCGATGAGCACGATGGAGACCGCCAGCCGCGAGGAGCAGGGCTGCCTCGACTACACCTTCAGCGTTGAGCTCAACGATTCATCGACACTGCGCATCACCGAGAAGTGGGTGACGCTGGACGACCTGCTGGCGCATTTCCAGACCCCGCACATGGCTGAGTTCCAGGCGATTATGGGCAGCAACCCGCCCGAGACCATGGACGTGAAGATCTACGAGGTGCAGGAAATAGACCCGTTCGGGTAACCCCCGGCCCCGCCACCGCGCCGGTACGCCGTACCGCCCTTCCCGTATACTGCGCACTTTTTCCAAGAGACCCCTGTCCGATGCCCGCTAACACACGCAAGGTCGGTTTCGTCAGCCTCGGTTGCCCCAAGGCCCTGGTCGACTCCGAGCGCATCCTCACGCAACTGCGCATGGACGGTTACGAGGTCGTGCCGAGTTACGAGGACGCGGAACTCGTGGTGGTCAATACCTGCGGTTTCATCGACAGCGCCAAGCGCGAATCGCTGGATGCCATCGGCGAGGCGCTGGCGGAGAACGGCCGCGTCATCGTTACCGGCTGCATGGGCAAGGGCAGCGACGCCGACGCCATCCGCGAACTGCACCCGAGCGTGCTCAGCGTGACAGGACCGGCCGCGTACGAAGAGGTGGTGGGCGCGGTACACGAGTTCGTGCCACCTCCGGCGGAGCACGATCCCTATACCGACCTGGTGCCGCCGCAGGGCGTAAAGCTCACGCCACGACACTACGCCTACCTCAAAATTTCGGAGGGCTGCAACCACCGCTGCAGTTTCTGCATCATCCCGCACATGCGCGGCGACCTCGCCAGCCGACCGATCGGCGACGTCATGGAGGAGGCGGAGCGCCTGGTGCGCGCCGGTGTGCGCGAGCTACTGGTGATCTCCCAGGACACGAGCGCCTACGGCGTCGACCGCAAGTACCGCACCGACTTCTGGAACGGGCGCCCCCTGAAAACCAACATGCAGGCCCTGTGCGAGGCGCTGGCGGAGTTCGGCGTCTGGGTGCGGCTGCACTACGTGTATCCCTACCCCCATGTCGACAACGTCGTACCGCTCATGGCCGAGGGCAGGATCCTGCCGTACCTCGACGTCCCCTTCCAGCACGGCAGCCCCAGCGTACTCAAGCGCATGAAGCGTCCCGCCGCGGCGGAGAAGTCGCTGGAGCGCATCAGGAGCTGGCGCGAGACCTGCCCCGACATCACACTGCGCAGCACGTTTATCGTCGGCTTCCCGGGCGAGACGGACGACGACTTCGAGGTGCTGCTGGATTTCCTCGACGAGGCGCAGATCGACCGTGTCGGCTGTTTCCAGTATTCGCCCGTGGCCGGTGCGCCCGCGAACGACCTGCCGGACCAGGTGCCTGAACAGGTAAAGCAGGAGCGCTGGGAGCGTTTCATGGCGAAGGCGCAGGCCATCAGCGCCGACAGGCTGGCGCGCAGGATCGGCAGCACGATCGAGATACTCATCGACGAGGTGGATGCGCAGGGCGCCGTCGGCCGCTCCGCCGCGGACGCGCCGGACATCGACGGCCGCGTCTACCTGCCCGGCGTGACGGGGCTCACCCCCGGTGACTTCGTGGAGGCGGAGGTTACCGCCGCCGACGACTACGACCTGTGGGCGGGCTGAGCAGCGGTGAACCTGCTGCTGTTTTCCGCCGCGCAGCGCATTGACGAACAGCGCATCCGCGTTACCGGCGAACAACTGGCGCAACTGCGCGCGGTCAGCGGGATCGCCATCGGGCGCGAGGTGCGCGCCGGGGAAGTCGGCGGCCTGCTCGGTACCGCCGTGCTCGAAACGCTGGACGAGAACGAGGCGACACTTGCCGTGACGCTCGAGAGGCAACCGCCCCGGAAGCTCCCCGCCAGCCTCGTGCTCGCACTGCCGCGCCCCAAAATGTTGCGCCGCATCCTGCGCAGCGTCGCCGAGTTCGGCATCAGTGAACTACACCTCGTGCACAGCTACCGCGTGGAGAAAAGCTACTGGCAGACGCCGGTACTCGCGGAGCAGATGGTACGCCGGTATCTCCTGGCGGGACTCGCACAGAGCGTCGACACGGTGCTGCCGGCCGTGCAACAACACCGGCGCTTCAAACCGTTCGTCGAGGACGTGCTGCCCGATCTCGCCAGTGACCGCATCGCGCTCGTTGCGCATCCGGACGCGCACAGGCCCTGCCCGCGGGACATTCCCGGGCAGGCGGTACTGGTCGTCGGCCCCGAAGGGGGTTTCACGGACTACGAAATCGGGAAGCTCACCGCGGCGGGCTGCGAGGCAGTCAACCTCGGCCCACGCATCCTCCGGGTTGAAAACGCCGTATCTCGCCTGCTTGGTAAACTTTTCTAGCCTTCGTACCGCCGGAAGGCTATAGCCATGCGCGCGCCCCGGGTGCTAAATTTCCCACTGCCCGCGAGTCCGTGACCGTACCGATATCACTGGTGCTTGCGTTAACTATAAAAACGCCAGATTGAGGTACCGCTATGCCCAGACTCACACGCTTCGCCGCCCTCCCCGTGTCCGCCGCTATCGCCGCCGCCGGCACGGGCCTGGCCCCGGGTCACGCACAGGCCGCACTGGTGCTCGAGGAAGTGGTGGTCACCGCGCGCAAGCGCGAGGAGTCACTGCAGGAAACGCCTATCGCCGTGTCCGCCTTTTCGGGTGACAACCTCGAGGAACTGGGCATGCGCGACATCGCCGACCTGCGCAAGGTGGCGCCCAACGTCGACCTGTACGACGGCAACGGTACCGGCGGCGCGGGCAACGTTTTCATCCGCGGCGTCGGCGCGCGCAACACCGGGGTCAACTTCGACTCGGGCGTGGGAATTTATGTCGACGGCGTGTACGTCTCACGACCGGACGGGGCGGTACTGGATAACGTGGACCTGCAGAGCGTACAGGTATTGCGCGGCCCACAGGGCACACTGTTCGGCAAGAACACCACGGGTGGCGCCATCCTCTACACCACGAACAAGCCCATCGATGAGTTCGAAGCCAAGGCGGACATCCGGCTCGGCAACTACAACCAGCAGGACGGCAAGCTGACGATCAACGTGCCCCTGGTCGACGACTCACTGCTGTCGCGGGTATCGGTCTACTCGACCAAGCGCGACGGCTATGTAAAAAGCCGCAGCAACGGGCGCGCCGGCCTGTCGAACAACGACGAGTTCAGCAGCATCAACCGCTACGGCGCGCAGGCACAGTTGCGCTGGCTGCCCAGCGACGCTCTGACCGCCGATCTAAGCTACAGCTACGCCAAGACCGACCAGGCCGCGCGCGGGCAGAACTGCGAGGTGGTGGAAGGCATCGAGGGCGCGGGCTGGCAGGCGGGCCTGCAGGACCCGTTCATCGTCATTCCCGCTACCGGGCAGAGCCTCAAGGACTGGTGCCAGGAAAACGACGACCTGGGCAAGGACAAGATCATGGCGGACCTTGCGCCCAACAAGTACGAGGCGGAAGTCCAGAGCCTGGCACTCAGCCTCGAATGGGAACTGGCGAACGGCGCCACGTTCAAGAGCATTTCCTCGGGTCGTTACACGGAAGCCGGCGCCAGCAATGAGCTCGACGCGATCGGGGTCGCCAACCTGCACCGCACCACCTACGGCCCCGCGGGCGAACTGCGCGAGACCGACCAGTTCACCCAGGAGTTCCAGTTGTCCGGCACGGCGTTCGACGACCGGCTGGACTACGTGGTGGGCGTCTACGGCTTCACCGAGGAATCGGATGGCGGTCACCAGCTGTCGCCGAGCGGTCCTTTCCCGGGGGCGATTTTCAACCCCAACCAGATTTTCTACATCAACCAGACGCTGGACCTGGACACGAAAAACACCTCGGCGTCGATCTTCAGCCAGGCCGACTGGAACTTCAGTGACTCCTGGCGCCTGACGGCCGGCCTGCGCTACACCTGGGAAGAGCGCAAACTGTCGCGCCGCTTCCGCGTGCCCGAACTCGCCACGCTGGCGACCACCGGCGACGCCATGACCTCCGCGGTCGGAGACCAGTTTTATATCCTTCCCAGCGGCCCGGACACCTTCAACCCCGCCCACGGCTTCGTGAAGGGCGAAGACCCGAACAACCCGGGCCAGGTCGACCCGCTGGCGGACCAGACCATGCGCGTGGATGACGACGACATCACCCCGATGGCGAGCCTGCAGTACAACTTCGGCGACATGGGATTCGTGGACGGTGGTACCGCCTATTTCACCATCGCCAACGGCTTCCTGTCCGGCGGCATCACCGACACGGTCAACGTCGCCACGCGGATGATCGAGGAGTACAAGCCGGAGGAAGTCTGGAACTATGAACTCGGCATCAAGCTGGACGCGTGGGATAACCGCTTGCGCCTGAACACCGCAATCTTCTACACCGAGTACGAGGACCGCCAACTCACCACAGTGCGCATCAACCCGGACACGGGGCGCATCGCCGGTGCGCTGATCAACGCTGAGTCCTCCACTATCTCGGGCATCGAGATCGAGACCCAGGTGATTCCCATCAGCAACCTGCAGATCACCGCCAACGTGACGTTCAACGAGGGCGAGATCGACGACTACGCCGACGAGCGGATCCTGGCCTCACCCGACGCGCCGCCTGCCGAGGGCTGCACGCGGATCGTCGTGGGCCTCGACACCGTGGACAACTGCCCGATCGATCGTTCCGACGAGAACCTGCCGCGCCTGCCGGAGGAAATCTACTTCCTGTCTGCCCAGTACCTGCTGGAAACGGAATTCGGCAGCATCGTGCCGATGGTGGCGTGGTCCTACCGCAAGAACGTTGACAACTGCTTCGACCGTGCAAGTTGCCTGTCCGGCCTGTACGAGGTGGACCAGGAGGATCTCTCCGCGCGCCTGACCTGGACGTCGAACGACGAGAACCTGCGCATCACGGCCTACGGCAACAACCTGACGGACGAGCGCTACATCACCGGCGGCACCCCGCTGGTGGACGTCACGGAAACGGCAGGCACGATTTACAACCTGCCGCGGACGTATGGCGTCGAGTTGGCTTTCAAGTTCTAGTTGCAGGCGAGGTCCTGAAAGGCCGGCGCGGTGATTCGCTCCGGCTTTTTTTTGTGGTGGCGGAGGGTTGTTTGAGTGCTTAGCGGACTTGGGGATTCCACGGGTACGTTGGACGGAGAGGTGGTTGAGTACCTAGCGGACGAGGTTGTTCAGCGCTCGCGAGAGTGGCACCCGGGCGCCGCGCCATCGTGAAACTTTTTACGGGCGCAAGGCCCGAAAAAAGTTCCCCAATAACGCGTCACCCTACCCACTTTGTGAACCTCGATGTGCGGTGCCTGACAGACGTTCGCGCAGACATCAGATGTGCGGTGCCTGACACACGTTCGCGTAGAACAGAGTTGCTTCTTACGCTCGATGGAAGGACCCGGGCCGGGATATCTCTTCGCGTAGCCGTCAGGGAGGCA
>JAUIEP010000309.1 GCA_030428835.1 Gammaproteobacteria bacterium | reverse complement strand
GACGGCATGAGTTTCAGCGGCTACGCCGCCGTGTTCAACTCACCGTCGGAGCCGCTGCCATTCACGGAGACAATTGCGCCGGGCGCGTTCAGCCGCACGCTGAAGTCGCGCAACAACGTGCGCATGTTGCTCAACCACAATTCCGAGAAGGTGCTGGCCTCCACGCGCGGCAAGACGCTGCGCTTGAGCGAGGACAGCAAGGGCCTGCTGGCGGAGGCAGACTTGCCGCCGACCACGGTAGGCCGCGACTTGTCGGTGCTGATGCGGCGCGGCGACGTCGACTCCATGAGTTTCGGTTTCACGGTGCCGCGTGGCGGCGACTCGTGGAGCGAGGACGGTTCGACCCGCGAGCTGCGCCAGGTGCGCCTCATTGAGGTGTCGGTGGTGACGTTCCCGGCCTACCCGGCGACGTCGGCGTCGGTGCGCGCGGTGGACATGCTGGCAGACAAGACGGGCGAGGATGCGAACCTGCTGAACGACGCGCTGGACGCGCTGGAGAACGGCAACGGACTCACCGCCGACCAGGCTGGTCTGCTGTCCGCTGTGGTCGCCAAGTTGGCGCCGGCGCCCGAGGAGCCCGTGGCTGCCGAGGAGCCTGCGGCCGTGGACTCGAAGCCCGCGCTGGACTTGCTGCGCGCCAAGTTGGACCTTGCCTACAAGGCTCTCTAACACTTCCTCCGGCTCTGAGGAGCCTCGGCCGGAGACACCCGCTCTGAGGAGCCTCGGCGGGATCGCAAATGAACCACCTGCGCATTCCATCGAGAAACCCCAGAAAGGGGTGAATTACCTTGTCTCAGTACCTCAACAAGCTCGTGGAGGACCGCCAGTCGGCCTACCACGCAGCAAAGGCCAAGATGGACGAGGCCGCTGCCGAGAGCCGCGACCTGTCCGCCGAGGAGCGCGAGTTCGTTGACCGCACGTTCGCGGAGCTCGACGAGAAGCGCGCCCTCATCGACACCCTCATTGCCGCTGAGAAGCGCGAGGCCGAGATCGCCGAGTCCATGCGTGGGCTGGAGAACGTGGCCCGCCCGGTGGAGTCCCGTCAGGCTGCGCCGTCCAGCGACGCCGACATTCTCCGCGAGATCATCTCCGGTGAGCGTCGCGGCTACACCTTCGGTGTGGAGACCCGCGATGTCCTGACCTCGTCCAGCAACGCCCCGGTGCCGACCACGTTCAGCGCCCAGGTGCTGGACCAGGCCCGCATGGTGGGTCCGATGATCGACCCGTCTGTGGTGTCTTTCATCAACACCTCCGGTGGCGAGCCGTTCACGCTGCCGTCGCTGGCGACTTGGTCGACTGCGGCCATCAAGGGTGAGGGCGAGGCCATCGCCGAGTCCGATCCCGGCTTCGGCACCACCACCCTGAACGCCTACAAGGCGAGCCTGCTGATCCAGGTGTCGCCTGAGATGGTCGCTGACAGCAACGTCAACATCACGACGTTCCTGTCCGAGCAGGCCGGCAATGCGTTCGGCACGGGCATCAACGCCTGGCTGACCACGGGTACCGGCACGGTCCAGCCGACCGGTGTGGTCACTTCGGCTGCTGCTGGTGTGACCGGTGGCACCGCGACCGCGACCCGCGGCACGGGCTACTTCACCGCTGACGATGTCATTGACCTCGTCTACTCCCTCGATGGCGGGGCGCGCACGCTCCCCGGTTTCGCTGTCATGGGCTCCGGTTCGGCCATCGCCGCGCTGCGCAAGCTCAAGACCGCGAATGGCGATTACGTCTTCGTTCCGACTTTGGCGCCGGGCACCCCCGACACCATCCTCGGCTCGTACCGCCTCATCGAGAACCCCGCCATGGCCGCTCCCGGCTCTGGCGCTGTCTCGCTCGTCGCTGGCGACCTGAAGTCGTACTTCGTTCGCTCGGCTGGTGGCCTTCAGGTTTCCCAGTCGGCGGACTACGCCTTCGCCAACGACCTCATCACGCTCAAGTTCATCTGGCGTGTCGACGGTGCGCTTCCGCAGACGTCGCACATCAAGAAGTTCACGGGCGGCACTGCCTGATCTTCAGGCACCTAGTCGTGGATGGCCCCGCCTTTGCGCAGGGGGGCGGGGCCATCCACACCCCCTGCGCAAAGGAGAAACAGGTGGCCAATGCCACGAAAAAGCGAACCAACAATCCGGCACGCTCTGGGAATCCCGCTCGACGT
>JAUIEP010000143.1 GCA_030428835.1 Gammaproteobacteria bacterium | reverse complement strand
GGGACAACCCATCGTCCTCGTGCACGGTGACGCGGGAGAGATCAACGCGTTCTACAACACCTGCCAGCACCGCGGTGCACCCGTGGTCGCCGAGCGGCGCGGCAACGCCCGCAGGCTGGTTTGCCCCTATCACGGCTGGACGTACAGCCGCGAGGGCGAGCTGCTCGCGGTACGCGACCCGCAGGATTTTCGCGGGCTGGACCTCGCCACCCGCGGCCTGCGACAGGTGCGCTGCGAACGCTTCGGCAATCTCGTGTTCGTCAATTTCGACGCAGGCGCCCCTACGCTGCTCGACTGGCTGGGTCCCATTGCCGATGAGTGGGAGGAGTTCCAGTTCGAGAACTGCCGCCTCGCGGCGCGCCACATCTTCGACCTCGACTGCAACTGGAAGATCGCGATGGAGGCCAACACCGAGGTGTACCACGTGCGCTCTATCCACCCGGGTACAGTCGCACCCATCCTCGATGACCGGCGCAACGTCAACACGCTTTACCCGCACGGCCACGGCCGCATGATCGCGCCCACTCCCGCGGGTCGCGACGCGCTGGAAGCGGTGCAGGTGCCGCCCGAAGTGGCGCGCATCGAGACCGCGGGCGAGATCGCCCGCACCTGTACTCAGTCCTACGGCCTGTTCCCCAACTGGGTGTCGCCGCTCTCCCAGTACGCCATACCGCCGATCCTGTTCTGGCCCAACGGCATCGACAAGTGCCGCATGGAAACCTGGACCATGGCGCCCGCGTGGCGGGAGGGCATGAAACCCGACCTGTGGACCGAGAACGACGGCGCCGAATTGTGCGCCGTGCTGCGCGAGGACACGCAGTTCGGTCTCAAGATCCAGAAGTCGATGGAGTCCGCGGGGTTTCGCGGTGTGCCGTTGAGCTACCAGGAGGCGCGCATCTACCACTGGAACCAGGCGGCTGACCGGATGATCGGCATCGACAACATCCCGGGCGAGCTGCGCGTGGCGCAGGTGATCGGGCAGGAGTGGATCTATCCCAACGATCCGCGCATCGAACTGATGAGGAACGGGAGCGGCTGACCACGGCGCGGACTCCCGGTAAACGATAACAACAGGTGCACAACATGCCGGAAACACACAAGACATTCTGCCGCTTCTGCCACGTGTTCTGCGGGCTGGAGGTGGATACCCAGGACAACCGCGTGATCGACGTGCGCGGCGACTACGACAACCCCGTCTCGCAAGGCTACACCTGCCCCAAGGGCCGCGCGGAGGTGGAACGCATCAACCACCCGGACCGCCTGCTGGCCACGCAAAAGCGGGTCGGTGACGGCTTCGCCGACATCGACACGCTCACCGCTATCGACGAGATCGGCGACAAGCTGCGCGCGATCGTGGAGGAGCACGGCCCCGAAGCCGTCGCCGTGTACGTGGGCTGCGGCGGACACCGCACCGCCGCCGGCGGACCCTGGTATGTCGCCAAGTGGCTGGAGTCCTTCGGCTCACCGCGGCTGTACACGTCACTGACGATCGACTCGCCGGCGCTGATCATCGCCTACGACCGCCTGTTCGGGGGCCCGCTGCCGCTCGGCGTGCTGGATATCGACCACGCCGACTGCACCCTGTTCGTCGCGACCAACCCGGTGGTGTCGCACCTGTGGTCCATGCCGCAGTCCAATCCCGCCACGCGGCTGAAGAACGCGCTGAAGCGGGGCATGAAACTGGTGGTCATCGACCCGCGGCGCTGCGATGTCGCGGAGAAAGCGCACGTGCACCTGCAGGTGAAGCCGGGCGAGGACGCCACGCTGCTGGCCTGCATGATCCGCGAGATCATCGACAACGGCTGGCACGACGCCGACTACGTCGCGAACTACTGCTCCGGCTTCGAGGAACTGCACGCGGCCGTCCGGCCCTTCACGCTCGAGTACACCGCGCGGCGCACCCACTGCAACGCGCGGGACATCGTCGAGGCGGCGCGTCTCTTCGCGACAGCGAAATCCGGTGCCGCCGCGTCTGGCACGGGGCTGCACATGGCGCGCCACCAGAACCTCACAACCCAGCTCGTGCAGACCCTGAACGCGATCTGCGGGCGCTTCGATGCACGCGGCGGCATGACGCGTAATCCCGGCACGCTCGGCCCGGAACTGGCCGCCTCGGGCAACGCCCCGCTGCCCGTCGCGCTGCGCACGGAACAACGCTCGCGCGTGCGCGACATCCAGGGCATCACCGGGTTGTTCGGTTACCAGGAGATGCCCACCAACACACTCGCGGATGAAATCCTCACACCCGGCAAGGGCCAGGTGCGCGCGCTGATCGTGAACGGCGGCAACCCCGCGCTCGTGTTTTCCGATACGCGGAACACGCTGGAGGCGCTCGACAGCCTCGACCTGCTCGTGGTGAACGACCTGTTCATGTCCGCCACGGCGAAGCACGCGGATTACGTCGTGGCGGTAAAACACCCGTTCGAGCGCGTCGACATCCCCATGCTGTCGGACGGCTACTTCCCGTCCGCCTTCAACCAGTACACCCCCGCGCTCGTCGACGCGCAGGGCAACGTGATCGAGGAGTGGGAGTTCTTCTGGCGCGTCGCCCGGCGCATGGGCGCGAACTTCAGCCTGCCGGGTATCGAGTCGGGCGACATACCCAGCGCCGACGACGTCATCCGCGCGCTCAACCCGCACGCGCGCATCTCCTTCGATGAGATCAAGGCGGCCTCCCCGAGCGGCGAACTGTACGACGACGGCGTGCCCGCGGTGGGCGGCGTGATTCCCGACATGATCGGCCATGCCGACCGGCGTCTCGCGGTCGGCCATCCGGAGGTCATCGAGGAACTCGGCGAAGTCTTCGCGGAACCGGTGCTCACAAGCGGTGGCTACGCGCACGACCAGGACTTCGGCTTCCGCCTGATTACCTACCGCATGCGCGAGGTGTACTGCACCACGGGGCACAACCTGCCCAGCCTGCGGCGCCGGCGCACCTACAACCCCGCGCTGATGAACCGTTCGGATATGAAGCGCCTCGCGCTCAATGACGAGGACCTGATAAC
Organism: Gammaproteobacteria bacterium; assembly: GCA_030428835.1. Classification (GTDB taxonomy): domain Bacteria; phylum Pseudomonadota; class Gammaproteobacteria; order Pseudomonadales; family Halieaceae; genus Marimicrobium. Next base: position 9,332 of record JAUIEP010000143.1, on the reverse strand, counting down.
GATCGATTCAGGTTTCGGCCGGATCGAGGCGGTCGTGGAGGCCAGCGACCGCATCGCCAGCGGTACCGTGGGACTCGCCCACGGCTGGGGCGACCCCGGCGATGACCGTCCCACGCGCGAGAAGGGCAGCAACGTACAGCTGCTCATTCCCCGCGACGTCGGTTACGACAAGGTCACCGGGCTCGCGCAGCAGAGCGCCTTCCCGGTGAACATCTACCCCGCGGGTTGATCGCACGCCACTTCCCGCGGCGTAATTAGTTCACACTCTCCAGTGGCATATGCCGTTGTGCGCGTCTTGGGCCCGCACGTAGCATGGGTGCCGCACATACCGGTTAACAGGTCTTGTATGCACCGCAAGGAGAGAAACATCATGTTGAACAAAAAATGGGTCGCCGCTTTGTGCGCCCTTGGCGTGTCGGCGTCGGCCGGCGCCGACTACCAGTGGGAAGCGCGCATCGGCACAGGCTTCGGCGAGGGTGACTTCCCGAACGGCCGGGGTTTCGACCAGTACCTCCTGTCGCTGGACGGCACCTTCTACCTGGGCCCCGTCGATGACAAGAAGGGCGCATTGGCCGAGGCCGCGTTCCTGGACCGCGCATCCGGCATCAGCCTGTCGGACAGCTTCTCCAACATCGAACCCAACCGCGGCGGTGACCGCGATACGGTGACCTACGGCGCAGCCGGTCGCTACGTGGAGCCGAACCTCGGCCTGATCGGCACGGCGTCGATCGGGCGCTCCGAGGTGGACCCGGGTTCCAATTCCGACAGCTGGAGCATCGGCGGCGGCATGTACGTGCTGGAGAACACCTCCGCGCTGCTCACCTACAGCGAGGTGGACCCGAGCGGTCGCGGCCTCGACGACGTGGATTTCTATAACCTGCAGTTCGAACACTACCAGCCCCTGGGCGCGGCCGGCGTGAAGATCGAAGTGGGCTACGGCTTCGAGGACTGGGATGACTTCGGCGACCTCGACAACTACACACTGCGCGGCACCTACTACGTCGACCCCAACATCGGCTTCGGTGCGAGCTACCAGCGCTCGGAGACCGGCAACGACGAGGTGGACAACTACGGGCCCTTCGTGGAGATGTTCTTCAGCCCGGGTGTGTCGCTGTCGCTGAACTACCGCCATTCCGAATCCGACAACACGCGGGCCGAGAGCGACCTCTTTGCCGCCGCCGTAAGGCTGCGGTTCTAGGGGCTTACAGGCGTATGGCCGTGTCGTCATTCCCGCCGACGCGGCGGTAAAAAATATCGGGCTGTCACTGGAACGGGCAGTGCGACAAAAAAAGGGCGCCATGCAACCATGGCGCCCTTTTTCTTCGTGCGTGTATCAGGCCATCACGGAGTCCGGCACCCAGACCCCGTGGAAACCGACAGGCACGCGCACCGGTAGCTGTACCTTCGCGATCGGCCCCGCAGACAGTTTTGTCGCCTCGAAAATACAGAACGCACTGGTCTGCGTGTTCTTGTCGTAGACGTAGGTGGCGATGTAGCCCTCGTCCTCGCCGCCGGACTCCTGTGATGCAAGGAACATCGGCTCGCCGGGTTCCAGCGCCAGGCCCGGCAACCACTCGTCGATCTCGCCGGTGACGACATCGTACTTGCGCAGGCCGCTCTCTGACGTGGCGACCTTCTCGGGCGCGTTGTTCTCCTTGTCCACCGCGACGCTGTAGCCGTAGCGGTAATCGCGCGTCCAGCGCTGCCGATTGACGCTTGGAAATTCCATCGGGCCGCCGGTGAGCCGTTCCACCGATGCCTGCCCGGTCTTCATGTTCATCGCGAAGCGCGACAGGTGCGCGTGGTAATGGAAGTCGTGTGAGCTCTTCACCCACAGGTGATCGTAACGCGCCGCGTCGACGATCACCTCGTCGCCGCGGTCGAAGGAATTCATGATGTGGAAGATGAAGCAGGAGGGTATGTCGAACCACTTCACGTCCGCGTCGCTGCCCTCGCGCGGCATAACGCCGAAGCGGCAGGGCGCGCTGTCGTCCCACTTGAACGGCAGGCCGCTGCCCATGATCGCGGACAGCCAGGAGAAGCGTACCTGCATGTCCATGAACACGACGTACTTCTGGGTCACGGCGAAGTCGTGAATCATGCTCGGCCCGCTCATGGTGATCGGCTCGACCTGCAGCATCGTCCCGCCCTTGTCCGCGCGGTAGTACGTGAGGTACGGCTCCATCACGTCGTAACCGAAGAACAGCAGTTCGCCGGTTGCGGGGTCGATGCGCGGGTGCGCGGTCATGTTGCCCGCCAGCTTGCCGTCATAGTTGTAGGGCCCCTTGGTGCTGAGGTCATCCGGGTTGATGAGGTAGGGATAACCGAATTCGCCCAGCGCCATGAGTTCACCGCCGTGGTACAGCAGCGACACCGCGCTGGTGGTGTTCTCGGGCTGCGGCGCCCCGAAGCCGCCAGCCTCCTTGCGATACACCGGCGTGTCGACATACCGGTTGCGGTACCAGGCCGCTCTGCCGTTTTCCAGGCGCACGCCGTGCATCATGCCGTCGCCACCGAAGAAGTGCTCGGACACACCCGTGGAGGAATTGGTGCCGTTGCGCACGTAAAGACCGCTCAGTTCGGGGGGAATCGTACCCTCCACCTTGAGTTCGGTGAGCGTGACTTCCTCCGCCACCGGGCGAAAGTTGCCCTGTTGCCAGAACTTGACCTTCGGCTCGTCGTTCGAGCACCCGGCGAGGGTGCCGGATGTCGCGACGCCGAGCGCGCCGAGGCCGGTGTAGTTAAGGAAATCCCTGCGTTTCATTATTATCTCCTCGGGCGATGCGCCGTGCCCGTGCCGGTTGAATGGTAACAGTCAGGTGCGAAAGCATACCGCGCAGCCAAAGCATACCGCGCAACTAGCGATTCGTAATCTAGACAAGTGCCTACATTCCACCCCGGCCAGAGATATAACCTATACTGCTGTACCCGGTCGCCATCATAAAAGGGTTAACAACATGCGCGGTACGTTGAACTGGTGCTTACTCCTCCTCTCACTCACGCTCGTTGCGTCGTGCGACAACGGCAATCCCAACAATCGCTCCGACACGCTGGACCAGGAAACGAGAACGCTGCGCAGCGCCGCGCAACCCGCGCACACGCCGGGCACGCCCGGTGTCGTCATCAACAACGCTAAACTGCTGCGCCAGTTCGGCGCCCAGGGCGTCAACCTCAACCGCGCAATCTACACCCGCTACTTCCTCACACGCCGCGACGAGCACCAGCCCGACGCGATCCTCGTGCTGGTGCCCGGCTTCGAGGGCGGGGCATCCAATTTCTACGTACTGGCGGACAACCTGCTGCGCCTTGCGCGCGACCGCTTCAACCTCGTGCTCGAGGTCTGGGCAGTGGACCGGCGCGCCAACCACCTCGAGGACACGGTGGGACTGGACATCGCGGAGGAGCTCAACGACCCGCTGGTCGGTCTCGATTTCCTGTTCGGCGCGGAACTCGGGCTGGAGCTGAGCCCCGCGCTGGCCGACGGCCCCAACCGCCGCGCCCAGTTCTACAACACGAGCACGGACACCGCGTTCATGGCGCAGTGGACCACGCTGGTGCACTCGCAGGACATCGACGCGGTGGTCGAGGAGGCGCGGCGCACCGCCCGCGCCGGCAACGTGTTTCTCGGCGGCCACTCCGCCGGCACGGGGTACACCGCGCGTTACGCGGCGACCGACTTCAACCTGGCGGGCGGCGAGCCCGAACCCGGTTTCGAGAAGCTGCGCGGCCTGATCCTGCTGGAAGGCGGTGGCGGTGGTCTCGCCGACGAACCCGCGGACGACGCCACACTCGACCGCATCGAGGCGGCCTTCGACGGCGGCCTGTTCGGCGCGGTGCGCGACCAGGCGCCGCGCTGCATCGACGGAGCGACCGCGTGCACGGTCGAGACCCAGGCGGCGGACTGCGCGGCCTTCGCCAACCCGACCTGTACGGAGCCGGTCAGCGCCTACTCGGTGGTACAGGGCCTGCTGTCGCCACAGCTGCTCGCGGTGTCGGAAGTCAACGCGCTCGACGCGGTGCTGCAGGGCGACGGCGTGCCGTCCATCCTGCTGGCCGACCAGGGCGGCGTGCCCGGCAACAGCGCCGTGCTGCAGGTGCCGCAGCTCACCATACTGCAGCCGCTGGTGGGCACCACGCCCGCCTCCTCCATCGCGCTGCTCGGCAAGTTCCTGGACGACGACGGCGTGGCCGCCGCGCTGGCCGGTTTCCTCGCTACCTCGCTGGGCTTCGACGGCCCGCTGGTGAACGGCGTCGCAACCTGGCTGAGCCGTGGTGAGGCGATCCCCACGGCGGCCTTCACCAACAACGGCCCGGCGCCGGTCGAGGCCGGCTTCGACGGCGTGTGGGGTGTCGAGAAGGAACCCTCGGACCTCGAGGGTCGCATGCTGCCGATGTTCTACGCGGGGCAGACCAACTTCTCCGAGTGGTATTACTCCTCCTCGGGCCTCGGGGTGGTCAGCGGCCTCGGTCTCGATACCAGCGCGCTGTCGGCGCCGCCACCCGTTGGCCGCGGTCGCGCCGACATCGAGAACCGTACCCAGGCGCGCAGGATCGACATTCCCGTCATCGCTTTCGGCGGGAGCAACGGCCTGGCGGTCACCCCGGACGTCTGGCTCTCCTTTGCCGGCGCCATCGCGCGCTGTGCCGCGCCGTCCTGCGACGGGCTGACCCCGCGCATACTCGACGAGAACAACCCGAATCCCGCGTTTCCCAGCTTCGGCGATATCGCCGGTGGCTTCGAGGTGTACATCTCGGAGGGCTATGCCCACCTGGATGTGCTGACGGCCGACAACGATGCCACGAACAACGTCATCGGCCCCCTGCTCGAGTTCGTCCGCAGGAACCTGCGATAATCCGGCGTCCCGCCGCAACCACAAACACTGACCTGAACCTGTAACGGAGGATTTACGTGGCACTACTGGACAACTTCAGGATGGACGGCAAGGTCGCCGTCATCACGGGCGCCGGCAAGGGCATCGGCGCCGCCATCGCGCGGGCCTTCGCGGAAGTCGGCGCCGACGTCGTGCTCGGCGCGCGCACCGAGGCCGACCTCAAAGCCGTTGCCGCCGACGTGGAGGCCATGGGCAGCCGCGCGCTCGTGGTACCGACCGACGTGATGGACCCCGAGCAGCTCGAGCGCCTGCCCGCAATGGCCATGGACGCGTTCGGCCGCATCGACATCCTGGTCAACAACGCCGGCGGGTTTCCACCGAAGCCGGTGGCGCAGACGACGGGCAAGGAATTCGTGGGCGCGTTCCGCTTCAACGTGGCGACCGCCTTCGACCTGTCGCGCATCAGCGCGCCGCTGATGGTGGAGTCCGCGGGTGAGGGCGCGATCCTCAACATCTCCTCCATCGCCGGGCACAAGCCCACGCCCTGCTTCGCCGCGTACGGTACGGCCAAGGGGGCGCTGTCGCTACTGACACAGGAACTGGCGCAGGAGTTCGCGCCGAAGGTGCGGGTCAACGCCATCGCCGTCGGCTCCACGAAAACCGACGCGCTGAACACGGTACTGACCCCCGAGATCGAGCAGACCATGGTCGACCTGACACCGATGGGCCGCCTGGGCGAGGTGGAAGACATCGCCCTGGGTGCACTCTACCTTTGTTCACCGGCGGCGAGCTACGTCACCGGCGACATCCTCGGCGTGAACGGCGGCCTGGAGCGACTCAACATGCAGATGCCGCGGGCATTCGGCGGCATGGGGTAATACTTACCCACAACTTGGCCATTTATGACTGTGTAGCGCCGTGATTCCGGGTTTACACTGGCGGTGAGCCACGTTGTTGGAGGCCGACCATGCCAATGTTGTCCCGCACGCCGCAAGACATCGCCGTGCAGCCGCGCAACCGCGAATACGACATCGCCCGCGCCCTGGAGGGGGACTGGTTCGACAACCACCCCTTCAAGACCGCGTGGTTCAATGCCATGTCGATCACCTTCCCCCTCGGCGAGAAGTTTTTCATCGACAGCGTGCGTCACTACATCGACCGGATCGATGATCCGAAGCTGCTCGAAGACGTGCGCGGCTTCTGCGGCCAGGAGGGTTTCCACCGGCGCGAGCACCAGCGCTACAACGAAACCCTGTGCGCGGCGCGCGGCTATGACCTCGCGCTGATGGAGCGCCGGCTCGACCGGAACATACAGCTCGCCAATAAGATGATGTCGCCCAAAGAGCGCCTCGCCGCAACGGCGGCGATGGAGCACGTCACCGCCATACTGGCCGAGTCCGCCCTCTCGCCGGACGACCCGATGGTGGGCAGCGCCGAATCCGTCATGCGCGACATGTGGAACTGGCACGCGGCGGAGGAACTCGAGCACAAGTCCGTGGCCTTTGACGTCTACCGCGCCGTGGGTGGTGGCGAGACGATGCGCCGCTGGCAGATGGCCATGTCGACCTTCTACCTCATGCTGGACGTGCTGGCGGTGGTGATCCACATGCTGCGCAGGGACGGCAAGCTGTGGCAGCCGCGCCTGTGGCGGGACGGCTGGAAGTTCCTGTTCTTCAAGGGCGGCATCCTGCGTCGCGTCGCAAAGGCTTACCGCCAGTACTACCACCGGGACTTCCACCCCTGGGACCGCGACACGCGCCCGCTGCTCGCCAACTGGCAGCGCGAGGACAACTACGCCGCGGCCTGAAGCCGGCGCCCCACCCCGTGGGGTCGAATTCATTCGACCTTGCCGAGCTTCACGTAACCGGACCCCTGTGGGGTCGAATTCATTCGACCTTGCGCAGCCCCGCTCGACCGGACTCCTGTAGGGTCGAATTCATTCGACGTGGAACCGGGTTCTCGATACCGGGCAATGCAGCTACTTCTAACCATCGCGCCACGTCGAATGAATTCGACCCTACAAGGCGCGCCATGTCCGCGGGCGCCCCGGCTCAGTCGAACTTGCTGATAATGTCGTCGGTGTAACGCTTCACGCCATCGATCTTCTTCTGCAGCTCATCCGTGTCGCCGTGGTAGAAAGGCCACGGCATCGTCATGATGTGCGTTACGCCCGCGTCAGCCAGGCGCTTGTAGCCGTCCACGTCGTAGGCGTCCGAGGGCGTCGCCATGATGTCGAAGGGATGACCGTCGCGGCCGAACTCCCTGCGCCAATCCTGTATGCGTGCGATCGAGTCGATGATCTCCGCGCTCGTCTGCAGGTCCGTCACCCAGCCGTCGCCGACGCGGGCGGCGCGCTTCATCGCCGGGTCGGAGATGCCCCCCACCCAGATCGGGATATATTCGGAGGGCGCCGGATTCATCTCCAGCGCATCGAACTGGTAGTACTTGCCCGAGTAGCTCACCATCTCGCCGGTCCACAACAGGCGGAGAATCTCCAGCATCTCGTCGGTGCGCTTGCCGCGGGTGCGGAAATCGGCACCCATGAGGTTGAACTCGTCCTCGGACCAGCCCACGCCGATGGAAGGCGTGATCCGGTTGTTGGAAACAATCGCCGCGGTGCTGATCGCCTTGGCCACCAGGAACGGGTTGCGCATGGGCAGCACGAAGACGTTGTTGGTGAAGCGCAGCCGCTGCGTGATCGTCGCGAGCGCACCGATCATCACCCAGGGATCCGGCCAGTCGGTAAACGGCTGCCAGCGGCGGCTGCCGTCCTCCGTGTAGGGGTAAGGCGTCCTGATCTTCTCGGGGTTGACCACGTGGTCCGAGAACGACATCGCGTGCCAGCCGTGGGTGTCGGCGACAGGCGCAAGCTGGGTCAGGTCAGCAACACTGCTGAACGACGTGGACAGGACAAACTTCATGCGGGGACTCTTGCGGGTGGATCAGGTTACTTGCCGATGTTGATCAGGTCAGTCGGTGTCACGTAGATGTGCTCGAGACACTGCCCCTCTTCCTCGTTGAACATGTCGATGTCGCCCATGGTGCAGCGGTCTGCGCCGTGCACCAGGATGCGGCTGATATCGCGGCAGCCGAGGGAAAACTGTATGTCGCGGTACAGGTCACGCGTCGGCTTGATCTGGGAAAACGACTTGGAAATCGACTCGTACATCACGTTGTCCTGGTTGAAGACGGAAAATCGCGGTACCAGGCTGCGGATCTTGAAGGTGAGATTGTTCTGCAGGTGCAACTGGAGGCGGCACGCCTCGCCCATCTCGTGCACCTTGGTGACCGTGAGCACCGCGCTGTTCTCCGGGTCGCCCTCTTCGTATTCAACGAACTTCCAGGTGTGATCCTCGTACAGGATGACGGCGCGCCCGTCGTCGGTCATTGCCTCGATTTCGGGCTCATTGTGAGCGACGGCGTGAAGCGCGCCGAACACGAGAAAGAGGGTAAAAAAACGCATAAGTGCTTTTCCGGGGGTCATTTGCCTACGCTGGTTGGACCATTCTCTCTGCCTTTGGTTGCACGCAGGGTAGCCGCACTGCCCGGCGCATTGCAACAGGAAGAGCGGCGCGCGCCGCCGCGTAAGGCGGCTCTCGTACCGCTCTGCCGTATGGTACCGCAGGGCGCCGCGCCCTATTCCTCCAGGCAACGGCTCGGCATGTACTTGTCTTCGATACCCTGGAGGCCGCAGGTCCACTGGACCATGGCGCCACTGGTGTTGCCGCTGTTAGCCGCCACATAGAGATACTGGTCGTTGAAACCGTCTCCCGGGATCACGTCCCGCTGGAAGAACACCTGGATCATCACATCGTGTTCCTGCGTGGCGGCCTTGACCGCCACCTTCTCGACGAATTCCGGCGGCGAGAACATCTCGGTTTCCATCGATTCCAGCTCCTTGTCGGTGCGCGGGAAGCGATTCTTCATGATATAGAACTCGGTCAGCTTGTTCTTGGTGTCCGTCACGATGGCAAATGCCTCGGACATCTTCGAACGAACCACAAAGTCCTGGTACTTGGGTACCGCGACGGCCGTGACAGCGACCACGCCCACGATAGCGAGCAGGATCTGCAGGGCGCCGAACCCCTTTTGTCTTTCCTGGTGCATTGTTGTGTCCCCTGTTAAGTGGCGATGCTCCCGAATTCCCCCCGGACGCAACGCGATTGCAAGCACCTCCAGCATATTGATTGCGCGGCCGCCAGCAGTAGCAAAAACTGGCGAAAAGTAGAGATAAGCCTTTGATTTTGTGCGGATAGTCACATTATCAAACGGCGATCGGCGCGGGGTGGACGGAGCGTGTCGGCGCAGCGGGCGCCGCGCGCAGGGTGGTGTCAGTCGTCGTAGCCCTGCACGGCGGCGATCGATTCGCCGCGGTCGTAGGCACTTTGTGTGGCGCGCATCGCCGCGCGGGCGGCGTCCGTGCTCACCACGCTCTGGAATACGTCCTGTTCGTAGCGCAGCGCGTCGCCCAGCGGCGCGTTGTCCGCCCTGGCCAGGATA
>JAUIEP010000142.1 GCA_030428835.1 Gammaproteobacteria bacterium | reverse complement strand
ATGAAACTGCGGGTGGACTACAACAACGCCTGGGAAGTGGCTTACACCCTGCTTCAGTTGCTGCCGCTGGAGGAGTCGCTGAAGTACGAGTTGCTGGGGCTGGATACGGTGGAGGGGGTCATGTCGGAACTCAACATCATCCTCAACCAGATCAGTGGCGAGGATTAGCGTAATAAATTACGCGCCCGCCTACGCGGGGGTGACGGATCGCGTGACAGGCCGAATGCCAATCACCCAAACTCCGGCATCCACCCCCCACACTGTTTCCACCGGTTCACGATCTCGCAGAACAGCTCCGCCGTGCGCTCCGCGTCGTACGCCGCGGAGTGCGCCTCGCTGTTATTGAACTCCACGCCCGCCTCGGCGCAGGCCCGCGCCAGCACGGTTTGCCCGTACGCGAGGCCGGAGAGCGTGGCCGTGTCGAAGTAGGTGAACGGGTGAAACGGGTTGCGCTTGATGCCGCAGCGCTCCACCGCGGTGTTGATGAAGCCGGCGTCGAAGTGCGCGTTGTGGGCGACGATGATCGCGCGGGTGCAGCCCTGTTCCTTGATCTCCTTGCGCACCGCGCGAAAGATCTCGTTGAACGCCTCCTTCTCGGGGATCGCCTCGCGGAAGGGGTGGTCCGGGTCGATACCCGTGAAGTCGAGCGCCGACTGTTCGATGTTGGCGCCCGCGAAGGGTTCCACGTTGAAGCTGTGTGTCCGGTACACGGCGAAGGTGCCGGCGTCGTCCATGCGCACGATCGTGGCGGCGATTTCCAGGATGGCGTCGGTAGCGCAGTTGAAGCCGCCCGTCTCCAGGTCGACGATCACAGGCAGGAAGCCGCGAAAACGGTCGCGCAGGAGTTGCTTCGGTGCTTCGCTCAAGGTGTCAGGCGCCTGTTCCCGCGACGCGCCAGGCGACGTTTTCCCCGCCGCGCAGCGGCGTCAATGTGTCGTTGCCCAGGCCCTGCGAGGCGGGCACGGGCCATGCGTCCCTGCGCAGTGTGATCGTGTCGGTGTTGCGCGGCAGGCCGTAGAAGTCGGGACCGAAGTGGGAGGCGAAAGCCTCCAGCCTGTCCAGCGCACCCATTTCCTCGAACACCTCGGCGTAGAACTCAAGCGCCGCGTGGGCCGTGTAGACCCCCGCGCAGCCGCAGGGCGACTCCTTGCTGGCCGTGCTGTGCGGCGCCGAGTCCGTGCCGAGGAAGAACTTCGGGTTGCCGGACACGGCCGCTGCGCGCAGCGCGTCCTGGTGCACGTTGCGCTTGAGCACGGGCAGGCAGTAGTAGTGCGGGCGAATGCCGCCCACCAGCATGTCGTTGCGATTGAACAGGAGGTGATGCGCGGTGATCGTCGCGGCGACGTTGTCGCCGGCGGCGGAAACGAACTCGACCGCGTCCCTCGTTGTGATGTGTTCCAGCACGACGCGCAGCCGCGGGAAGCGCGCGGTGATCGGCGCCAGGTGCCGGTCGATGAACACCTGCTCGCGGTCGAAGATGTCCACGCCGCGTTCCGTGACCTCGCCGTGTATGAGCAGCGGCAGGTCGACCTCTTCCATCACGGACAGCGTGTCGTACAGTCCGTCGAGCTGCGCCACGCCGGCATCGGAGTTGGTGGTGGCGCCCGCAGGGTAGAGCTTGACGGCGTGAACTTCCGGCGCTTCGCTCGCGGCGCGGATGTCCGCGGCGCTGGTCGCGTCTGTAAGGTACAGCGTCATCAGCGGCTCGAACTGGCGCGGCAGTCCCGCCATCGCACTCACGATGCGTTCGCGGTACGCCAGCGCCAGTGCCACGTTGGTGACCGGCGGCGTCAGGTTGGGCATGACGATCGCGCGGCCGAAGTAGCGCGCCATGTCGGCGCAGGTGTCGCGCAGCGCCGCACCGTCACGCAGGTGCACGTGCCAGTCGTCGGGGCGGGTGATGGTTAACTCAGGCACTCAGGGGCCTTGTGTCAGTGGCGCAGTGGAAGGCATGCTAACACAAAGGCTCCCGGACCACGTCACCGCCATGATCGACTGGTACTACGACACGCTTCCCGGTGCGCGTTTCGCCGCCGAGTTGCACGCCCTACGGGCCGCGGGCGAGATCGTGCCGGTGCGGGCCCTCGGTGGCGAGATGCCGGTGCACTACATTCTCTCCCACCGCGCGCTGGCGGATGCTTTTCGCGACGGCGAGCATTTCCCGCCGGGCCACGCCTACCAGATCATCTCGCTGCCGTTTATCGGCGAGACGTTCATGTCGATGAACGAGGACCGCCACCGCCAGTGGCGCCCGCCCATGACGCCGTCGTTCAAGCGCTCGGCCGTGGATCGCATGGACCAGCACCGGCTGGCCGCCATCGGTCACGCGCTGCTTGACGAGTTGGAGGGCCTGGACACCGTCGACCTGGTGGCGGAGTTCACCCGGCGCTACGCCTTTCGCGTGATCTGCGACCAGCTCGGCCTGCCGATCGAGGACGAGCGCCACTACTACCAGTGGTCGATGGACCTCATGTTCGGCGGTCGCGACCTCGAGGCCAGCCGGGCCGCTGACCAGCGGATCACGGCCATCGCGCAGCCCGTGTTCGAGGCGCGCAGGCGCGAGGCCCGGGACGACCAGATCAGCCGCTGGGTGCACGGCACGAGCGTGGCGGGGGAGGAGATCACCGATGCGTCGATACTGGCTCACATACGCCTGTTCTTCACGGCGGGGGCCACCACCACCTCCGACGCCATGAGCAACCTGTTTCACGCGTTGCTCACCCACCCCGACGCCTGGCGGCAGTGTGTGGAGGAGCCCGCCAGCCAGGCCGGCGCCATCCAGGAGCTGTTGCGCTGGAACCCGCCGGTGGCGGCGCAGCCGCGTTTCACCCGGCCGGACCGCGAGGTGAGCGTCGCGGGTGTGACTATCCCGCCCAACAGCGCCGTGCTGTTCGGCATTGCCGCCGCCAACCGCGATCCGGAGGTGTTCGGTGACCCGGACCGCTTCGACATCGGCCGGGGCAGCGCAACCCTGCTCACCTTCGGCCCCGGCCTGCGCACCTGCCCGGGCATGCACCTGGCGCAGAAGAACCTCAGCACCGCGCTGCGCATCGTCGCCGAGCGCTTCCCGCGGCTGCGGCTCGCGCCCGGCGCGGCGGTGGAGCCGGAGGGCATCCTGCTGCGCGGTACGAATGCCCTGCCGGTGAGTTTGCGCTAGCGACTTCGACGTATTGTGGGGTCGAGTCCATTCGCCCGGTGCTGCGCGCAGTCCCACCCCCTGTGGGGTCGAATTCATTCGACCGGTGCGCGCAGCCCCCGTCCCTGTGGGGTCGAATTCATTCGACCTGAAGGGCGCTCTCAATACGCCACATGGTCCAATTGAGAACGACTGGGCCAGGTCGAATGAATTCGACCCTAAAGAGCGCCGGCCCCGGATCCCCCGGTCGAATGAATTCGACCCCACAGAATCCCGGCCCTGGGTCCCCGGTCGAATGAATTCGACCCCACAGAATCCCGGCCCTGGGTCCCCGGTCGAATGAATTCGACCCCACAGGATCATGACCCTGCCGCAGGCTGGGATTTACCCCTGCGCGCTAGTAGAATGTGCGGCCTTTTGGCGCACTGCCCCAAGACGTGACAACCAGGGAGCCAACCATGTCTGACGTAAGCAAGGTCGTCCTGGCCTATTCCGGTGGCCTCGACACCTCCGTGATCGCCCGCTGGCTGCAGGACACCTACAGCTGCGAGGTCGTGACCTTCACGGCCGATATCGGCCAGGGCGAGGAAGTCGAGCCCGCGCGGGCCAAGGCCCAGGCCATGGGCATCAAGGAAATCTACATCGACGACCTGCGCGAGGAGTTCGTGCGCGACTTCGTCTTCCCCATGTTTCGCGCCAACACCGTGTACGAGGGCGAGTACCTGCTCGGCACTTCCATCGCGCGGCCGCTGATCGCCAAGCGCCTGATCGAGATCGCCAACGAGACCGGCGCCGACGCCATCTCCCACGGCGCCACCGGCAAGGGCAATGACCAGGTGCGTTTCGAGCTCGGCGCCTACGCGCTGAAGCCCGGCATCAAGGTGATCGCCCCCTGGCGCGAGTGGGACCTGGGCTCCCGCGAGTCGCTCATGGCCTACTGCAAGAGCCACGACATTCCCGTGGACTTCGCCAACGCGAAGAAGAAGTCGCCGTACTCCATGGACGCCAACCTGCTGCACATCTCCTACGAGGGCGACCTGCTGGAGAACCCCTGGAACGAGCCGGAAGAGGACATGTGGCGCTGGAGCGTCAGCCCGGAGGCCGCGCCCGACACCGCCACCTACATCGAACTCGACTTCGAGCGTGGCGACATCACCGCCATCGACGGCGAGAAACTCAGCCCCGCCTCTGTGCTGGAGACGTTGAACCGGATAGGCGGCGCCAACGGTATCGGCCGCGACGACATCGTGGAAAACCGCTACGTGGGCATGAAGTCGCGCGGCTGTTACGAGACGCCCGGCGGGACCATCATGCTCAAGGCGCACCGCGCGATCGAGTCACTTACGCTGGACCGCGAGGTGACGCACCTGAAAGACGAGCTGATGCCGCGCTACGCGAAGTTGATCTACAACGGCTACTGGTGGAGCCCCGAGCGCAGGATGCTGCAGGCGGCCATCGACGACTCGCAGGCTTTCGTCAACGGCAGGGTGCGGCTCAAACTCTACAAGGGCAATGTGATCGTCACCGGACGGCAAAGCGCGGACAGCCTCTTCGACGAGAGCATCGCGACGTTCGAGGCGGACGAGGGCGCCTACAACCAGGCGGATGCGGAAGGCTTTATCAAGCTCAACGCGCTGCGTATGCGGATAGCTGCGAACAAGGGGCGGACGCAACTCTAGGTTGCACCGAGTAGCGCGGTCGCCCTTCAGGATCGATACCCGCTTCCGCTGGGCGCGTTGCCCGCGCGCTCTAACGCTCCCCTGTCAGCGGTACGAACCTTACCGGTAGCACATCGCGCTCCACCGGCTTGCCGCCGGCATCCTTCTCGATGAGCAGCAGGTCCTGGTGGCCTTCCTCGTTGTCCACGGGTATGACCAGTTTGCCGCCGGGCTTGAGCTGGTCCAGCAACGGCTGCGGGATATGCGGCGCGCCCGCCGTGACGATGATGCCGTCGAACGGCGCGTGTTCCGGCCAGCCGGCGTAGCCGTCCCCGGCGCGCACCGTGACGTTGTCGTAGCCCAATTCTCTGAGTACGCGCGCCGCGCCGTCGGCCAGCTCTGCCACAATTTCCACGCTGTACACGTGCTTTACCAGTTGCGCGAGCACCGCCGCCTGGTAGCCGGAGCCGGTGCCGACCTCGAGCATGACGTCGGTCGGTTGCGGATCCAGCAGGTCCGTCATGAGCGCAACGATGAGGGGCTGCGAGATGGTCTGCCCGGCGGCGATGGGCAGGGCGGTGTTGCGGTAAGCCGCGTGGCGGTAGTCCGGCAGCACGAACTCCTCACGCGGGACCGCGCCCATGGCGGCCATCACGTTGTCGCCCAGCGTTTTGCGGCCGGTGTAGTAGGCGGTGTCGGCTACCGAGGCGCTGATGGCCTGCAGCATGCCCGCGCGCTCCGCGGCCATGTCGGCGCTCACGTGTGCCGCCATCGCGAGCAGTGCCGCGAGCGCACAGCGCAGTACGGGGATGGGTTGTTGACGGCGCATGGTGACACAGAGTCCTGCCCTGCCTCCGGTGGTCTGCCTGCATTGGCTCTTACTTCAAGCATAGTCGCGGTCGGCGCATCTGCCACTTGCGCTCGCTCAATGAAAGTCGTGTGACTGCACCATGAGGTTTGCCAGCTCGTGCGAGTAGTCATAGAGCCCGCCGGCGATCACGTGGATCACGCCGTCCTTTGTTTCCACCGTGCCGTTAACCAGCAGCAACTGCCCGCTCATGAGCGCCTGGCGGAACTGCTCCTGGGTGCGCTTCCACACCACCACGTTGCTGTTGCCGGTTTCGTCCTCCAGCGTGAGGAACAACACGCCCGACGCGCTGCCCGGGCGCTGGCGGCAGGTGACCAGCCCTGCGATGCGCACGAAGCGGTTGTTGCCGACAGACGCGAGGTCGACATGGCGCTTGCAGCGGTTGAACGGCTCTTTATTGCGCAACAGGCTCATGGGGTGGGCGCGCAGGGTGAGGCCGGTGGCGCGGTAGTCGGACAGCACCTCCTCCGCCACGCCGGGGGCGGGCAGTTGGACGCCGTCGTCGAAGTATGCCGCGCGCTGGTGCTGCTCCTCCTGTAGCAGTGGTCTGGGCTGCTCCAGCGCCATGATCTGCCACTGGGACTGGTGGCGGTGGCCGGAGAGCGACTGCAGGGCGTCGGCGTCCGCCAGCGCCTCCATGTCGCGCTTGTCGAGCTGCGCCCACCGGCGCAACTGGCTGACCTGGCGGAAGGGCTGCGTGCGGCGCGCCTCTTCCAGGCGCTGCGCGCCCTCGCGGCTGAGCCCCTTCACCAGGCGCAGGCCGAGCCGCAGGGCGGGCTGGGGCTGCGCCTGCGAGCGGTGCGAGGCGCGGGTGTCGATGAGCTGGTGGTCCCAGGCGGAGTGGTTCACATCCACCGGCAGCACCACCACGCCGTGGCGGCGGGCGTCCTGCACCAGTTGCGAGGCGCTGTAAAAACCCATGGGCTGGCTGTTGAGCAGCCCCGCGAAGAATGCCGCCGGGTGGTGACGCTTGAGCCAGCTTGACACGTAGGCGAGCAGCGCGAAGCTCGCCGAGTGCGACTCGGGAAAGCCGTAACCGGCAAAGCCCTTGATCTGGTTGAACAGGCGGCGCGCGAAGTCCTCATCGTAGCCGCGCTCGATCATGCCCTTCGTGAGCTTCTGCTCGAAGGTGAGCAGCTTGGAATGGCGGCCCCAGTTGGCGATGGCGCGGCGCAGGGCATCGGCCTCGCCGCCGGAGAAGCCCGCCGCCACCATGGCCAGGCGGATCACCTGCTCCTGGAAGATGGGCACGCCGAGGGTGCGCTCCAGCACCGCCTTGATCTCCTCGCTGGGGTAGGTGATGGCCTCCTGCCCCTGCCGGCGCCTTAAGTAAGGGTGCACCATGTCGCCCTGGATGGGGCCGGGGCGCACGATGGCGATCTGTATTACCAGGTCGTAGAAGCTGGCGGGCTTCAGGCGCGGCAACATGGACATCTGCGCCCGCGACTCGATCTGGAATACGCCGATGGTGTCGGCCTGTTGCAGCATGCGGTAGGTGGCGGCGCACTCCTTCGGCACGTCGGCGATCGAGCGGATGGACGGGCAGTAGCGATTGACCATCTGCAGGCTCTTGCGGATGGCCGACAGCATGCCCAGCGCGAGCACGTCGACTTTCAACAGCCCCAGCGCCTCGATGTCCACCTTGTCCCACTGGATGACCGTGCGGTCGGCCATGCTCGCGTTCTCCACCGGCACCAGCGTGGAGATGGGACTGCGGGTAATGACGAAGCCGCCCACGTGCTGCGACAGGTGGCGCGGGAAGCCGAGGATCTGCTGCACCAGCGAATAGAACAGCTCCGCCTGCCGGCTGTGGCCCGACACGCCCTGCTCTTCAAAGCGTTTCGCGAGGTCTTTCGTCCTGTCCCACCACGCCATCGATTTGGCGAGGTCGTCCACGAACACCGGGTCCAGCCCCAGCGCCCTGCCCACGTCGCGCACTGCGCTGCGCGCGCGGTAGGTGACGAGGGTGGCGGCCAGCGCCGCGCGGCGCCGGGTGTACTTGCCATAAATGTACTGGATGACCTCCTCGCGGCGCTCGTGCTCGAAGTCCACGTCGATGTCCGGCGGCTCGTCGCGCTCCTTCGAGATGAAGCGCTCGAACAGCAGCGTGATCTGGTCCGGCGACACCTCGGTGATGAACAGGCAGTAACACACCACCGAGTTGGCGGCGGAGCCGCGGCCCTGGCAGAGGATGTCGCGCGAGCGGGCGAACTGCACGATGTCGTACACCGTGAGGAAGTAGTACTCGTAGCGCATCTCCTCGATCAATTCGAGCTCCGTGTTGATGCGCGCCTGGATGTCCGGCGGCACGCCCCGCGGCCAGCGCACCTTCACGCCGTCCGCCACCAGCGCGCGCAGGTAGCTGCTGGCGTCGTGGCCCTCGGGCACCACCTCCTCCGGGTATTCGTAGCGCAGCTCGTCGAGGCTGAAATGGCACAGCGAGGCGATGTGCCGCGTTTCCTCCAGCAGGGCAGGGGGGTAGAGCCGGGCGAGGCTTGCCAGGCTGCGCAGGTGCTGTTGGCTGTTGGCCAGCCGTCGCCGCCCGAGCTGCTCGATGCTGGTGTTGTGGTACAGCGCCGTGAACACGTCGTGCAGCGGCTTGCGCGACGCAACGTGCATGCGCACGTCGCCGCAGGCCACCATGGGCAGCGCCACCTCGCGGGCGAGTGCCTCAAGCGCCAGGTAGCGCCCGACCTCGTTGTTGCCCAGCAGGTGGCTCACGCCGAGCCACACGCGCCCCTTGCACAGCCGCGCGAGCTGCCGGCCGTAGGCCCTTGCCGCGTCGTCACAGCCCTCCGGCAGCCAGATCAGCAGGCAGCGCTTTAAATGAAAGATCACGTCGCGCAGCGTGACCCGGTACTCTCCCTTGGCACTGCGCCGCCGCGCCATGCTGATCAGCCCCGACAGCTCGCTGTACGCCGCCCGCGACGGCACCAGCGCCACCAGCCGGAAGCCCTCCTGCAGCGCAAACTCGCTGCCCACGATGAGCTGTATGCCCACCTCCTTCGCCGCCACGTGGGCCTTGACGATGCCGGCCAGGGAGCACTCGTCTGTCACCGCGATCGCCCCGTAGCCCAGCTCGGCCGCGCGCTCCACCAGTTCGTGGGGGTGCGACGCGCCGCGCAGGAAGCTGTAGCAGGTGAGGGTGTGGAGTTCGCAGTAGGGCATGGTGCACGAGTGGCTCAGGCTCAGCCGTCGACCGGGCTGATGACGCCCATGGCACCGCGGCCGAGGACGTGGGTGTAGATTTCGGTGGTGCGCACATCGCTGTGGCCCAGGAGCTTCTGGATAGTGCGCAGATCGTAACCCTGTTGCAGCAGGCGGGTGGCGAAGCTGTGGCGGAAGGTGTGGCAGCGGACCGGCTTGGTAATGCCGGCCAGCCGACGAGCGCGGGTTACCTGCTTGCGCAGCGCCGAGTGGTGCAGGTGATGCCGCCGCAGTACGCCGGTGCGGGGGCAGGCGCCGATAGTAGTGGAGGGAAAAAGGAACTGCCAGCCGAGTTCGCGAGCGGCGCTGGGGTACTTGCGGGAGAGGGCGTGTGGCAAGTAAACCTCGCCGAAACCGTCTTCCATATCACGTGAGTGTTGCTTGGCGACAAAGGCTATCTGCTCGCGCAGAGCATCCCGCAGGCTTTGGGGCAGTAACGTTGTACGATCCTTATCGCCCTTGCCGGATCGCACCGTGATCGTGTTGAGTTCGAAATCGATATCTTTCACTCGTAGGCTGAGCAGTTCGTTCTGTCGCAGGCCAGCACCATAAAGCAGGGATACCATCACGCGATGCTTGTCGGGCAGGCACGCAATGACCCGTTGTACCTCGTCATGGGATAGCACCACGGGCAGGCGCCTGCGATGGCGGGCTCTTTCGAAGTCGAGTGTCTCCAGGTCTACCCCGAGGAACTTGCGATACAGATAAACGAGCGCATTCAGCGCGACTCTTTGTGTTGCGGGTGAGCAGTCCCTCCGACTACCTAAATGGCTGAGGAACTGGTTGATGTGCTGCGCCCCCATGTCGCGGGGATGACGTTTCTGATGAAACAGGATAAAGCGCCTGATCCAGTGCAGGTAAGTCTTCTCTGTCTGGTAAGCGTAGCCCCGATCACGTAGGTCCTGCCGCACCTGATGCGTGAAACGCGGCGACCCTGCGGGGAGGCTGGGGCGAATGTCGTCCATAGCTTTGCTTCAAAATACTGTATAAATACACAGTATCCTAAAAAATGCTATTTTCAAGGCCGTTTTTCAGAGGACCCGTGCGGACAAGATCGGTGCTCGAATTCGGTAACCTTATGAATTTGCGCGCTTTTTCAGAACTAAACTGGCTCTAAACTATGATCGAAAATGATGAAAGATCAGACATACCCGAGGCTATTGTTTTCCAGCCAGAATGGGCTAAGTTGTCAGAAAGGGTGAATCGAAGGGGAAATTGCGGTGGAGTGTTGGCACACATATCGTACATACAGGGTCCGAGTGTTCAGTTCACCGGTCTCTATACTTAGCTGTTATGGTGCAAAATAGTTTCGCTCGGGATATCAAAATCCTAGCAGGCACTAGTCTTATGCTTGGCCTATGTTTCCCGAGCAGCTTTGCCGGTTCGGAGGCGCCAGTTTCTGGTGGTTTCCTGTCTCCGGATACATGTGACAAACGAGTGCTATACATGGTCTCGCCTATGATGCCCAGGCATGTAGTGCTTCCGGAGTCAGGTTGTAGCGTGATTGTAAAATTCGAAGTGGGTGCCAATGGAAAACTTCAATATCCGCTGAATTCAAACGCCATCCCGTACGAAGAGCAGGCAGTAAACGCATCGGTCGAGCCCACTAGCTGTAGCACGAGCTATGTGCGAGCGGTCTTGAGGTCTTTGCCCAAGGCGCAGTTCGATACCTCCGAGCAAGGTTACTCCTGCACATACCGCTATAATTGGGTGCTCGAGCCGTGATAACGAAGCTGTGCGCTACTGTATGTAGCACCATAACAAGTACGGGCTGGCTGGGACGGCCTAACGGCCGCCCCAGCCGTAAGCGTTATGGAGCGTCACTCACCATCGTGCGCAATCTAAAATCTGTAATCTTCCCAGTCGGTGTGATCTTGTTCGTATCCGCCTCAGCAGTGTCTCAAACCAATATTGACTGTGCCCATCATGAAAACAACGAATACTCAGAGCTTCGTGCATTAACCAGAATAACAAGCACCTACATTGGAGCGGCTGGCACTAAACCCTCGCATGTCGTGGCGTACGAGTGCCTTATGGAATCCGAGAATCGCGACTTCTACTTGAACAAGCTAGTGAAAGAAGCTGACATTGGGGGCCAGCTATACGCCTTGGCGGGACTAAAGGCTTTGGGCGCCAGCGAGTTCGATCAGGAAATGACTAGGTTTGAAGGTTCAAACCAGGAAGTCCGAGCTACGCTCGGTTGTGTTGGTCGGCGCATAACTGTCGGAGAGGCAATGGATTGGATTAAGGAAGACCAATGGCCAGAGTTCAATGAGCAGAACGCTCCATAACAAGCTCAGGCTGCTGGGACGCCAAAACCGCTGCGCGGTTTCGCCGCCCCAGCTGTGAGCGTTAGGCGTCACCAACCGACTCTCAAGTTGAGGAATCCATAACATGAAATACCTATACATATTTGTGCTTTGGGCGATCACCGCGACAGTTCACGGTTCTGACGAAGTATCTACTGCCATAGATCACTACTTTGAAGATTTCAATCGCGGCATGCCCGCATTGGAACTAGTTAATACACATTGGCATCCAAAATCCGTAATTTTCACTTCAGATGGAGTGACGATATTTGGCAGCTACGAGGAGTTGGGAGGTTGGATGAAGGGAATACAGGCTTCGATTGCGGAGAATGGCTGGGTACGTAGTGATGTTATGGAAAGCACCGTCTGTAATCTTGGAGACACGCTCGCGCTTTATAGCATGAATTTTAAGCGTGTGTTTTCAGATGGAAGCGAAACTATCAGCGGTGGCATATACACACTAGCTAAATCCGATAAGTGGAGGATTGCATCGTTGACAGTTGCCAGTCCGGATAACTTGGTGCGGTGTGATGATCCTGACGCCTAACAAGTCAAGGCTGCAAGGGCGCTTCGCGCCGGGACGCGCTGACGCGCGCCCCAGCTTGAAGCGTTAACAGGCCTGATATCGTGCGAACTATCATGCTCTTGCTACTTCTAAACATCTCGTACGGAGTGTTTGGTAGCGATGTTATAGAACACGCAGTCGGCAGCCACACATTTAGCGGCAAATGGGTGTCGCCGGAAGGTGGAGACCAAAGGGATATTCAGTCACTAGAATTCACCAGCGAGGGCGGCGCCATATTTGCTCGTGACTTCCTCGGCCAGAAAGTACAGAAATGTGCCGCTAGCGCAGAAGATAAAACGGTACTCGATGATATTGTAATTCTAAAGCTGCAATGCGAAGAAAAGCACTTAACCTATAAGCTTGTGCTCTCGGGTTGGTCTATAAGTGATAGCGTTACCGATATTGATCTTATCCGCCTCTACGGCATGCTATATCTATACAGAGATGGTCGGCAGTTCAATGGATTTCCGGTTGCCTATGTGCCGGCCAGTTAACAAGTCAAGGCAGGCAGGGACGGTCCACTGCGTGGCCCGCCCCTGCTTGGCGCGTTATGAGGCGTGCGACGTCCTGCCATGAAGTCAGGTGTCCATGGAGTCAACTAGAACACTATTCTCTATTGTCTCTGTTTTTCTGTTTATCGCA
>JAUIEP010000308.1 GCA_030428835.1 Gammaproteobacteria bacterium | reverse complement strand
ACTCGAGGGTACCGGGGTGACCTCGAACCTGATCCATCCCGGGCTCGTGAAGACCAATATTGCGCGCACCGCCCCGTCCTGGCTGCGCGCCGCGTTCGACCTGATGGGCGGGGTGATCGCGAAGACACCGGCCCAGGGCGCCGCCACCCAGGTCTACGTGGCCACCAGCCCCGCCCTGAAGGGAGTGAATGGCGCCTACTTCGAGGACTGCAACCCGGTCGTCGTCAGCGGCGAGCACCACATCTACGATGCCGCGATGGCCGCCCGCCTGTGGACGGAGGCCGAGAAGATGGCGGCCGGTTACCTCGCCTGAGCCATCACTGGCCGGACTTGGCAAACAGCAGGGTCATGCGGTCGGACTCGCCGATCGCCTCCATCCGCGCCCGCAACTGCGGGTCTTCATCCGCGCCGCGCAGCGACGGCGGCAGTCGCCATACCACGTCCTCGGGGCCGGGCCGGTCCTTGGGATTGGCATTGATCTCGCTGCTCGCCACGAGCTCAAACCCCGCAGCCTCGAACGCGGCGATCACGTCGGACTGCTTCAGGTAACCGCGGTCGCCTTTCGCGGTGGCGGCCGGCGCGTCCTCCGGCGCACGGTGGTGGACCACGCCCACGAGACCATCCGCCTTGAGCATGGCACGGGTGTCCGCCAGTGCCCGGGTCAGGGTCTGCGCCTGCGCTTCGAAACGGCTCAGGTGGTGCAGGGAGCGGATGAACAGCACGCGATCCACGCTGCCTTCGACGTCAGTGGGAACCTCGCCAAAGCTGAAGCCCCGGGCGGTGATGCCGTTGTCCGTGTAACCGGCCACCGTGTCGTCAAACGCCGCGATGTCGGCCCGCGCCTGCTCGATGCGCTCGGGCGACATCCAGCTGAACAGCGCCATCATGTCGAGCGAGTAGCTCACGCCGTACAGGGTACCTTCGCCGCCGAGGTATGCCGCGAGGAGGCGGGTGTACCAGCCGCCGCCCGGCAGTGTCTCGGCCACGGTCATGCCCGGTGCCACGCGAAAGAACGCGAGTGTCTCGGCGGGGTGGCGCGCGCCGTCCCGCGCGCGGTCTTCGGCGCTGCGCGCGGCCACGGCTTCCGCCAGGCCCGGATCGACGCGCGCGGCGCCCGCGCACCCCAGGAGTGCGAGAATGAGGGTGAAAGCTGCGAGTCTGATCGGGGCCATGCTGGTTATCTCCATGAGTGGGCCGGACCATTGTCCCGTCCGGGCGCGGTTTGTAAAGCGCAACCACAACAATCACACCTGTGGGGTCGAATTCATTCGGCCGGGAAACGCCGACAATTAGCCCGAACCCTGTAGGGTCGAATTCATTCGACTCGGAAAGCCGCTCTCAATAGGGACATCTGCTGTGATTGAGAACCGGGCGCCGCGTCGAATGAATTCGACCCTACAGGGTATCGCGGCCCGCTCCGGACGATTCCTATAGCGGGGCTGCTCCGCGGTCGAATGAATTCGACCCCACAGTGGAGCCCGGCTCCCGATCACGGCCGCGGTCGCTATCGAGGACAATGTTCGAAGTCGAATACACTGGACCCGACAGGTGGAAGCGCCCCGCGCTGCCCTGCGGGCCTGCCCCCACAGGCCAACCTGAGCCATAAACCCGGTCAGAATGACCGTTGCGGCCATGCCCAGGCGCGGCCGCGGGTGCTTTACTTGTTGCGCCTAACTTCCCAGCAGGAGCAATTCCATGAGCAAGGTACTCATCACCGGCGCCACCGGGTTTATCGGCAACCATGTCACGCGGCTGTGCCTGGAAAAGGGCGACGCGGTGCGGGTGATGGTGATGCCCGGCGAGGACCGCTCGCCGCTGGACGGCATGGATGTGGAGTTCGTGGAGGGCAACCTGCTCGACCCGGACTCGCTGCGGCGCGCCGTGCAGGGGGTGGAGCAGCTCTATCACCTCGCCGCGATGTTCGCCATCTGGACGAAAGACCCCGACCTGCACTACAAGATCAACGTGGACGGCGCCCGCGCCATGATGGCAGCGGCCCTGGCCGCAGGCGTGGAGAAAGTCGTGTTCACGTCCAGCGTGGCGGCGATCGGTATCGAGGGCAACGGTGGCCGCGCCACGGAGAAGACGGCATTCAATTCCTGGCCCTGGGCGAGTCCCTACATCCTTTCCAAGTTCATCAGCCACCTGCAGGTCAAGGCCATGGTGCAGGACGGCCTGCCCGTGACCATGGTCA
>JAUIEP010000141.1 GCA_030428835.1 Gammaproteobacteria bacterium | reverse complement strand
CTCGCGCGGCGCCCGGTCGCGCTACCTCTGGGCGGTGCCGTCGCCCACGATGGGCTCGCCCATCGGCAGGCCGCCGTCGTCGCCACCACTGATGGTGAAGTTCACGGTGCCGTTCATGATCGTGAAGGTGCCGCTCATCGAGAACGTCGTATTGCAGCACGAGTAAAACCCCGGACCGGATGCCGTGAAGTTGCCGTCTTCGTCACAGGTGCCCTGCAGCGTGGCCTCCGCGCCGTTACCCTGCACGAGGATCTGGATGTCCCCGGTGTCGAGATCCTTGGTGACGGTGTAGCGTGCGCTCTGGAACGGGCCGTCCGGATGCATCGCGGGATTCGATGTCACGCTGAAGGTGACCGTGTTGTACTCGCCGTCCACGCTGCCGCCGTTCGTGCCGCCATTGCCGCCGTTCGTGCCACCGTTGCCGCCATTGGTACCGCCGTTGCCGCCGTTCGTACCACCGTTACCGCCATTGGTACCGCCGTTGCCGCCGTTCGTGCCGCCGTTACCGCCATTGGTGCCGCCGTTGCCGCCATTGGTGCCGCCATTCCCGCCGTTGCCACCGTTACCGTTGTTGTTGCCGTTACCGCCCCCGTTGTCATCCACCGCGTACCAGATGCCGCCGATGGCCAGGAGGCCACCGCCGACCTTGACCCACGTCGGGATGCCGCCCTTGACCACTATCGTCATCGAACCCTCGTCGTGATCGATGCGGTACTCCCCGTCGCCCGGGAAATCGAAGATCAGCCCGCCGTCGTCGTCGGTCTCGGCCTCGGCCGACGTCTTGCCGTCGGCATCGGTGACGCCCGGGGGAAAGTTGATGAGCACCGTCTGCTTGCCTATCGGGTCGCCGCCGGGGCCTGTGACAGTGACATTCTTGATGACCGCATTGGCGACCGGCGCGAGCGTGGCCGTGAAGGCGAGAACGAGAGAAATACTCAACAGGGCATTCAACAGGCGTTTCATTGGGCTCCCCCTATGGGCGGTAGCGAATCGATTGTTTGATCACGGGCGGGCGCGCGGTCGCGGACAGGCGGGACCGCGCACGAATTGCGCCTGCGGCGAGGCGCCTGTGCTTTCTTTTTTTATAGCAGGTATTGCCGATAGCGCAACCGCGCGGGGTGAGCGTCAGCCGGGCGGCCGCTCGCCGCTGAAATTTGCCTCGACGCCTATGCCGCAGGGGTCGTGGCAAAACACCTGGCAGATGCCGAATTCCTCGATGTGGTTGACCGAGTGCGGCACGCCACGCGCCTCGAGGCGCTGGATGTACGCCGCGACGCCACTGCAGCCGAAGGCCACGTGATCGAGGTAATAGGGTTTGTCACCCGCGCCGTGGTTAGGGCTCTCGATCAGGTGAATGAGCGGATGGCCGTCGCCGTAGAGCCAGTAGCCGGGAATGCCGAAATCCGGGCGCGCACCCACCTCCAGCTCCAGGACGGCGCAGTAGAAGTCGCGCACCTCCTCCAGCAGCTCCGGCGGCGCCGCGATATTGATGTGATCGATTTTCATGGTCTGGCTCCGGCAGGGGTTGACGGCAAGTATAGTGCGCCCCGCGCCGGGAGGGCGGGCAACGGGCGAATTCCCGCGCTTCAGGCCTGGCGGGTGAAGTCGCCGCTCATGTCGAGCGGGCCGTTGTAGATGAAGCGGTACTCGCGCGTCTTGAACAGCCACTCGCCGTCCACCCTGACGTAGGTGTCGAGGTAGCGGCTGAGAATGACGCCGCCGTTGCCGTCCTTGCGGCTGTACTCGTGCAGGTACCAGTGGCCGCTCGCGTAGTCGCCGTCGATGTCGAACAGGCAGCTCGAGGGGATCATCAGGGCGAATTCGAAGCTGGCCATCATCTGCCGCCACAGGGCGAGGATGTTGTCGCGGCCCGTCACGGGATTGCCGAGCAGGTTCCACGTGCTGTCCTGCGCCCACGTGGCGATCCAGGCGTCCTCGTCGTAGCGATTGACGGCATCCACGTAGCGCGCCATCAGGTTGCGCAGGGCGATTTCATCTTCGATCCGGCTCATGTCGGGCGTCTCCTGTTTCTCCCGGAACAACTGTAGCTCGCCACTTCAAAAAAAGAAACAGACGAGACTGTTTTTTTAAAAACGGGGCTGTTACTATCGATGCCCGCGGTTCGCCGGGGGCGGGCCCGGGGCCAGAGTCCCCTGTGGGAGTGCTGTCCACTATGGGAGTGCTGCCCCTGTGGGGTCGAATTCATTCGACCTCCCGACCCGGGCTGATGCCCGCTGGTCGAATGAAGCGGCCGAATAAAGTGGTCGAATGAAGCGGCCGAACGCAGTGGTCGAATGCAATGGTCGAATGAATTCGACCCCACAGGCAGGGTTCTTCGCCGCAACTGCAGTCTTATAAGAGGGTCGATTGATGGATTTGAGTGCCTTTCCCTATCTCCAGGGCAACTACGCGCCGGTCGAGGAGGAACGCGATTTCGGTGACGATGAGCTGGTGATCGAGGGGGAGGTGCCGCGGCAGCTCGTCGGCGCCTATATGCGCGACGGCGCCAACACGGCCTACCAGCCCAACCACTACGTCTACCCGCTGGACGGCGACGGCATGATCCACGCCGTGTACTTCAACCAGGGCAAGGTGAGGTACAGGAACCGCTGGGTACAGACCAGTCACCTGCTGACCGAGCGCAAGTACGGCCGCACCATCTACGGCAGTGTGGGCAAGCTGCTCGAGGTGCCGCAGGAAGTCATCGACGCCGGCGGCGAGCCCAGCCCCATCCGCAACACCGCGAATACCAACGTGCTGTACCACGGCGGCAAGCTGCTCGCGATGTGGGAGGGCGGCTTCCCGCACCTGCTCAACAACGACCTGTCCACCGTCGGCCTCTACGATTACGACGGCGCGCTGCAGCCGGGTGATGCGCTGACCGCGCACCCGAAAATCTGTCCCGACAGCG
The DNA here is from genome assembly GCA_030428835.1 of Gammaproteobacteria bacterium. Classification (GTDB taxonomy): domain Bacteria; phylum Pseudomonadota; class Gammaproteobacteria; order Pseudomonadales; family Halieaceae; genus Marimicrobium. The sequence goes on along the minus strand of JAUIEP010000141.1, from coordinate 9,529 downwards.
GCGATCTCATCTCCTGCACGCAGCGCTGGGACAGCCCCGACTATTTCCTGCAGGTATTCGACAAGAACGGCAAACACAAGCAGACCACGCGGGTCGAGTTCCAGCGCAAGGGCATCATCCACGACCTGCAGATCACCGAGAATTACGTCGTGATCTTCTACGCGCCGGCTTTCCACAGTGTGGAAAAAGCGATGAAGGGCGAGGACCCCTTCGAGTGGCAGCCCGAGCTGGGCACGAAGATCATCGCTATCCCGCGCGACGGCGTGAGCGAGCAGCTCGTGTTCGAAACCGACCCGTTCTTCAGCTGGCACTACTGCAACGGCTTCGAGGAGGGCGGCAAGATCGTCATCGACTATATCTGGATCAGCTCCATTCCCTTCACGCAGGCCCAGGGCACGGGCGTGGAGAAGCAGCCGCGCCGCATGTATCGCATGACGCTCGACCCGAAGACCAAGCAGGTGACGAACGAGCAGTTCTCCGACGTGTTCTGCGAATTCTCCCGCGTCGATGAACGGCTCATGGGCAAGCAGTACCGCTACGGGTTCGCCGCGTCGTCCAACCGCGACTGGGGTGACGCGCACGGTTACAACTGCACGGGCCGGTACGACTTCGAGACGGGCGAGACGAAGCTGTGGGAGTTCGGCGAGGAGGCGAACGCGGGCGAGCCCGCCTACGTGCCGAACCCCGACAGCGACCGGGAGGAAGACGGCTGGGTGACCAACTTCGTCTACAATCCGGGCGAGGGCGCGTTTCTCTCGCTGTTGCGCGCCGGCGACTTCGACGCCGGTCCCGTGTGCAAGATACGCATCCCCGGTCGCGTCCCCAACGGTTTCCACGGCAACTGGTGCCAGGACCTGGTGTTGTAGGTACCGGGTTAGATCCACAGCAGCAAGGAGCAGCTTCATGAGTAACCAGGTCCCCATCGCCGAAGGCCTGTTCACTTGGCCCGCGGCGAACCCGGCCCTGCTGGGCAGCCGCTGCAAGTCCTGCGGCATTGCGGCTTTTCCCGCGGCGAAGTCCTGCATGGCCTGCTCCGGCCAGAACGTCGAGATCGAGGAGCTGCCCGGTCGCGGCACGCTCTGGACCTGGACAGTACAGCGCTTTATGCCGAAGTCGCCCTACAATTCGGGCGAGACACCCGAGACGTTCAAGCCCTACGGGGTGGGCTACCTGGAGCTGCCGGGCGGCGTGCGCGTGGAAGGCCGCCTGACGGAGAACGACCCCGCGAAGCTGCGGATCGGTATGGAGATGGAGGTTGTCTTCGAGCCGTACCGCACCGAGGACAATGGCGACGAGGTCATCAGCTTTTTCTTTAAACCCGTGGCCTGACAGGGCTGCCGTAACGGAGAGACGGGCATGGACGTAGCAATTGTCGGCATCGGTATTCACCCCTTCGGCCGCACCCCCTCGCGCAGCGGGCTGGAGCAGGGCGCCTACGCCGCGCGCGAAGCCCTCAAGGACGCGGGTGCGGCGTGGCGCGACATGCAGTTCGCGTTCGGCGGCAGCGCGAGTGCCGGCAGCGCGGATGCCCTGGTCAACGAACTCGGCCTCACCGGCATTCCCTTCATCAATGTCGCCAACGGCTGCGCCACGGGCGGCAGCTCGCTGATCTCCGCCTACAACGCAATCAAGTCGGGTGAATACGATATCGGCCTGGTCGCGGGTTTCGACAAGCACGAGCGCGGCGCCTTCAACGCCGACCCGAAGTCCCTCGGCATCGGCATGTGGTACGGCGAGACCGGCATGATGATGACCACCCAGTTCTTCGCCATGAAGATCCAGAAGTACATGCACGACCACGGCATCAGCGCCGATACCCTGGCGAAAGTGGCCGAGAAGTCGTTCATTAACGGCTCCAAGAACCCCAACGCGTGGCGCCGCGAGCCGATCGCCGTCGAGGAGATCGCGAACTCCATGATGGTCAACGACCCGCTGACCAAGTTCATGTTCTGCTCGCCGTCGGAAGGCGGCGTCGCACTCATCCTGTGTCGCGCCGACATGGCGTCGAAGTACACGGCTACCCCGGTCTACCTGAAGGCGGCGACATTGAAGTCGCGCCGCTACGGCTCGTTCGAGGTGTTCGCACCCAGCCAGGCGCTGCAACAGGTCGACGGCCCGACCGTTGACGCCGCGCGCGCCGCGTTCGAGATGGCCGGGGTCGGCCCGCGGGATATCGACGTCATGCAGTTGCAGGACACCGAGGTGGGCGCGGAGATCATGCACATGGCGGAGAACGGCTTCTGCGAGCACGGCGAGCAGGAACAGCTCATCCAGTCCGGCGCCACGCACATCGGCGGCAGCATGCCGGTGAATACCGACGGCGGCTGTATCGCCAACGGCGAACCCATCGGGGCCTCGGGCTTGCGCCAGGTCTACGAGAATGTCCTGCAGCTGCGTGGCCAGGCGGGCGAGCACCAGGTGCCGAACGACCCGCGGCTCGCCTACACGCATGTGTACGGCGCGCCGGGAATCAGCGCGGTCACCATCCTGCAGAAATAACATCCGCGCGTCGCCGACGCGCAGCCACCGACCGAAGGAAGCACAGCCGATGTCCCAGTTGGACGAACTCCTCAAGCCCTTTTCGCTGGCCGGCAAGGTGGCGCTAGTCACCGGCGCCTCGTCGGGATTCGGCAGCCATTTCGCGCCGGTGCTCGCACAGGCGGGCGCGCGCGTGGTGCTCACCGCACGCCGCACCGGGCTGATCGAGGCGCAGGCGCAGAAGATTGTCGACGCCGGCGGCGAGGCCGTGGCGGTCACCATGGACGTCACCGACAGCGCGAGCGTCGCCGCCGCCTTCGATGCGGCCGAAGCCGCGTTCGGCGTGGTCAACGTCGTCGTCAACAACGCCGGTATCACGATCCCCAAGCCGCTGCTGGATCTCTCGGACGACGACTGGAACGCGGTCATCGCCACCAACCTCAACGGCGTTGCCTACGTCACCCGCGAGGGCGCGCAGCGCATGATCGCCGCGGGCGTGGGCGGCAGCGTGGTGAACATCGCCTCGATCCTCGCCGAGCGCGTGCAGAAGGCGCTCACCAACTACGCGGCCGCCAAGGCCGGCGTGGTGCAGTTCACCAAGGCGGCCGCGCTGGAGTTCGCCCGCTACAACATCCGCGTCAACGCCCTGTGCCCGGGTTATTTCCAGACGCCGCTGAACCGCGACTGGTTCAAGACGTCCGACGGCCAGGCGCTGATCCAGCGCATACCCCAGCGCCGTACGGGCGAGGTGCACGAGCTGAATGGCCCGCTGTTGCTGCTCGCCTCGGATGCGGGCTCGCTGATGACGGGCGCAGCCATTACCGTTGACGGCGGCCACGTGCTGTCCGACCTCTAGACCAGCGTACCATGGTCCGCTTCAAGCGCCGCGACACCGCCGAGGACGTCAGCGCTGGCGTCGACCTCACCGGCAGGAACGCGCTGGTGACCGGCGCGAATACCGGCATCGGCAGGGAAACAGCGCGCGTGCTGGCGCTGCGCGGCGCCCGCGTCACGCTCGCCTGCCGCGACGCCAACAAGGCGCGGGCGGCGCGCGGTGCAATCCTCAACGGCGCGGGCGGCGCGATCAACGCGGACCAGCTCGACCTGCTGGAGCTCGATCTCAATTCCCTCGCGGCAACCCGCGGCGCCGCGGAGCACTTCTGCGCACTCGGGCGCCCCCTGCACCTGTTGATCAACAACGCGGGCATCATGATCCCGGTGGAGCGGCGCACGCAGGACGGCTTCGAGGCCCACCTCGGCATCAACCACCTCGCCCACTTCCTGTTCACGCACCTGCTCCTGGACGCATTGCGTGCGGCGGGCGGCGCACGCGTCGTCGCGGTGTCGTCCGGCGCCATGGCGGCGGCGACACTGACGGCCGAGCTTGCGGACCTGAACTGGGAGCGGCGCAAGTACAGCGGCCTGCGCGCGTACGGCGACTCGAAGCTCATGAACCTCATGTTCGCGCGGGAGTTCACGCGGCGGTACCAGGCCGAGGGCATCGTGAGTAACGCGCTGCACCCGGGGGTGGTGCCGACGGAGCTGGCGCGAGACCAATCCTGGCCGTTCATGCTGTTAGGCATTCTCATGCTGCCACGCGTGAAATCGCTCGGCCAGGGCGCCTCGGCGTCGGTCCTGCTCGCCACGCACCCCGATTACGCCGGCCGCGGGGGCCTCTATATCGTGAATAACCGCGAGAAGCGACCGGCTCACAAGCTCGCCCTCAACGACGGCGCATGCGCCGCGCTCTGGGAGCGCAGCGAGCGGCTGACAGGTCTTCAGGGCGCAACACCTGACATAAGGATGGATTAGCAAATATGGGATCATTAACAGGAAAAACCGCGGTCATTGTCGGTGCCTCGGGCACCGAGAATTTCGGCACGGCCATCGCGCGCAAGTTCGCCGCCGAGGGCGCCAGCGTGGTGGTCGCCGCGCGCCGCCTCGAACCGCTGCAGAAGCTGGCGGCCGAGATCGGCGGCACGGCGGTGGCCTGCGACGTGACGCGCGAAGACAGCATTGCAAATCTTTTCAAGACCGCCACGGACGCCCACGGCGGCGTGGACATCGCGGTCTTTTCCGCCGGGATACACGCCCCGGTGCCGATCGCGCAGCTCACGGTCGAGACCATCCAGCCGAGCCTCGACGTGAGCTTTACCGGCGCGCTCCTGTTCTTCAAGCACGCCGCCGCGGCGATGCGCAACGGCGGTTCGGTGATCGTGGTGTCCTCGCTCACCGCGCGCATCCCGGGCCCCGGTCTGTGCGTCTACGCGAGCGCGCGCGCCGGCATCGACTTCGGCATCAAGGTGGCGGCCTGGGAGTACGCCGCGCAGAAGGTGCGCTTCAACTCCATCGCCGCGGGACTGATCAAGACCGACATGACGGGCATGCTGTTCGACATGGAGCAGGTGGTGCAGGCGCACATCGAGAACACGCCGAGCGGTCGCATGGGCACCGTGGACGACATGGCCGAGGCCGCGCTGTTCCTGGCAGACGAACGGCGCTCCGGTTACATCAACGCGCAGGTGCTGGACCTGGCCGGCGGCCAGCAGAACGGTGCGCTGCCGAAATTCGAGGGACTATGAGATGAGTGAACAGCAGTTGCAGGGTTACGAGGACGTCACGCTCTACACGCTCACACCCGAGCGGGAGAGGGAGCTGTACGAAAAACAGATCGAGTGCAATTTCATCTGGACTAACAAGGACGGCCACGGCATCGGCGTGATCATGAACTACGTGGCGCGCGACGGCAGGATCTGGCTCACCGCCACGAGCCAGCGCGCGCGCATCAAGGCACTCAGGCGCGACCCGCGCGCCAGCGTGGTGATCTCCAGCATGGGCACCGACATGGGCCCGGGCAAGCAGATCACCTACAAGGGCCGCGTGGTGCTGCACGAGGACCAGGCCACCAAGGACTGGTTCTACCCCGCGATGGCGCAGATCATCAGTCCCTATCCCGCACCGACGGTGGAGGCGGCTATGCAGCACCTCGATACACCCCTGCGCGTGGTGATCGAGCTTATCCCGGAGAAAACCATCGCGTTCGATGGTGACGCAATCTCCCAGGCGTCCTACGATGGCAAGGTGCCCGGGCACGAGGCCTAGGCGGCCACGATCCAGGGGAGGGCGTCGCGATGCGTGTACTGCGCTGGTTGCTGGTGGTGTTGCTCCTGGCCGGCGTTGCCGGCGGCGCCTGGGTGCGCCTCGCCACGTCCGGGCACTGGGGCGAGCGCCAGTCGCGCGGCGAAATCACGAAGGGTCCGCGCGCGCCCGGCTTTGTTGCCGACAAGACCGCGCGCCAGTCGCTGCCGGGCGGTGACAAGCAGGTGCTGTTCGGTGACCTGCATGTACACAGTACCTACTCCTTCGATGCCTACAACATCAGCCTGCCCATGTACCAGGGCGAGGGCTCACACCCGCCCGGCGATGCCTGCGACTTCGCGCGCTTCTGCTCCGGTCTCGACTTCTGGTCCATCAATGACCACGCCGAGGGCCTGACGCCCGCGCAGTGGGCGCAGACCCGGGACATGGTGCGCGAGTGCAACGCGCAGGCGGGCGACCCGGCCCACCCCGACATGGTGACGTTCCTCGGGTGGGAGTGGACGCAGATCGGCGATACGCCCGAGACGCACTACGGCCACAAGAACGTGGTGCTGCTCGACACCGCCGAGGGCAGCGTGCCCACACGGCCGATATCATCGCGCGAGCAGTTGTTCCCCGGCGGCGACGACCCCTTTACCCCGCTGTTGCGCCTGTTGCTTGTTCTCAGCGCGACGGACGACCAGGCGCGCCAGCGTTACTTCGACTTCATGCGCTTTCTCTCCGATCGGGACGAGTTGCCCCTGTGCGAGCGTGGTATCGGCGTGCGTGACCTGCCGCACAACTGCCAGGAGAGCGCCCCGACCCCCACGGAGCTGTTCAGCAAGCTCGACGACTGGGGTTACCCGTACTACGTGATCCCGCACGGCAACACCTGGGGTTTCTACACGCCGCCCCTATCGGCCTGGGACAAGCAGCTGCGGGCGCACACCACACCTGACAAGTACGAGCCCCTGATCGAAGTGTTCTCCGGCCACGGCAGTATCGAGCAGTACAAGCCGTGGCGAGCCGTGCGCCTCGACGCCGCGGGCAATGCCTACTGTCCGGAACCCACCGAGGACTTCCTGCCCGAATGCTGGCGCGCCGGCGAACTGATCCGCGAGCGCTGCCTCGCCGCGGGTGAGGGCGCTGCGCAGTGCGCGGAACGCGCGGCCGCGACACGCGCGAATTTCATCCTCACCAAGGATTCCGGCCACTGGACCGTGCCCGGCGCCTCAGTGGAAGACTGGCTGGATGCCGGCCAGTGCCGCGACTGTTACATGCCGGCCTACAACTACCGGCCGACCAGCTCCCTGCAGTACGGCCTCGCGATCAGCGCCTTCGACGAGGGCGACGCCGCGCCCCGGCGCTACCGCTGGGGTGTGATCGGCTCCTCGGACGTGCACACCGCGCGACCGGGCACCGGCTACAAGGAAATGATGCGCCGCAATATGACCGATGCAGCGCTCGGCCTGATCGGCGCGCCGGCCTTTCTCACCGAGTCGGAACCAGTACCGGACTTCGTGACGCTAGAGGAAGCCGGTATGTCCGGCCCCAACTTCTCCCGCTTCGCCTCGTTCTTCGGCACCGGGGGGCTGGTCGCCGTGCACAGCGCGGGCAGGGACCGGCAGTCCATCTGGGACGCCCTGGGGCGCAAGGAGGTCTACGGGACCAGCGGCGACCGCATCCTGCTCTGGTTCGATCTCGTCGAGGGGGACGAACGCCTGCCCATGGGCAGCCAGGTAAGGCGCGCCGTCAACCCGACCTTCGAAGTGAGCGCCATGGGCGCCTTCGAGCAGAAGCCCGGCTGTCCCGCGGACAGCCTGCGCGCGGTGGCCGGTGACCGGCTGCTGCGCCTGTGCGGCGGCGAGTGTTATCACCCCGGCGATGCGCGCAAGCCCGTCGAACGCATCGAGGTCGTGCGCATCCGGCCGCAGTCCGTCGCGGGTGAGGATGTCGGTGATCTCATCGAGGATCCGTGGCTGGTGCTGCCGTGCGAGGACGGCGCCCAGTCCTGCACGGTGCGGTTCTCCGATCCCGACTTTGCGGAGGCCGGGCGCGATGCCCTGTATTACGTCCGCGCGCACCAGTCGGCCACGCCCACGATCAACGGCGCGCAGTTGCGCTGCGAGTACGATGAGCAGGGCGAGTGTGTCGCCGTGAACCCCTGTCACGCCGGGGCCCCGACCGACACCGCGGATGACTGCCTCGCCAAGGCGCAGGAGCGCGCGTGGTCATCGCCTATTTTTGTCGATTACGCGGCAACCGCGCGGTGAGTGCTGCGACGGCGGGGTGACTGTGCCGTGAGCCGTGCGAGCCGGTATTTGACGCCGGCGCTTGCCGGTGTTGCGGGTCGCGTTGTGATGGCGGGGTCATCCTCTGTAGACTGGCACGCACTGATAACGATAAGGAAACACTGCGATGGCTATCGATTTCACCTTCGGCCCCGAGGTAGATGAGGCGCGCGAGCAGATCCGCGGCTTTTTGCGCGACACCGTCAAGGCGCGCTACAAGGAACTTTCCGCGAACAAGGACAGCACCGAGAAGGACTGGCGCCGCGCGATCAAGGAACTGCGTGCGGAGGCCAGGGAGAAGGGCTTCTGGCTGCCGCACATGCCGGAAGAGGCCGGCGGGATGGGGCTCGGCGTGACCGCGCTCGCCGCGGTGGCGGCGGAGGCCGCCAAGGTGCCCTACGGCCCCTACATCATGAACGCCCACGCGCCGGACGAGGGCAACATGCACACGCTGCATCACTTCGCCACGCAGTACCAGCGCGAGAAGTACCTGCAGCCGCTGCTCGACGGCGAGATCCGCTCCTGCTTCTCGATGACCGAACCGGAGGTGGCGGGCTCGGACCCGACGTTGATCCAGACCACGGCCGTGGAAGACGGCGACGAGTGGGTGATCAATGGCCACAAGTGGTTCACCTCCGGCGCCCGCGGCGCGCACTTCGCCATCGTGATCGCGCGCACGGACCCCGAGGCCGAGATTCCGCAGGCGCGCAACTCCGCGTTCATCGTGGAGTGCGACAGCCCCGGCTTCGAACTGGTGCGCGACGTGGAGACGATGTCGGGCAGCCACAACCACTGCGAGATCCGCTACACCGACGTGCGCGTGCCGAAGGAGAACCTGCTCGGCGAGCGCGGCGGCGGCCACAAACTCGGCCAGGTGCGCCTCGGTCCCGCGCGCCTGGCGCACTGCATGCGCTGGATCGGTGAGATAGAAATGGCGCTGGAAATGCTCATCGAGCGCGCGCAGAACCGTTTCGCCCACGGCTCGCTGCTGTCCGAGAAGCAGAGCATCCAGTGGATGATGTCCGACAGCGCGATGGAACTGTACGCCGCCAAGCTGATGGTCCTGCACGCGGCCTACAAGATCGAGCACGGCATGGACTTCAAGCAGGAAGTGTCGATGGCCAAGCACCACGTGGCCAACACGCTGTGGCGCGTGTGTGACCGCGCGGTGCAGGTGCACGGCGCGCTGGGCTACTCCACCGACTCGCCGCTGTCGGGCATGTTGCTGCAGGCGCGCTGGGCGCGCTTCGCCGACGGCGCCGACGAGGTGCACCAGATGCGCATCGCCGAGATCCTCATGCGCACCTATAACGAGGAAGGCTCCATCAACGGCGCCGTGGGCGGATTGCCGCTCTAGTGCTGCCCGACGAACCGGCCCGGGTTATTGCGCGTGAACACGGCTGAACTGTCGCTGTGCTGGGGCAGCCTGGACGGCGTTGGCGTACTGGAATTCCTGCGCAGCGCGGCCGGCGCAGGCTTCACCGGCGTTACGCTGAATACAGCGCTGTACGAGGACGCTCTCGCCACGGGCCTCGCGCCCGCCGACGTGCGCGCGTTGCTGGCCGACCTGGGCCTGCGTGTCACCGACATCGACCCGCACTTCAACTGGCTGCCCGGCTCGGTCCAGCTGCCCGGCGACGACGTGATCGCCCGCTGCACCCGCGCCACCGAGCGCGACGTCT
>JAUIEP010000140.1 GCA_030428835.1 Gammaproteobacteria bacterium | reverse complement strand
AGGGGCGCGAGGTGTCGCCACCGATCCCGACCTGCAGGTTCACGAGGTCATAGCTCGGTTCCCTGTCCGTGAAGTCATAGGCCACGTAGGCATCGTCGCGGTAGGACCAGTTCAGGTGAATAAAGCCGGTGAGATCGCCGGGCAGCGGTTGTTCATACGTCACGTTCAATGCGCCGGCCCATTGCGGCGCCTGGGTCAGTTCGCGCCCGGGCGGTGCCGGTTCTGGAATATCGTCACCGTACTGCGTGTCGAGATAGGTCACCGACAGGCTGAGCAGCAGGTTTGGCGTGAGCGCGTAAAAGTTTTCCAGCTCGAAACCGAACACCTCCGCGCTCGATGCGTTGAATACCGAGAAGCCGGTGCCGGAGAAGACGGAGAACTGGATGTCCTCTATGTCGCTGTAAAACAGCGCGGCATTGAGGCGGCCGCGCCCGCCCTGGTAGTCGCTCTTGACCCCGATCTCCCAGGCGTCGACAAACTCCGAGTCGTAGGTCGGGTCCTCGCGATCCGCGAAGCCCGTGCCGTTACCCAGGCCGAGCAACTGCTGGATGAGCGCCGAGTTCTGCCCGGAGGGCTGGCCGCCGCCGGACTCGGGGTCCATGCCGATGCCGCCGGACTTGAAGCCGTGGCTGAAACCGCCGTAGACCTGGGTGTCGGGCGAGGCGAAGTACTGGAACTTGAGGTCGTAGGTCCACTCGTCGTCCCTGTAGGTCAGGTTGTGGATGTCCGGCCCCGCGATATTCGCGCCCAGCACATAACCGCCCAGCATGAATTCCTGCATGTAGGCGGAGAAGTCCGCGACGTCGGAGAAGAGCAGGTTCAGGCGGTCGAGGGTCTTCTCCTCGTCCGTGTAGCGCAGGCCCGCGATGAGCGCGAACTGCTCCGTCAGCGCCCATGTGACATGGACGAAAGCCGCTCCGGTCTCCGTTTCCAGGTTGTGGAAGACATCCCCGATGGGCTCGCCGGCCGTGGCCCACGCGCCGCCGCCCAGCAGGGTGCGCAACAGCGGTTCGGGCACGCCGGCCTGTGCGGGCCAGAATAACTCCCAGATGCCGTTCTGGTCAGGGCCGGCATTGAAGGTGCGCAGCTGCTCGTAGTCCTCGAAGGCGTAGTACAGGCCCGCGACGTAGTCGACACTGCCCGCCTCCCCCGACTCACCCAGCGTGCCGCTCAGCGTGAGCTCCTGGCTGTAGAAATCCACGTCGTAGTCTTCCAGCAATTCGCCGATGTCCACCGGGCCGAAGTCGAAGTCGCCCGCGGACGTGTACTGCCAGTCGCGCCAGCCCGTGACGGAGCGTATTTCACCGATACCCGTGGTGTACTGGACGTCGAGTACCACACCGGCATCCTCCGCCTCGTTGGAGGGCTCCACGTTGTTCTGGTTGCGCCGTGCGCTCGAGGGCAGGTTGATGAGGTCAATGTCCGTGTTGAAGTTGGCCTGCGCGGCTTCCCGGTAGTAGTCGTTGAAGGGACCGCCCAGGAGGCTGTTCTCCCGCTGGTAGGGTACGCTGCCACCGAAACAGCACACCTCGTCACTTTCGGAGTAGTCCAGTATCAGCTTGGCGGCCAACGTCTCGCCGCCCTCCCACAGGAAGCTGAGGCGCGCGGCCTGGTTGTTCAGGTCGCCGTAATCGTCGTGCGCGAACACGGCCTCGGTGAAGCCGTCGCGCTCATCCGAGAGGACGGCGAGCCGGGCGGACAGGTGCTCGCCCAGGGGGCCGGTGACATGCCCGGTGACCCGCCGGCGGTCGTAATCGCCCGCGGTGAGTTCGATGGCCGCGTCGAAGTCGCGCGCCGGCTCGGCGGAGTTGATAGTCAACGCGCCCGCCGTGGTGTTCTTGCCGAACAGCGTGCCCTGGGGGCCGCGGACCACTTCCACCCGTCCGACGTCGAGCAGGCTGGCCAGCGCCATGCCGGGGCGCGACCGGTAGATGCCGTCGATGTACGTCCCCACGCTGCCCTCGAACGCCGGTTGCGCGGCGAGGGTGCCCTGGCCGCGGATAATCAGCGGGGTGCCGTTGGCGCGATTGTACCCGGCGATGACACGGATGGAGGGCACGACCCGTTCCAGGTCGACGATGTCGTAGACGTTCCGGTCGAGCATCATCTCGCCGGACAGCGCGGTGATGGCGACCGGCACGTCCTGCACACTCTGCTCCCGCTTCTGCGCCGTGACGATGATTTCTTCCAGCACCACTGCCTCGACGGGGGGGCACACCGCAAGCAATACCGCCAGGCCGGCGCCCGCTGGACCGCGATGGGACATGGGAGTACCTCGCTCTTGTTATCGTTATGTTCTCAAAGATAGCCCGCTGCCAGACTAGCACAAGGATGCACCTCCCGGCGGCCATAGTGCGGTAAAATGGCGGCATGCCACAGAACCCCTACACCGACCAGCAATTCCTTTGGCGAGGGGTTTGCGCGCTGTTGTTTATCGCCATCGGTATCATCGGCTTCGAATCCGGCGTCGGCGTCAGCGAGCGACCCGAGGTCGCGAGTTCCGGGCTGCTGACCAAGGCCTACTACAGCCTCAGCCTGTTCGTGATCGGCGGCGTCGACCTGGGCACGCCCCAGGGCGGCCCGCTGTGGGGGCGCACCCTCCTGTGGCTGTCCTACTTCGGCGCGCCCATACTCGCGGCCTCTACGCTGCTGGAGGCGTTGCTGCGCGCACTGGCGCCCCAGAGCTGGGCGCTGCGGCGCCTGAAGAACCACGTGATCATCGTGGGTGACGGCGAACTGCCGCTCACCACGCTGAAAGTGCTGCGCCGCCACAACAGCACTGTCCCCATCGTGGTGGTGACCGCCAACCCCGATGAACTGGTCGCCGCCGAGCTGAAGCAGAGCTTCGGGGCGCTCGTCGTGACGGGCGACATCTCCAATGAATTCCTGGTGGATCAGTTGCGGGTCAGCGAGGCGCGGCGTGTCTTCCTGCTCGGCGACAACAGCCTGCGCAGCTACGAGGCGGCGGCCAACCTGATCGAGCGGGTACCGGGCATCGCCGACCGGGTGGTCATCCACTGTGACCGGCTGCGCTTCATGCGTGCAATGGAAAATACCGCGGTGGCCAAGCAGTGCGAGATCTTCAACACCTATCACCTCGCCGCGTCGGGGCTGGTGCGCAGTCTACTCGTGGAGCAGTTTCGCGAGACGCATATGCGCGACGTCGTGGTGCTCGCCGGATTCGGTCGTTTCGGCCAGACGATTCTCGAGGAACTGCAACGCAGCGCCCTCGACGAACTCGACACCGTGGCGATCATCGACCAGGACGCCAGGCGCCGGGTACTGGTGGCGGACGAGCAGATGGAGTTCTCCGGCGCCTACCGGCGCGAGCTGTTCGAGGGCGACGTCGCGCACCCGGAACTGTGGGAAAGGGTGCAGGCATCCGTCGACATCACCGGCGGCAATACGGTGTTCGTGCTCGGCACGGGCAGGGAGGAGGAGAACCTGCGCATCGCGCTGTGGCTGCGCCGCAAATACCCGAAAGCCATGGTCATCTCGCGCACCAGCAAAACATCGCTCTTCGCCTCCCAGGTAGGGCGCGAGCACAACATCATCAGTATCAGTATTACGCAACTGGTGGAGGAAAATCTGCCCGGGGCCTGGGTGCGCCTCTAGTCCGCGCCGGGCGGTTCCCGATCTGTGACCTGGCGCAAGCTGCGCCGCCGGCGCCCTGTTTCGACCCGGCGTAATTCCTTATACTCAACCGGGCCGCAACTCCCCTACCGGACGGTTTCCAGGACTTGAACTCATTGGACAGTGACGCAGCCGAGACCACATCAGCCAGGCGCTACACTCTCGCGTTTGTGCTGTGCCTGCTCGCGCTACTGGCCGCCACGGCAGCGTTCAATGCCTCCGTGGACCCATACCAATACCTGAGCACACCGGCGCGCGAAGGGTTCAACGCACACAAGACGACTCTCTTCTATCATCTGCCTGCGGCAAAATCCTGGGCATTCAAGCGCACTGAACGCACCAATCTCATGCTGGGCACATCGAGGGCCGGCAGCGCCATATCACCCGACCACCCCGCGATCAGTCGCGACAACTACTACAATTTCGCCATACCGGGCTGCCCGCCGAAGCTCGACTACATCAAACTGGAGTCAGCGGTACGGCGTGGCGGCGTAACCAAGGTTATCTTCTTCGTCGATTTCTTTGCGTTCAATACCGCAAATCCGCTGTCGGCGGAATTTACCAACGACTTTTCCGCACGCCTCTCCGCGCCGCTGGGCTACCGCTCGATCTGGCAGGGACTCAAGGACTTCAGCTCGTACTTCTGGTCCTACCAGACTATCGGGCACAGTGTGCTCACGGTAAAACTCCAGGACTCCGCCAGCGCCGGCGAGGTCACCTATACGAACCTGTACGAGAACGGACACTGGAACTTACGGTTCAGCGACGACCGCAACGTACTGAAGGCGTTCCAGAACCTGGAGAGGTCCTACCTGCGCGGCAACTGGTTTCCCGAAAGCGATCCACGTTTTTCCTTGAACAGGGACCCCACCAGCGGTGATTCCTCACTGGAGGACCTGCGGCGCATCCTGACACTCGCGCAGGAAAGCAATATCGAGATGACGCTTATCATACTGCCAGTGCACGCTCGACTGCTGGAAAACCTGTCTCGTGCCGGCCTGTGGCCGATGATGGAGACGTGGAAACGAGAAATCGTCAAGGCGAATGAAACCGTCGCCAGCGCAACGGGCCGGCCTCCTTTCAGGATCTGGGACTTCTACGGGTACAACGAGTTCGCCACCGAGCCGGTTACGCGGAACACCGCCTATGGCGATCTCAAGTGGATGTACGACGCCGGCCATCCCACCGTGGAAACCGGCAACCGTATCCTCGACATTGTCTTCAATGGCGCGGAACCCGGCATTGGGGGCGAGCTGACGGGCAAGAACATCAAGTCGTGGCTGGCGCGGCAACGCGAGCTTCGCGTGCGGTACCGGGAACAGTACCCTGACACCGTTGAGCAGGTAAGGCGCCAGGCGTGGCATGTGAAACAGGCCTACCCGTGGGAGGTCGAGCCTTTCTCCGGTTAAAACTGAAAGTAAATGAACTCGGTAACGCCGAACATTCCGACAATAGCACCGTAAAACATCACGGCACTGAATGCCGCCCAGGCCAGGCGGGGCCGCCAGCGGATCGTCGAATCGTTCTCCAGCAGTGCGACGAGTTGCATCGAGTTGGGCAGCAGTAACGTCACCGCGAGCCCGGAGGCCACCACCACCGTCATCAGCACCCCGGCGGGGAGTTCCACCCCGAATAAACCCAGTAATGCGCCAAAGCCCGCGCTATGTACGGTGGCCTGAAACGGCGACGACAGGCCCAACTCACCCCGACCGAACATGGCGAGGACGGTCTGGTTTGCCGTCGCCATGTCAGGTGCGCGAAAATATACCCACGCTATCACCACGGCGAGAAGCGTAAGCGCCAGGCTGGCCAGTCGATAAGCGCCGTTGGTCCGCAGTGTCGCCAGGTGAAAGCGTTCACACAGGGCCCGCCAGGCGTGGTTCAGCAACAGGTAAGTGCCGTGCAGGACTCCCCAGAAGACAAACGTCCACGCTGCCCCATGCCAGAGTCCGCCCAGCGTCATGGTAATCACCAGATTGAGGTAGCGGCGCGATGGTCCGCGACGATTTCCACCGAGACTGATATACAGGTAGTCGCGCAGGAAACGCGAGAGCGTCATGTGCCAGCGGCGCCAGAAGTCGATGATCGATTGCGCCTTTGTGGGCGAGTTGAAGTTGATCGGAAGACGCACACCGAACAGCAACCCCAACCCGATCGCCATATCGGAGTATCCGGAGAAGTCGAAGTAAATCTGGAAATGGTAGGCCAAAGCTGCGGCCCAGGCGTCCCCCACATGCAGCGCGGCGTCACCCGCGCCGCCGTAATAGCTGTTGACGTACACCGCGAAATTGTCTGCCAGGAGTACCTTCTTGGCCAGTCCGATGACGAAGAGGCTGATCCCGGCGGCATAGGCCGGATGCAGGTGGCGCGTGTCGGCCATCGCCGCGAACTGCGGCATCATCTCCCGGTGATGCACGATCGGGCCCGCAATTAGCTGGGGAAAAAAGCTCACAAACAGGCAGTAGCTGAGGAAGTCACGCTCGACCGCAATTTTCCGGTAACAATCGACCAGGTAGGCAATCTGCTGAAATGTAAAAAACGAGATCGCCAGGGGCAGGATGATCTGCGCAGACTCGACAGACAAACCGAAAAACGAATTCGAGTTAGCGATCAGGAAATTGGTGTATTTGAAGTAACCGAGCAACCCCAGGTTGAGCGCCACACCGGTCGCCAGCAGGCTGCGCGACGGACTCGCGACCGACAGGCGCTGACCCAGCAGGTAGTTCACCCCGATGGAGGCAAGGAGCAACAGCAGGTATACCGGTTCCCAATAAGCGTAGAAAACAAAGGAAGCGAGCACGAGTACCGCAAGGGACGCGCGCGCTGACACGAATCGGCGCGCACCATAGAACGCGATAAGAACGAGGGGCAGGAACACAAAAATAAAAACAAAGGAGTTGAACAGCATTCAGGAACTCACTCCCAACCACCCGTCGCCGGCCCGGCCCCGGGAGCGCTTACAAGATCGCCCTGCGACTACCACGCTCATAACCAGCATCTGCGTTTATTCTTCTCCGCGCACTGCCACCCCGACCTGCCCTGTACGACGGCTTCAGGGCGACGCGCGTCCGGGCACATGCACAGGAAGCCAGAGCCGGTAGCATGCAAAAACATACCCCGCGCCCCCCCCATTAGCAACCCGGCAACAACGGTATTGGTCAGCACTGCACGCTGCCCGGCCCGGCACCAGGACGCGCGAAATAAATTGCGCGCCAGTGTGACATGGTGCCGCCCGCAGCCTGTTTCGCGAGCGGGAAATTACCTATACTGCCCGCGGGCGGGCGCCATCGAAAAATTCACGGGACGGGTATGGACGGCGAGGCAATCAATCTCGAAAAGGGCGTGCGGTATACCCTCTCCATATTCCTGGTTCTCGGCCTGGTCTTCGCGGGCCTGGCCTGGTTCAACGTCTCTGTCGATCCCTACCACTATTTCGAGTCACCGACCGTAGAAAACTACAACGAGCGCAAGCCGTATCTTTTCTACCACCTGTCAAATGCCAAGTCGTTCCAGTTCATGCGCAGGCCCGGCGCCAACCTGATCATCGGGTCCTCCCGCGCGGGCAGCGGCATCAACCCGCGCCACCCCTCCATTGAAGCGGACAACTACTACAACTTCGCCACCACCGCGTCGCAGCCGGTCGTCGACCTCATGAAGCTGCGGGCGCGCCTCGAGCGCGGCAAGCTCGAGCGACTGATGTACTTTGTCGACTTCTTCGGCTTCAACAGCTACGGACAGTTTCCCGATGGCTACCTGGACAGCTTCGAGGACCGGATCGGCAACGACCTCTCAATCGCCACCGCGCGACAACTGCTCAGTGACTACAGCGCGTATTTCTGGTCCTACAGCACGATTCACGACAGCATCGAGACCATCCGCCAGCAGGACAGCACCGCGCAGGGAAAGTCCCAGTACACGGTGCTGCACGATACCGGCCTGTGGAACCTGTTCCTCCCGCGGGATCGCAAACTGCTGCGCACCTTTCGGGATCTGGAGAACTCCTACATGCGGGGCAACTGGTTTCCGCCGGCCGACCCGCGATTTTCCCTGGAGGAGGTCAGCGACGCCACCAATACGCCGTTCCGGGATTTCAGGGAGATCATGACGCTGGCGCGGGAGCACGATGTCGCCGTGACGCTGGCAATCCTGCCGGTCCACGCCCGCCTGCTCGAAACGCTGGACCACGTTGGGCTGTGGCCCCACTACGAACAGTGGAAGCGGGAGATCATCGCGATCAACGAGTCCGTCGCCGCGAGTTTCAATGCAACCGCCTATCCGCTGTGGGATTTTAACGGCTACAACGAATTCGCCACCGAGAAAGTCACCGCGGATACCCGGCCGGAAGACCTGCGCTGGATGTACGACTCCGCACATATGACGGATGCCACCGGCGCCATCATCCTGGACATCATGAACGGACGGACCCCGGCCCGGAACGGGGGACTGATCCACAGTGACAACATTGAGAGCTGGCTCGTCGAGCAACGAGGGCTCCGCGAAATCTACCGCAGCGAAAACCCGGAGGTCGTCAGGCAGGTGAAACGCAATGTCCGCCTGTTCCGCAGGACCTACCCCTTCGAGGTTTACCCGCTCAAGCGCTAGAACTGGAAGTAGATAAACTCGGTTACGCCGAACATTCCCACCAGCGAACTGCCGAGCAGTATCACGCAGAACAGCGCCCAGGCCGGGTTGGGGCGCCACGCGATACGGCTGCGATTCTCCATCATGTTGACCAACTGCATCGAGTTTGGCAGCAGGAGGGTCACGGCAAACATGAGTGCCAGCAAGCCGCAGAGGATAATTGCCGGAGACAGGCTGATACCCAGCAACGCCAACAGCGACCCGAACCCCTCGCGCGCCACGGCAGTCTCGATCACCTGGGACATACCCCACTCACCACCACCGAACATTGCCTGGGCGGTCTGGTTGGCCACTGCCACCTCGGGTGAACGGAAGTACACAAGGGCAAGCGCTACCAGGATATTGGTCACGACGAGGCACACCAGGCGGTAAGCGCCATTGTCGCGTATTGCGCCCAGATTGTTGCGATCACAGATAGCGCGCCAGCCGTGGTTGATCAGCAGGAACACGCCGTGCATACCCCCCCACAGCACGTAGTTCCAGGCGGCGCCGTGCCAGAGGCCACCTAACGTCATCGTGATGACGAGATTGCCGTATCGGCGCACCTGGCCGCGCTTGTTGCCGCCGAGGGCGATATAGAGATAGTCACGCAGGAAACGCGACAATGTCATATGCCAGCGTCGCCAGAACTCGATGATGGACAACGACTTGCAAGGCGAGTCGAAGTTGATGGGCAGCCGGACACCGAACAGCAGGCCGAGCCCGATGGCCATGTCAGAGTAGCCCGAAAAATCGAAGTAGATCTGCAGGTGGTAGGACAGCGCCGCGGCCCAGGCATCCGCGGTATATACCAGGTCGCCGACCGCGTCGGCGTAGTAGCTGTCCACGTACACCGCCAGGTTATCCGCCAGCACCACTTTCTTCGCGAGGCCGATAATGAACAGGGTCGTGCCCGCCGCGAAGGCCGGTCGCAGCTTCGGATGCGTTGCCATGTTCAGGAACTGCGGCATGACGTCCTTGTGGTGCACGATCGGCCCCGCGATGAGCTGCGGGAAAAAGCTGACAAAAAGACAGTAGCTCAGGAAGTCCTTCTCGCCCGTAATCTTCTTGTAGCAATCCACCAGATAGGCGATCTGCTGGAAGGTGAAGAAGGAAATAGCCAGCGGCAGGATGATTCCGGTGGCTTCGACCGAGAGCCCGAAAAACGAATTGGCGCTGTCGATCAGGAAGTTTGCATACTTGAAATACGCCAGCAGACCCAGGTTCAGGCCCACGCCGAAGACCAGCAGCGGCTTCGACGGCGGCAGCACCGCGAGCTTCTGGCCAATGAGGTAGTTCGCCACGATGGAGCCGAAAAGCAACAGGAGGTACATCGGCTCCCAGTAAGCGTAGAAAGCAAATGACGCGACGACCAGTACCGCCAGCGACGCGCGCGCCGAGACGTAGCGCCGCGTGGCATAGAACGCGATGAGGACCAGCGGGAGGAACAACAGCAGGAAGACGAAGGAGTTAAACAGCATTCAGGCGTTATCCCGGGAGCACCGGACCGGGTCGGCCGGCCTGCGCTACATACGCAAAGTGAGGAAATCGTCGCATCGCCCCTAAACCCGTGACGGGCCCTTCTTATTATGCAATGTGCACCGCGGCCCACGCGCATTGCCTTTGCGCCACGAGGGTTCCGGAGGCTCTCCGGGAGAGACCGCTGCAGCCTCTCCCTGCGGGCTGCGCCAGTATAGCAAAAGTAGGCTCTTCTCCCCCCGACGCCGGCCACAACAAGGACCCCGGCAGTGAAAATTATTGAATTTCGTCACATTTCCCGACCAGTTCTTTGATAATAACGGGGAAAGTTGACATACATCAGCCGGGGTTCCCTGGGAGCGGAATCCCGCGCGGGTACGCTTTGACAACGCAATCAGTTTCGATATTCTGATTTCCCTCAAATATCATGGCGAGCCGCCGCCGGGCCGGTTCGCGGAGGCGACAGGACAATGGGCGCGCAAACGCAAGTGACAGACTACGAAGCGGCGGCAAACGCCAGTCAGAACCAGGAAGAGATACTGCGCAACCTCCTCGCGGCAAATCGCCTGGACCCCCAGGTCGAGCGCGAGATGCGCATTCGCGATGTGCGCATGACGGAAGAACTCTACAACGAGCGCACTCCGGCCGACATCAGCGACGCACCGATCGAACTAAACTACCAACAGAACATGCCCGCCTGTGCACTTGGCGAGGTTACGCCGGCCATCATCAAGGCCGCCTTCAAGGCCTGCGGCCTGCTGTATGTACCCGGCGCCCTCGACAGCGCGGAAGTCGAGCAGATGCGCGATGCGATCGAGGCGGCCCATAACACGATGGAAAAGCAGGACGCCCCGCAGTGGTACGACCGGCCCAAGCTTCCCACCAAGGAGGCCGCCATGAAGCTGGCCGCCGCCCGGCGCTGGGCCAACGAGGTGGGCGGCTGCCTGGCGGTGGACTCCCCCCGCGCCATGTACCAGATTCTCGATATGCTCGAACGGCACGGCATCCAGCAGCTCGCGCAGGACTACCTTGGCGAGCGTCCCGTGATGTCCGCGGGCAAGTTCATGCTGTGGCGCGTACCCGGTGAAGGCCCGTCTGCCGGCTGGCATCAGGACGGCCGCTTCCTGGGCGACGACCTGGCCTCGCTCAACGTGTGGACCGCCCTGACGGACTGCGGCCCGGAAGAGGCGCCTGGCATGGACCTCGTACTCGACTACCTGGACCACTACATCATGCCGGACGAGGAAAGCCACTTCGACTGGTCGGTGTCCGACGCCCAGGTGGAGGCGATGAACGTGCCTGTCGTCACCCCGAACTTCAAGGCGGGTGACATGCTCATGTTCGACAACTGGCTGCTGCACCGCACCTGCCGTCGGCCGGGCATGACCAGGACGCGCTACGCGATAGAGTCCTGGTTCTTCGCGCCGTCCAGGTTTCCCGTCGGCCGCACTGCACTGCTGGCCTGAATAACAGGCGCCACGCCGTACTCGCGACCTGTGCGAGGGCGCCGTCGTTTCACTCCAGCGGACCCACGTCACAGTCTCGCGCCATGACCCGATAAGCGCCCCGATGTTTGCCCCAGAATATTCGAAACGGCGAATTCGAATTCGCTATACTTGCCGCTCCGACCGCGCAGAAAAATAATCCCGGTAAAGCACTATGGCGACGCTTGATGACAAGACTATCGCGGACTTCGACGAGCAGTGGACACACTACTCGGACAACGAGGGCTGGTACGGCTCGCTGGAGCTGTTCCGCGATATCTGCGCACCGCTGATCGACACCGACGACCTGCGGGGCAAGGCCGTCGCCGACATCGGCAGCGGCACGGGGCGCATCGTCGGCATGATACTGAAGGCGGGCGCGCGCCACGTCTACGGCATCGAGCCCGCCGAGGGGGCCTTCCGGAAGTTCCAGGAGAACGTGGCCGGCATGGAGCGCGGCAGCGATGTCACCTGTATCAACGCGCGCGGCGACGACTGGCGGGTCGACGAACCGCTCGACTACATCTTCTCTATCGGCGTCATCCAGTTCATTCCCGACCCCCACCCCACCGTGCAGCGCTGTTTCGATGCGCTGAAGCCGGGCGGCGAGGTGTTCTACTGGCTCTACAGCCACGAGGGCAACGCGCTCTACCTGGCCTTCATCAAGCCGCTGCGCATGCTCACGACCCGGATCCCGCACAGCCTGCTGGTAGCGCTCAACTGGGTGCTGTACACGATACTGTGCGGCTACCGGCTGCTGACGCTGGTGTTGCCGCTGCCCCTCAAGAAGTATCTCAACACCGTGTGGTGGCCCATGACGCCGCGCAAGCGCCGCCTGGTGATCTACGACCAGTTGAATCCCACCTACGCGAAGTACCACAAGCGTCACGAGGCGATCGCGCTGCTCGAGGACGCCGGGTTCGTCGACGTGCGCACGCACCACCGGCACGGCTACAGCTGGTGCGTAAGCGGGCGCAAGCCCGCGGCGTAACGTTCCAGGGCGCGTCAGGAACCGACGCGGAAGACGGCGTAGGCACTCGTGCCCGGCAACACCCGGGGCAACAACCACTCCTCCAGGTGATGGCAGGCCGACACCAGCGCATGCAGCCACCGCATGCCCGGCGTTGGTGCCGCGATGGAGGTCGCCCGCTGCACACCGAGCGCGCTCAGCAGGCGCATCGGCAGGTACAGGAGCTGGAAGAAGTAGCCGCTGCGCTGCAGCTCCCAGTGCAGTTCGTCGGCGAGCGCCCGCAGCATGGGCAGCGAGTAACGGCGCTGGTGACCGTAGAATTCATCGTAGTTG
>JAUIEP010000004.1 GCA_030428835.1 Gammaproteobacteria bacterium | reverse complement strand
CCGGGCCGGGCCTGTTCGCCATGGCCAATGCGGCGCTACTACAGGACGCGCAGCAGCAGGCCGCGGATCTCGAGTGGCACCGGCGCATCGCGCGCCGCTCGGGGCGGCCGGTCATCATCGGCGCGGTACTCGACTCCCTGGCCGAACCCGGCTCCGCGCTTACCCTGATGGACGCGGTGGCCCGTGCGCGCGAGGAGGGTGACCTCGTCGTACCGCAGATCTCCACGCGCCCGTTCGAATTGTGGACGCGACTCGATGCCCCCGGCGTACTCGTACGCGCGCTGCCCACCCTCGCCGCGGCGGTCAAGGCAAACGGCGGCGCCGGCGTGCGCGCACTGGCCGCCGACGAGGCCGCGCGCGAGCAGCTGGCCGCCGAGGGCGCCGCCATCCCCGCGAACCCGATCTTCTCCGGGCGCTGGGAACACGTGTTCGTGCGGTTCACCCACCAGTCCGGCGACTGGCGCGCGAGCGTGGCCGAGATCGCCGCGGCGCGCGGTGTCCCCGTGACCGACGTACTGCTGGACACCGCACTGGCCGACAACCTTGAAACGCAGTTCGCCGTACTCATGCGCAACGCCGACGATGACATCCTGGCCGACATGGTGCGTCACCCAATGGCCATGATCGGCGCCTCGGACGCCGGGGCCCACGTGCTGTCGAACACCGACAGTTGCTACGCGGTATGGACGCTACAGCACTGGGTGCGCGAGCGGCGGGTGCTGTCACTCGAGCGGGCCGTGCACAAACTCACCCACGAACAGGCGCGGCTGTTGGGGCTCAACGATCGCGGGTTGCTGAGCGAGGGGCTGGCCGCCGACCTCGTGCTGTTCGACCCCGACCTTATCGGCACGACCGGCGTGCGCTTTGTCGACGACCAGCCCGCCTCCGGCCGTCGGCTCATCACCGATGCGCAGGGAGTCCACCTGAGCGTGGTGAACGGCATCGTAGCCACCCGCGAGGGTCGCTCCACGGGCGCCCGCCCGGGACAGCGGCTGCGGCCGCGCGCAGCTCCGCAAGGCATGCCATGACGACAGGCGCGGACGGCGTTCACGCAGACGTCAACTACATACGCAACCGCCCGGGCCCGGGCGAGCCGCCCCTTACCTTCGTCAGCGAGGCGGAGGAAAACTCCACGATGCAGACCCTGCCCGGGGAGCGCACCTGGATCGCCAATGCGCGCGGCGGCGGCGCGACACTGGCAAAGGAGGGCTTCCAACTGGTCGCGCACCGCAGCGCCGTCACGGCACTTAACAATATCGAACTGGAGCCGGAAGCCAACAACACCTACACCACCGAACTCTGCGCACTGATCGAGGATATCACCGGCGCCGCGCGCACCTTCGCACTCGGCGGCGCGAAGCAGCGCTTCTCGGAATCCGCGACGGAGCAACTCGCGCCACTGAAAAACGCCAAACCGGCGCGCTACCCGCACGCGGACAACACCGATGCCTCCTCCGCGGGCCAGATCAAGTTCTTCGTGGAAGACCTGCACGGCCTGAAGTTGGGCGATTACCGGCGCGTGGCGTTGTACAACCTGTGGCGCTGCCTGTCGGACCCGCCCCAGGACGCACCGCTCGCGGTCTGCGATGCGCGCTCCATCGACCCCGCCGACGAGGTCACGATCACCGCGATCACTGAGGTCCTAGGCGTGGGCGAGATGCGGCACGATACCACGAGCTATACCCACAACGCGGCGCACCGCTGGCACTACTTTCCAGACATGCGGCGCGATGAAGTGCTCATCTTCAAGACCCACGACACCGACCCCGCGCACCCCAAGCGCGTGGCGCACACCGCCTTCGATGATCCGCGCTGCCCGGCGGGAACGCATCCCCGGGCAAGCGCGGAAGTCAGGGTTCTGGCGCTGTTCGACTGAACGCGGCCGCTCAATCGCCCGGTGTGCTGCTCGCGCCGACCGGCTGCCCGGCGGCCTTGCGCTGGGCCATCTCCGCGCGCACCGCGCGAATGTATTCCTGCTGCCTGCGCCGCTTCTCGTCCTGCGCCTGCATGTAGGCGGCCAGCGCGGCGCTGTTGTCGCGCGACAGGAACGCGGCGAGTGCATGGTCGTTGGTGCGGCGCAAGTGTGCCTCCAGCGCCGTGCGCAGCGCGTCGGCATCGTCCCGGTGGGCCGGGTCGTGGATCAGGTTGTTGCGGCAGTCGGGGTCGGCAACCACGTCGTACAACTCTTCCGGGACGCGATAATCCAGCAGTCGCATGCGGCGCCGGAGGTCCTCGTCGGTTTCGGCCAACACCCGCAGCCGCGCGTCTGTGCGCGTGTCGCGCGTCGCGGAGCGCAGCTGCCGGCGACCGTCCGACCACGCGTTGAAGATATACAGGAACCGCGCGTTCTGCGCGGCGCGCATGGGCGCACGTTGGCCTGTGGAATTTTCGTTGTACTCCTTGAACACGATATCGCGACCGTCTTGTGCCCGGCCCTGCAGGAGCGGCAGGAAGGAACGCCCCTCGATACCCTGCGGCAGTGCCACGCCGACGGCTTCGAGCAGGGTCGGCAGCAGGTCTACCGCCGACACCATGTGCACGCTGTCGACAGAGTCCGCGCGAACCGCGCCGGGCCAGCGAAAGATCAACGGTGTCCTCGTGCTGTGGTGGTACAGCTGGGTCTTGGCGAACGGGAACGGCATGCCGTGATCGGAAAGAAACATGACGAGTGTGTTGTCGGCTGCGCCGGATGCCTGCAGTGCGCGCAGGATATGCCCTACGGCGTCGTCCGCTCGCCGCACCGAGGAGTAGTAATGCGACAACTCCTGCCGAATCCCGGCGTCCTCGGCCAGGAAGCCGGGCACGGCAATCTCCTGCGCGGTGAACACGCGTGAGGCGATGTGCGGTTCGTCTATCTCGTCTCCCGCTTTGTTCACCGCGTGAAACGGCATATGCGGGTCGCCGATATTGAGCATGATAGAGAACGGCTTGCCCGCGGCCCGCGCCGCGCGGATGCCCTCGGTCGTGGACAGGCCATAGGACGCGGCGTCGCGCGGGTGCAGCGCCGTACCGTCCGCGGAGGTATCGAGCCAAAGGTCCCAGTTGTACGGGTGGTAAGGCGTGGAGTTCTTGACCTTGTTTCGCACCGCGGTGAAGTAACCCGCCGCCCGCAGCAGATCCGGCAGGGTCTCGTAACCGGGCGCGCGCACCTGGTGGAAACCCTCGACCCGGTTGCTGTGCGGGTACCTCCCCGACCACATGACGTTGCGCGACGGCATGCAGTTCGCCACCTGCACGTGCGCCCGCTCGAAGCGCAGACCCTCGCGGGCCAGCTGGTCGATGTGCGGCGTGCTGCCCGGCACGGCGGCGCCGAACACGCCGACCGAGTCGGCGTTCATATCGTCCACTGTAATCAGCAGCAGGTTGGGGCGACCGGCCCCTGCATCCCGCTCCTGGGCGTGGGCAGCGGGTAACCCGGGTGCCAGCAACATGAGAGCGACCGCGCTGGCGCAGAGCCACCGCGCAGCGGCTGCAATATTCTTCACCGCAGTTCCCATCGTTGAGCCTGCGAAGTTCCGGGGTCGACAGCCTACAAGCTAGCACATGATCCGCCGCTGCGAGGTGGCTGGGCGGCCGCGGCCGCTGGCCGGCAGGGATTGACAGAATGCCGCCAGCACCTACGCTCACTAGTGATAGCACCGTGTGCGCAACGTCAAGATAATTTACACAACCCGCTGGACAGGCACTGAATACCAGCGGCAGATCGCCGTGATTACGGGGTTTTTCCGGTGTGGCGCATTTCTTGCGTCCGAATTCGAATAGCCACACCGGCAATAGATGCAGCAATGGCGGCGCCTGGCCGGCCACCCTGCTGTATTTCGGGCTGCTAGTCATGAATAACATAAAGCGCCGTGGGTCTTCCGGCCTCCAAGTCCCCTGGTTCCTTGGCCTTGTCCTTTGCATCGGGAGTGTGTCCGGCGAGGCCTGGGCGAGCTTCACCGATGTGTCGTCGACGGTCCTGCCCATGCCGGTCATGGGGAACGGCCTGCCGCCCGTGCTGGACGGCGGTGCCACCACCGGCGATTTCGACAGCGATGGCGACACGGACATCATGATCCCCACCCGCGAGGATCGCGATCTCTATTTCCGCAACAACGGCGACGGCACCTTTACCGAAACAGGCGAGCAGGTTGGCTTTACGCTCGTCACGGACGGCCGCAGCGCCGCCGCCGGCGATATCGATAACGACGGCGACCTCGATATCTATGTCGCGGCGCACTTCGAGACGGGCCACTACCTCTACATCAATGACGGCAGCGGCTCCTTCACGGAGGAGGCTGCATTGCGCGGAGCCGCCATCAACGTCAGCCTGCGCCACGGTCGCGCGGTCGCCTTCGGGGATTACGACAGGGACGGCTACCTCGACATATTCGTGGCCGAGTGGAGCGAACCGCGGGTCCCGATGGGCAATACAGGACCCGTCAGCCGCCTGCTGAGAAATCGCGGCGCGCTGCAACCCGGTTACTTCGAGGACGTGACCATCACGGCGGGGGTTGTCCAGAACAGTATCGCGGGACGACGCGCCGGCGTATTCCCCCACACCCCGCGCTTTACCGACCTGGACCGCGATGGCTGGCCCGACCTCGTTCTCGCCTCGGACTTCAGCGAGAGCCGGCTCTACTGGAACAACGGCGACGGCACGTTCACGGACGGCACAGTCGCTTCCGGCTATGGCACCGGCAACACCGACATGGGCATGGATACGGTAGACATCGACGGCGACGGCCTGCTGGACATCGTGACGACCGCGATATTCTTCGACGGCAACGGCGATGGCATTGCCGACAACCACCTGGACGGCAATCGACTCTATCTCAACAACGGCGATCGCACGTTTACCGACGTTACCGACACGGCCGGTATCCGCAACGGCTACTGGGGCTGGGGCGTCGTCGCGTTCGACTTCGACAACGACGCCGACCTGGACCTGTTCCAGGCCAACGGCTTTTTCGAGGTGGACTGCCCGCCCTGCCAGGGCGAACTGCCCGATGGGACCGACTGGAATGCACTGTACGGCAACGACCCGACGCTGCTGTTTGAGAACCTCGGCAACACGACGTTCGCCGAGGTTGCCGCGGCCTACGGCATCGTTAACACCGAATATTCACTCGGCGTCATCGCCTTCGACTACGACGACGACGGCGACCTGGACCTGCTGCAGGTCAACCGCGACACGTCGCCCAACCTCTATCGCAACGACACGGCCAGCGACAATGACTGGCTGCAGGTAAAACTCGAAAGTACCGGCTCGGCGCCCGATGGTGTCGGCGCCTATGTCACCGTCACACCAACGGGCGGCGGCCCCAGCCAGACCCGGGAGCTGACCGGCAGCGGTACGTGGATGACCCAGGACGGCTCGGGGATACTGCATTTTGGCTTTGGCGACCTGCCCGACGGCAGCACCGCCGATGTATTCATCGAGTGGCCCAGCGGCTCGCTGTCCGTACTCCCGGCACAGGCCCTCAACAGGCGGGTTACCTACGCGGAATCGCTGCCGACCGCCCTGTCGCTGGTGGCGGACAAGGCGAGCCCCGGCGGCGTGCAGGACCTTGGCGAGGTGACATTCACCGCACTCGCCGCGGGCGGCACCGGCCAGTTCGAATACCAGTTCTGGGTGCGCGCGCCGGGCGAGGACTGGGTGCTTGCGCGGGACTATGACACGGCCAATACCTTCGCCAGCACACTGACACCCGTCGGCGAGTTCACTATCCGGGCGCGCGCCCGCAACGCGGGCAGCAGCGCCGCGTATGAGCTGGAGCAGACGCTCGCTTTCATCGTCATCCCGGATGCGCCTGTCAGCAGCCTGGCACTGGCCCTGGACAAGCCCGACGCGATGTACGCCGGTACCGGGGATACCGCTACGGTTACCGCCACAGCCGGCAGTCACGCCGGCAACCCACAGTACAAGTTCTGGCTGAGCGAACCCGGCGGGAGCCTGGTCGTCGTGCAGGACTGGAGCGCCTCCGACACCTACGAGGTAACGGCCGCGGCGGTGGGCCCCTATTCCGTCGTGGCGAGGACCCGCAACACGGGCAGTCCCCTCGAATTTGAAGCGGAGGCCGCCGTGGCTTTCGACGCCCTGGAGCCAGCGCTGGCGGTCAGCCTGTCGGCAGACAAACCGTCGCCCGCGCTGCTGGGCGACGTGGGTGAAGTGACCTTCACCGCGCAGGCCAGCGGCGGTACCGGCAATTACGAGTACGCGTTCATCGCCATTTATTCGGACGGCAGCTTCGCCGTCGTGCAGGGCTACTCGCCGTCCCCGACCTACCGGACGACGCCTGCCGAGGCGGACTTCTTCACGCTCTGGGTCTGGGCCCGCAACGCCGGCCGGCCGGTCTGGCTGGAGGCGTTTAACGCAACGGGCTTCAACGTTCTCGGCGAACCGGGAGCCAACCAGGTATTTGTCACTGCGGACAGGAAGCACCCGTCTGAACTGCAGAGCATCGGCACGGTGACGTTTACCGCCCTCCGGGGCGGCCCGCAGGCCGGCATGGAATACCAGTTCTGGTTGCGCACCGACGGCGGAACCGCGCAACTGGTGCAGGATTACGGCGCCGCGAATACGTACTCCATCGCGCCGTCAACGGCCGGTGTGCTCGAGGTCACCGCCTACGCCCGTGACTCGGGCAGCGCCGAACCCACCGAGGTCCAGGCCAGCCGAACGCTCGAGGTGTTGGCTTACCCCGCGGTGGCGGCGACCAGCCTGGACCGGGCGAACACGGGTTCCATCGTGCTGCAGGAGGGAGGCACGGCATCGTTCAAGGCGAAGGCCATTGGCAGCAGCGGCAACTACGAATACAAGTTCCAGATCCGGACCAACGGCAGCATCGTCTACGAACAGGCCTACAGCCCGTCGGATCTCATCGAATGGCTGCCGACCGCGGCAGGGAATTACTCGATAGCGGTGTTCGCGCGCAACGCCGGCAGCGCCACCGTATTCGATGCCCTGGGCGGGACCACGTTCGATGTGCTTGACCTGCCGGCAATTACCGCACTCGACCTGACCGCCGACCAGCAGAGCCCCGCGCCCTATGAAGGCCTCGGCACGGTGACCTTCACTGCAACCGCAACGGGTGGCTCAGCCAATATCGAATACCAGTTTCACACGCTCACGCCCGGTGTCGGCTGGGCGGTTGCCCAGGCATACAGTCCGGCCAACAGTTTCGCGTACGCATCGGCCGTCCCCGGCGCCAACGGGATTGTGGTGCTCGCACGCAACGTGGGCAGCAACGCCGTGTCTGACATCAACGACCTGCTGGTGTTTACGGTCAACGAACCGCTGCAGCCCCAGGGCCTGCTCGTGGTCGACGGCGGCGGTGACGGCGCCTACATCGCCGGCACCGAAGTAACCATCACGGCTGATCCCTCTGAGCCGCATTACTACTTCTCGCATTGGTCCGGCGACGCCACGGGCGCGCTCGACGACGCCAATGCCGCGCAGGCGACGCTCGTGATGCCGGACGCCCCGACCATACTGACCGCGAACTACCTGCCGGGCGTCCCCATCGACGCGGACGTCGGCGTGGCGCGGCGCTGGAACGAAGTGTTGATGCAGGCGATCCGCAAGGACTTCGCGCGGCCGACGATTCACGCGCGCAACCTGTTCCATATTGCGGCCGGCATGTACGACGCCTGGGCTGCCTTCGCCGAGGTTGAACAGACGTGGCTGCTGGGTCGCTCGCGGGCCGGGACCGACTGCCCGCTCGCCGCCCTGCCGGTGCCGGCGGACACGGAGGCCGCGAGGCGCGAGGCGATCAGTCACGTGGCTTACAGGCTGTTGTTACACCGCTTCCTGGGCTCCCCCGGGGTGTTGAATACGAATCGTGACGCCAATGCGTTAATGGCGTACCTGGGTTATGACGGCGCCAACGCGAGCACCGATTACTCCTCCGGCTCGGCGGCGGCACTCGGCAACTACATCGCCCAGTGCTATATCAACTTCGGGCTTGCCGACGCGGCGAACGAGAGCAATGAGTACAGGAACATCAGCTACCAGCCGGTGAATGCCGCGCTGCAACCCGAGTTGCCCGGCAACCCCAACATCAGCGATCTCAACCGCTGGCAGCCGCTCTCGTTAGTCCAGTTCATCGACCAGGGAGGCAATCCGGTGAGCGGCTCGCCCGCTTTCCTGAGCCCCGAGTGGGGGCAGGTTGTGCCGTTCGCCCTGCAGGCGACGGACCGGACCGACTACCAGCGCGACGGTTTCGACTACTGGGTGTACCACGATCCCGGCTCGCCCCCGAAGATCGACGGCACCCTGACCGATATCTACAAGTGGGCGTTCTCGCTCGTGTCCATCTGGTCGTCTCACCTGGATCCCACCGATGGCGTGATGATGGACATTTCCCCGGCGAGCATCGGCAATATCCAGTCGTATCCGACGCAGTTCGACAACTACCCGCAGTTCTACAACACCCTCCTGGGCGGCGATCCCGGTGTCGGCTACACCGTCAACCCGGTCACCGGCCAGCCCTATGCGCCGCAGATCGTGGCCAGGGGCGATTACGCCCGGGTGCTGGCGGAGTTCTGGGCGGATGGTCCAGAGTCGGAGACGCCGCCGGGGCACTGGTTCGTCATCCTGAACGAGGTCAACGACCACCCGCTGTCCACCCGCAGGTTCGCCGGCGCCGGGCCGGAGCTGGGCAACCTCGAGTGGGAGATCAAGAGCTACTTCACGCTGGGCGGCGCCATGCACGACTCCGCCGTGGCCGCCTGGGGCGTGAAGGGCTGGTACGACTACATCCGGCCCGTATCCTCGCTGCGCGCGATGGCGGACCTTGGCCAGAGCTCGGACCCGGGCCTGCCGTCGTACCACATGGACGGCATTCCGTTGGAGCCCGGCTACATCGAACTGGTCGAGGCGGGCGACCCGCTGGCGGGGGATGCATCCGAACACGTCGGCAAGATCAAGGTGCTCGCGTGGCGCGGCCCGGACTATATCGCGGACCCGGCCACGGAGGATGCCGGCGTCGGCTGGATACTGGCGGAGAACTGGTGGCCGTACCAGCGGCCGAGCTTTGTGACGCCGCCCTTCGCCGGCTACGTCTCCGGCCACTCCACCTTCTCGCGCGCCGCGGCGGAGGTCATGACGGCGCTGACCGGCGACGCCTACTTCCCGGGCGGCATGAGCGGCTTCGAGGTCTCGATGAACGAGTTCCTGGTGTTCGAGGAGGGACCGAGCGTCGACATGACGCTGCAGTGGGCAACGTACCGGGATGCGTCAGACCAGTGCAGCCTGTCGCGAATCTGGGGCGGCATCCATCCCCCCATCGACGATATCCCCGGCAGGTTGATGGGGATAGAAATCGGCGTCGATGCGTTCGACCTCGCGGCGGATATGTTCAACGGGGTCGCGCCGCCCTGATTCGGGGCGCTGTGAACTGGTGCCGGAGATAGGAGTCGAACCTACGACCTTCGCATTACGAATGCGCTGCTCTACCAACTGAGCTACACCGGCAATCAGGCTTCAGGGCAGGCGGGGAAGGCCCGCCGGGTACGAGCGGGGCGGAGCCCGCGCACGACGGCGGCGATTGTAGAGAAACCCCGGGGGACATGCAATCTGGGCCGGACCAACGCGGGCGGTCGAGAACGCCCGGGGCAATTGGTACCATAACCTGCCCTACCCAACCGAAAATCAAACTGGAGACACACTATCCGCGCTTCCAGCCGCATCCTGGCAACACTCCTCACCACCCTCCTGCTGACGGCCTGTGCCGGCGGCGGAGGCGGCAGTCACAACAACAACGACAATAATGACACACCGGCACCGGCACCGGCGTACGACTTCGACGCCGTGGACGCCGCGCTGCGGGAGTTCCTTAAGGAGAACGAACGCTACGACGGCATCTCCGTCACGCTGGTGGATCGCGAGCAGGGCACGGTGCACGAGGCCGCGTTCGGCGACCACACCCTGGATATCGTCGTGCTGCTGGCCTCCGCCAGCAAGATGCCCTCCGCCTCACTGTTGATGGCGCTCGCTGCCAGGGACGAGCTGGACTACGACGTCACGGCGACCATCGACAACTACCTGCCCTGGGACGGTGTCTACGGCGACCGCACCACGGTGCACCTGCTGAGCAATACATCCGGCATTCCCGGCCTGGCGGGCCTGGACAATTACGGCCCGCACATGTGCCAGTTCTCGGGCCTCGTCAACCTGCTGGAATGCGCGGAAACGCTGTACACCGTCACCGTGCCGGGCTCGGTCGCGCCGGGCACGCTGTTCGACTACGGCGGCAGCCAGTGGCAGCTCGCGGGCGGGGTGGCCGAGAGCGTCACGAACAGCACGTGGAACCAGGCCTTCGACGAGTATATCGGCCAGCCGTGCAACCTCGAGGTCTTCACATACGGCAACATGGGTGCAAACCTGCAGGACTGGACCGGTCACCCGGACAGCCTCACCGGCCAGCAGAACGCACACGTGGAAGGCGGCGCCATCACCAACATGCGGGACTACGCCAAGATCCTGCTGATGCACCTGCGCGAGGGACGCTGCGGCGACAACCAGGTCCTTGCCCCGCAGGGCGTCGACTTCATGCAGGTCGATCGCGCGGGGCCGGTGGGCGGCACGGGTGTCGGCGTGGGTTACGGCATGGGTTGGTGGATCTGGTACAGCAGCCCGGTCAACAACCAGGTGGTGTATGACTCCGGCTCCTACGGCTCCATCAGCTGGCTGGACATGGAGCGCGGGATCGGCGGTTACGTGGGCGTCGACGATTACAGCCAGGGGCCGTCCAACGCCGTTTCCACGCTGGCGCTCGGCACACTCATACCCCTGCAACAGGCCGCGGTGGATGCCGCGCGCGAGGCGGCGGCGAACTGACCGCGGGCGCAACCGGGGGCGGCCCTGACAGGCCGTGCGCTTTGATGCTATAAACGCCCCCCGCACAATTAGAATAACGAACGGAGACTCACCATGCGCTTTTTTAACCGCGTACTCGCCCCACTGGCTGCCGCACTCCTGCTCGCCGCATGCTCGAACGGCAACAGCCACAACGACAAGAAGGATCCCGAATACGATTTCGCCGCGGTCGACACCTCACTGCAGGCCTTCCTGGACAACCACAACCTGTTCGACGGCATCTCGATCACGCTGGTCGACCGGGACCAGGGTGCCGTGCACGAGGCCGCGTTCGGCGACCACACGCTGGATACCGTCGTGTGGCTCGCCTCCACCAGCAAGATGCCCTCGGTCAGCCTGCTGATGGCGCTGGACGGCGACGACAACCTCAATTTCGATGTCGAGGCCACGATCGACAACTACCTGCCCTGGGAGGGTGTTTACGGCGACCGCACGACGGTCCATCTCGTGAGCAACACCTCCGGCATCCCCGGGCTGTCGGGCCTGTCCAACTACGGCGCCCACCTGTGCCAGTTCGCCGGCGTGTTCCCGCTGCTGGAGTGTGCCGAAACCCTGTACACCGTTGAGCTGCCGGGCTCGCGGCCGCCGGGCGAGGCCTTCAACTACGGCGGTACGCAGTGGCAGCTCGCGGGCGCGGTGGCGGAGATGGTCAGCAACAGCACCTGGAACCAGGCCTTCCACGCCTACATCGGGGAGCCCTGCGAACTCGACGTTTTCACCTACGGCAACATGTGGACCAACGCGAATGACTGGACGGGCCACCCCGACAGCCTCACCGGCCAGCAGAACGCCCACGTGGAGGGCGGCGCCATCACCACCTTGCAGGACTACGCGAAGCTCCTGCTGCTGCACCTGCGCGAAGGCCGCTGCGGCAACACACAGGTGCTTCCCCCCGCGGCCGTCGACTTCATGCAGGTGGACCGCGCGGGACCCATCGGCGGCCCGCACTACGGCATGGGCTGGTGGATACTGCCGGCGAGTGCCGACACGACCGAGGTGGTCTACGACCCGGGCGCCTTCGGCGCGGTGAGCTGGCTCGACATGGAGCGCGGCATCGGCGGCTACGTCGGCATCGACGACTATTCGCAGGTGGCCTCGGGCGACGTCTACGCGCTGGTACTGGACACCATCATCCCCCTGCAACAGGCGGCAGTGGAATCCGCGCGCGAGGCGGCGGCTAACTGACGTCGCGCTGCGCCGCCATTGCCTCGAGGCCCTCGAACACGAGGTCGGGGGCGTATTGGCCGCCCGCGTCCACGAGGCGCATCAGCACTTCTCCCGCGCCGCCACTGAACACCAGCGCCGGCCGCTCACTGCCCAGGCGCTCAAGCACGAGGCGGACCGCGCCCGCCTGGGCCAGGGCGATGCCGTGGCGCACCGCCGCGGCCGTGGAGCGCCCGGGGCTGAGCTCGAACGCCTCCTCTTCATCGAAACGGACGCGGTCAGTGTCCAGCAACAACGCGCGCTCCATCAGCGTGGGCCCGGGAATGATGTAGCCACCGGCGTGGACACCCCCCGCGTCGACCAGGTCGATGGTCAGGGCGGAACCCGCATCCACCACACAGAGCGGGCCCGGGCTGCGCCGCCAGGCGCCCAGCATGGCGAGCCAGCGATCGACGCCCATGCGCGCGGGGTCCGCGTAGCTGTTGGTCAGCGGGCCGGTGACTGCCGCCGTGCGCGCGTACCACGGCGCGACGGTGGCGCGCTCGGCGAGCACGGCATTCAGGGCCGCCTCGGCCGCGTCGCTCGCCACACTGGACACCCAGATGTCGCCGGCCGCCTCGGCCGCGACCTGCAGCGGCTCGCGCGATGCGGGGTCGTCCTCGCGGTACTCGCCGCGCGACACGATGGCGCCCGCGTGGACCAGGCGCCACTTCGCCGCGCTGTTGCCGACATCGAGTTGCAGGCAGTGGCTCACCCGGCACCCCGCAGGGAGATCTCGCCGCCGTAGACGGATTGCATACCTGTTGTGGTCTCCAGTTGCAGCGCGCCGCGCTCGTCGACGCCGCGCGCGATACCCGCCATCTGCCGCGCGCCCGTGTCGAGTACCACGGGCACGCCCGCGAAGGCGTCCAGCGCCAGCCACTCGTCGCGCCACGGGGCGAAGCCTCCCGCCTCGAAACCGGCCAACAGCGGCAGCAGTTCGTTGAGCAAGGCGGCGAGCAGTTCGCTGCGCGAGGGGCAGTCCGGAGCCAGCGTGCGCAGGTCGGTCCAGGCCTGGTCGATCTCACCCGCGGCCTCGCGCGGCATGGCGACATTGATCCCGATGCCCACGACCACCTGGCAGGCGCCGTCGGCATCGCCGGACATCTCCAGCAGGATACCGCCGAGCTTCGCGCCGCCGTACTGGATATCGTTCGGCCACTTGAGGGCGGGCTGGACCTGGCAGGCACCGGCCAGAGCGCGCGCCACGGCGACACCCACCGCGAGGCTGAGACCTTCCAGCGCGGCGGCGCCGGAGCGAAAATCCCAGAGCAGCGAGAAGTAGAGATTGCCGGCGAAGGGGCTGACCCAGGTCCGGCCGCGACGGCCGCGGCCCGCGCTCTGCTGCTCGGCCGCGCAGGCCAGCCCGCCGCTCGCGCCCGCCTGCGCGCGGCGCATGAGCTCGGCGTTGGTCGAATCGATGGCCGCGACAATGTCCAGTTCGCGCAACAGGCCCGCGGCGGCCGGGCTGAGCGCCGCCTCGACGGCCGCCCTGTCCAGCAGGTCCAGTCCGCCGGGTATGCGGTAGCCCCTGCCGCGCACCGACTCGATCTCGACGCCGGTCTGCTGCGCAAACCGGTTGAGCTGCTTCCACACCGCCGTGCGGCTGACGCCGAGCGCGTCGGCGAGCTGCTGCCCGGAGCGGAATTCGCCGTCGGCGAGCAGGGGCAGGAGGACAGGCAGGGACATGGTCGGGGTTGCGGTTCGGCCGGGGTGTTGGATGTGGCGGGATGATAGCAGACAGGAGGTGCCGGATTAGCCATATCCCTGTGGGGTCGAATTTATTCGACCGCGAGGCGTAGCCTCGTGCTTGCCAACCGGCGGGCTGCGCCCGTTGGTCGAATAAATTCGACCCCACAGGGCGACGCGGCTTCACTGTACATCCTGCCCGCCAAACAGATTTAACGTTTACGTTAACGTAAACTTGGTCTACACTCCCGCAGACCAGTGAGCACAGGCCCTGCAGCATGCCCGAGCAGACCTACAGCATCTCCGAGCTGGCCCGGGAGTTCGGGGTCACCACCCGGACCATCCGCTTCTACGAGGAGAAGGGGCTCATCAGCCCGCGCCGCGAGGGCCAGCACCGGCGCTACTCCCCCGCCGACCGCGTGCGCATCAAGCTCATCCTGCGCGGCAAGCGCATCGGCATGACCCTCGACGAGAGCGCCGAGGTCGTGGACATGTACAACCCGGGCGACAACGCCGGCCAGCTCGAAGCCCTGTTGGGCAAGGTGGATGAGCGCCGCGAGAAGCTCCTGGCGCAGAAGCGCGACATCGACGCCATGCTCGCGGGACTCGAGGAGGTGCAGGCGCTGTGCCGCCAGGCCCTCGCGGCCGAGCCCGGACAAACCCCTGGAGACAACCCATGAACACCCCCTACCCCACCCTCAACTTCGGCCTCGGCGAAGAGATCGACATGCTGCGCGACGCCGTCTACCAGATGTGCCAGAAGGAGGTCGCGCCGCGCGCCGCCGCCATCGACCGCGACAACGATTTTCCCCGCGACCTGTGGCGCACGTTCGGTGACATGGGCCTGCTCGGCATCACGGTGGAGGAGGAATACGGCGGCAGCAACATGGGCTACCTCGCCCACTCTATCGTCATGGAGGAGATCAGCCGCGCGTCCGCCTCGGTGGGCCTGTCCTACGGCGCCATGTCCAACCTGTGCCTGAACCAGTTGCGCAAGCACGGTACCGAGGAACAGAAACAGAAATACCTGCCCAGACTGTGCGCGGGCGAGCACGTGGGTGCGCTGGCCATGTCCGAGGCGGGCGCGGGCTCCGACGTGGTCAGCATGAGCCTCAACGCGCGGCGCAGCGGCGACGACTACATCCTCAACGGCACCAAGATGTGGATCACCAACGGCCCCGATGCCGACGTGTACATCATCTACGCCAAGACCGACCCGGATGCGGGATCGAGGGGCATCACAGCGTTCATCGTCGAGCGCGACTTCGCCGGCTTCAGCCGCTCGCCGAAACTCGACAAGCTGGGCATGCGCGGCTCCAACACCTGCGAGCTGGTGTTCGAGGACTGCGCCGTACCCGCGGCGAACGTGCTGCGCTCGGAGGGCGACGGCGTGAAGATCCTGATGTCCGGGCTCGACTACGAACGCACTGTGCTGTCGGGTGGTCCCGTGGGCATCATGCAGGCGTGCGTCGACGAGGTGCTGCCCTACCTGCACGTGCGCAAGCAGTTCGGCCAGCCGATCGGCGAGTTCCAGCTCATGCAGGGCAAGCTCGCCGACATGTACGCCGACCTGAACGCCTGCCGCTCCTACCTCTACGCCGTTGCGAGCGCCTGCGACCGCGGCGAGGAGACGCGCCAGGACTGCGCGGCCGTCATCCTGTACACGGCGGAGAAGGCGACGCAGATGGCGCTGCAGGCCATCCAGGCCCTCGGCGGCATCGGCTACACCAACGAGGCCAACACGGGCCGCCTGCTGCGCGACGCCAAGCTGTACGAGATCGGAGCCGGCACCTCGGAGATCCGCCGCATGCTGATCGGCCGCGAGCTGTTCAACGCCTCCAAGTAGCACCCGCAAGGAAGACACCGCCATGAGCATCCTGCACACCCGGTTGAACACACGCAGCGACGAGTTCGCCAACAACCGCGAGCACATGCAGGCGCAGGTGGACGACCTGCGCGAACTGGTCGCAACACTGGGGCGCGGCGGCGACGAGAAGTCCCGCGAGCGCCACACCGCGCGGGGCAAGCTGCTGCCGCGGGAGCGACTCGACGCCCTGCTGGACCCGGGCGCCCCGTTCCTGGAGTTGTCGCAACTCGCCGCGTACAAGGTGTACGAGGACGACGTGCCCGGCGCGGGGCTGATCACCGGCATCGGCCGCGTGTCCGGCCAGGAGTGCATGATCTTCATCAACGACGCCACGGTGAAGGGCGGCACCTACTACCCGCTCACCGTGAAAAAGCAGGGTCGCGCACAGACCATCGCCGAGGAGAACCACCTGCCCTGCCTGTACCTCGTCGACTCCGGCGGCGCGTTCCTGCCGTTGCAGTCGGAGGTGTTCCCCGACCGGGAGCACTTCGGCCACGCGTTCTACAACGAGGCGCGCATGTCGGCCAGGGGCATCCCGCAGATCGCGGCAGTGCTGGGCTCCTGCACCGCGGGCGGCGCCTACCTGCCGGCGATGGCGGACGAGGCCATCATTGTGAAGAACCAGGGCACGATCTTCCTGGGCGGCCCGCCGCTGGTGAAGGCCGCCACCGGCGAGATCGTGAGCGCGGAGGACCTGGGCGGCGCCGATGTGCACTGCCGCACGTCCGGCGTCACCGACTACTACGCAAACAATGACCACCACGCGCTGCAGTTGATGCGCAACGCCGTGGCGCGCCTGAACCGCGTCAAGCCGCGCTCGCTGGACATCGCCGAGAGTATCGAGCCGCTGTACGACGCGCACGAGCTTTACGGCGTCATCCCGGCGGATACACGCCAGCCGTTCGACGTGCGCGAGGTCATCGCGCGCATCGTCGACGGCTCCGAGTTCGACGAGTTCAAGGCGCTGTTCGGCGAGACCCTGGTGTGCGGCTTCGCGCGCCTGCACGGCTACCCCGTGGGCATCGTCGCCAACAACGGCATCCTGTTCTCCGAGTCCGCCGCCAAGGGCGCGCACTTCGTCGAGCTGTGCGCCCAGAGAAAGATCCCGCTGGTGTTCCTGCAGAACATCACCGGCTTCATGGTGGGCAGGCAGTACGAGGCCGGCGGCATCGCGCGCCACGGCGCGAAGATGGTGCACGCGGTGGCCTGCGCCGACGTGCCCAAATTCACGGTGATCATCGGCGGCTCCTTCGGCGCGGGCAACTACGCCATGTGCGGCCGGGCCTACGACCCGCGCTTCCTGTTCATGTGGCCCAACGCGCGCATCTCCGTCATGGGCGGCGAACAGGCGGCGGGCGTGCTCGCCACGGTCAAGCAGGACCAGCTCGCGCGCTCGGGCGAGTCGATGTCAGCTGCGGAGGAAGCCGCGTTCAAGGCCCCGATCATCGAGCGCTACGAGGCCGAGGGCCACCCCTACTTCGCCTCGGCGCGCCTGTGGGACGACGGCGTGATCGACCCCGCACAGACGCGCATGGTGCTCGCGTTAAGCATTTCGGCGGCGCTCAATGCGCCGATCAAGGATTCCACCTTCGGTGTGTTCAGGATGTAAGCCATGGCCAACGACACGATCCTCACAGACATCACCAACAAGGGCATTGCCAAGGTCACGCTCAACCGGCCGGACAAACACAATGCCTTCGACGACGCGATGATCGCACGGCTGCGCGACACGTTCCGCGAACTCGGCGCGAACGACGCGGTGCGCGTGGTGATACTGGCGTCCAACGGCAAGAACTTCAGCGCGGGCGCGGATCTGAACTGGATGCAGCGCATGGCCGAGTACGACTACGAGGACAACCTGCGGGACGCCGGCGCACTGGCGGACATGCTCAAGGCGTTGCACCAGATGCCGCAACCGACCATCGCCCGCGTGCAGGGCGCGGCTTACGGCGGCGCCGTCGGACTCGTGAGCTGCTGCGACATGGCGGTGGCGTCGGAAGAGGCGAGCTTCTGCCTGTCGGAGGTGAAGATCGGCCTGATCCCGGCGACGATCAGTCCCTACGTCATCCGCGCGATGGGCGAGCGCCAGGCGCGGCGCTACTGTACTACCGCGGAGCGTATCGACGCCGCCACCGCGCGCGACATCGGCCTCGTGCACGAGGTGACCGACGCCGACAAGCTGGACCAGAAACTCGCCGAACTCGTGGGCAAACTACTGCTGAACGGCCCGCTGGCGCTGCGCGAGTCCAAGGCGCTGGTCTCCGACTTCGCCGGCCGCGTGATATCGGCCGGGGTGATCGCCGACAGCTGCGAGCGCATTGCCCGTATCCGCGTCTCCGCCGAGGGGCAGGAAGGCCTCGGCGCGTTTCTCGAAAAGCGCGAAGCCAACTGGATTGTGGATTAAGAGCCATGTTCAACAAGATTCTCATAGCCAACCGCGGCGAGATCGCCTGCCGCGTCATCCAGACGGCGCGGCGCATGGGCGTGGCAACGGTCGCGGTGTACTCCGACGCGGACCGGGACGCGCTGCACGTGGCCATGGCCGACGAGGCCGTGCACATCGGCCCGTCGCCCGCGCGCGAGTCCTACCTCGACCAGGCGCGCATTCTCGACGCCGCGACGAAAACCGGCGCCGAGGCCATTCACCCGGGTTACGGCTTCCTGTCTGAAAACGCCGGCTTCGCGCGGGCCTGCGCCGCGGCGGGGATTGTCTTCGTAGGCCCGGGCGCCGACGCCATCGCCGCCATGGGCAGCAAGTCGGCGGCCAAGCGCATCATGGGCGATGCGGGCGTGCCGCTGGTGCCCGGCTACCACGGCGAGGACCAGTCCCCCGCCACCCTGCGCAAGGCGGCGGACGACATGGGTTACCCCGTGCTGCTGAAGGCGGCCGCGGGCGGTGGCGGCAAGGGCATGCGCCAGGTGTGGCAGGCCTCCGAGTTCGATGACGCGCTGGCCGCCGCGAAGCGCGAGTCCATGGCGAGCTTCGACGACGACGCAATGCTGGTGGAGAAATACCTCACCCAGCCGCGCCATGTCGAGATACAGGTGTTCTTCGACCACCACGGCAACGGCGTCTATCTCGCCGAGCGCGACTGCTCGCTGCAGCGCCGCCACCAGAAAGTCATCGAGGAAGCGCCGGCGCCGGGCGTGAGTGAAGCACTGCGCAAGCGGATGGGCGAGGCCGCGCTGGATGCCGCGCGCGCCATCGACTACCGCGGCGCGGGCACCGTGGAGTTCCTGCTCGACGTCGACGGCAGCTTCTACTTCATGGAGATGAACACGCGCCTGCAGGTGGAGCACCCGGTGACGGAGATGATCACCGGGCTGGACCTCGTGCAGTGGCAACTGGAGGTCGCGGCGGGCCAGACGCTGCCGCTGGCGCAGGACGAGGTCACCATCACCGGCCACGCGTTCGAGGCGCGCATCTACGCGGAAGATGCGGAACAGGACTTCCTGCCCGCGACCGGCACGCTCAGCTTCCTGCGCCCGCCCGTCGAGTCGCAACACGTGCGGGTGGATACCGGTGTGGTCGAGGGCGACGAGATCAGCGTGTACTACGACCCGATGATCGCCAAGCTGGTTGCCTGGGACGAGAACCGCGATCGCGCCCTGTCCCGGCTTGGAAGGGCACTGGCGGACTACCGCATCGGCGGCACCGTCACCAACGTCGAATTCCTCTACAACCTCGCCACGAATGCCGCGTTTCGCGCGGCGGAACTGGACACCGGCTTCATCGAGCGCCACAGCGACGAGCTCTACCAGCGCCGCGCGGTGGACCGCGAACGACAGGTGCCGGTTGCGGCGCTGGCGCTGCTGCTGTGGCGCCAGCGTGAAGGCAGCGTTGCGACGTTCGGCGAGAGCCAGTCGCCCTGGCGCTCACAGTCCGCCTGGCGCCTGAACCAGGGTGCCGTGCACCGCTTCGCGATGGCCTGCCAGGAGGAGACCCTGGACGTGTGCGTCGAACAGGTGGGCGACAGCTACCACATCAGCGTGGGGGAAATCAGCGCCACCATCGGCGGCGAACTGGACGGCGACGCCCTGCTCTACGACTGGCAGGGCCACCGGCAGCGCGCGACGCTCGCGGGCGGGCCGGACGGGTTCACGCTGTACGGCGCGGCCGGCGCCTGCCATTTTCGCGAGGTACCCCCCGATACCGGGGAGGCGGACCACGGCGCGGATGACGGCGGCCTCGTCGCGCCGATGAACGGCACCATCGTGGCCCTGCTGGTCGAGCCCGGCACCGCGGTCGAGGCCGACACGCCGCTGCTGGTAATGGAGGCCATGAAGATGGAACATACCCTGCGCGCACCGGCGGCCGGCACGGTCACCGGTTTCCTCGCGGCACCCGGCGACCTCGTCGACGGCGGGGCCGCCCTGATCGAATTCACACCGACGGGAGACAGCGAGTGAGCCTTCCCCAGAAAGTGCGCCTGGTCGAGGTCGGCCCGCGCGACGGGCTGCAGAACGAGCCGGGCGAGATACGCCTGGCGGACAAGCTCCGCCTGATTGACGACCTCGCGCTGGCGGGGCTCACCACCATCGAGGCGGGCAGTTTCGTCAACCCGAAATGGGTGCCGCAGATGGCGGACTCCGACAGGGTGTTCGCCCAGCTTGAGCGTCACGAGGGTGTGCGCTACGCGGCCCTCACACCGAACCTGAAGGGCGCGGAGCGCGCGCTGGCCGTGGGCGCCGACGAGGTCGCGGTATTCACGGCGGCGTCGGAAACCTTCTCCCAGAAGAACACCAACTGCAGCATCGACGAGACCTTTGAGCGCTTCAGCGACGTCATCCGGTTCGCCGCGGCGCACAATGTTCCCGTGCGCGGTTACCTGTCCTGCACGCTGGGCTGCCCCTACGAGGGCGACGTCGCGCCGCAGGCCGTGGCCGAGCTCACCGGGAAGCTGCTGGACATGGGTTGCTACGAGGTCTCCCTCGGCGACACCATCGGCTGCGGCAACGCGGGCAGCACCGCGCGGCTCCTCGACGCCCTCCTGCCGCGTTTCAACACCGACCAGCTCGCCATGCACTGCCACGATACGCGCGGGCAGGCGCTCGCCAATATTCTCGTTGCACTGCAGGCGGGTATCGCGACGGTCGACGCCTCGGTCGCCGGCCTGGGCGGCTGCAACTACGCGCCCGGCGCGTCGGGCAACGTCGCCACCGAGGACGTGGTGTACATGCTGCATGGGCTCGGCATCGAGACCGGGGTCGATCTCGACCGCCTGATACAGGCGGGCGAGAGGATCTCGCAGGCCCTGCACCGCGACAACGCCTCCTCCGTCGCACTGGCCGCGCGCGGCAAGGGCTGACCGTGCGGTCGCTGACGACGCGCTTCCTGCGCAATCTCGCGGCGACGCTGATGTGCGGCGCGGGCGCGGCGATGGTCGCCTCGTTGTGGCTGCGCGAACTCACGCAGCTCGCGGTACTCGACGCTCTCATCGGGGCCGTGTACCTCATCGCCGGCATCGGCCTCTTCGGCCACTCGCGCTTTTCCCTGTTCCTCGGCATCGCCATACCCATCGGCATCAGCAGCGCGTTCTACAAGAACACGCCCGAGGTGCTGGCGATCGACCAGCTCAGGTACACGACCGACGGCGTCATCGCCCTGTTGTCGGCGATCGTTCTGTGGATGGTCAGGCACCAGAAAACCCACTGACATGGCACTGAAGCCGACGATCTACAAGGCACAGGTCGAACTCGCCGACAGCGACCGCGGCCGCTTCGAGACCCTCTCCCTCACCCTGGCGCGGCACCCGTCGGAGACGCTGGAACGCATGGCCGCGCGGTTGCTTGCGTACTGCCTTAGCGCCGACGAGGGGCTCGCCTTTACCCGCGGCCTGTCCACGGCCGATGAACCCGACCTGTGGCAGCACGCCGCCGGCGGTGAAGTGCTGCACTGGATCGAGGTGGGCCAGCCGGAGGCGCCACGCCTGCGCAAGGCCTGCGGTCGCGCGCCGCTGGTGTCGGTCTACGCGTTCGGCAAGAGCACCGATGTGTGGTGGCGGCGCAGCGCCGATGAGCTAGCGCAACTCGCGCCGCTGCGCGTGTGGCGACTCGACTGGGAGGACGTCGTGCAACTCGCGGCTCTGATCGAGCGGACGGTGCAGCTGAGCGTGAGCGTGGTGGGCGGTACAGCCTACATCGACCGCGCGGGCGCTACCGTGACGATAACACCGGGGCTGCTCAAGGCAGGCCCGGACTGATCAGGCGGCGACCGCCACCTGTGGCGCGTTCACCGCGCGCACGAGTACCGCGAGGAACAGGCCGTTGGCCACAAGGTAGGTGAGGCCCGCCAGCGACACACTCGCCGGCGCGGCCGCCATGAAACCGACCGCCACGAGGCCCGCGACGTAAGCCAGGCGCATGATTTCCCACTTCATCACGGCCGCCTTGCCCCTGCCGTCCAGCCACAAGGCCGTGGTGATCGTGGTAAACAGCAGCAGGGCCCACAGTGCCACGCCGGGCCAGTAGGCGAGCTCGCTCCACTGCATCGCGCTGAGCAGACCCACCACCGCGAGCAGCTGGAAGAATCCGTACCAGGAG
Organism: Gammaproteobacteria bacterium; assembly: GCA_030428835.1. GTDB lineage: Bacteria > Pseudomonadota > Gammaproteobacteria > Pseudomonadales > Halieaceae > Marimicrobium. The sequence continues at coordinate 58,136 of JAUIEP010000004.1, read as the reverse complement.
ACGACGGCCGGCACGGCCGGGTCGAAGCGCTCGAAGTGGCTGAGGTCGGTTTTTTCCCGGGGGTACTGCTGCGCGACATCCGCCGGGCGCCAGCCGGTGCGCGCCACCCAGACCTTCAGCTTGTCCTGCCAGCGCGCGGTGCGCCAGCTGTCCTGGGCCATGTCCGTGTAGATATGCGTCAGCGCCTTCGCCGGGTTGAAGCTGTTGATCGCGCCGCGGATACCGAACACCACGGGTTCCTCATCGAGTTCCTCCTGGAACGTGCCGAACATGCGGTCCCAGATGATGAACAGGCCGCCGTAATTGCGATCCATGTACATGTCGTTCTGCGCGTGGTGGACGCGGTGGTTGGAGGGCGTCACGAAGAGCCACTCGTACCAGCCGAGCTTGGGGATGTGCTGGGTGTGCACCCAGTACTGGTAGAGCAGGTTCAGCGCGCCGGCGGTCACCACCACCTCGGCGGGGATGCCGACCAGGAACATGGGAATATAGAAAATCCAGCCGAGCAGGAAGCCCGTGCTGGTCTGGCGCAGCGCCGTGGAGAGGTTGTAGTCCTCGCTCTGGTGGTGCGCCACGTGGGCGGCCCACAGTATCGTGCGCTCGTGACCCATGCGGTGCAGCCAGTAGTAGCAGAAGTCGTACAACACCATGGCCAGCACCCACGTAAACCAGTGGGTCGGATCCATGAGCGGCAGCGAGAAGTACTCGGTGATGAGGTGGTAGACGTAGCCGCCGACGCCGAGCGTGACGAAGCGCCGCGCCTGGCTGAGGACGCCCAGGAACAGGCTGGATACGCTGTCGTTCAGGCGATAGGTATTGCGGCCCTTCGCCACGCCGTACACCAGCTCCACGACCATGGAGAGGATGAAAAACGGTACGGCGAGTTCGAGAATACCCATGGGCCTGCCCTGCTACTCTTCCTGCATACTGGCGATAAACGCGTCGGAGCTGGCGATGGCCTTGCGCATCTCAGCGATCAACGCTTCGATATCATCCTCGATCTGCCCAAATTCAACCTTAAGGGAAGCCACGGCCCGCGCATTCAGGTTGTGCTTCAGGTACATGACGTTGTCCTTCAGCGCCGACAGTACGGGTTCCATCTTCGCCTCGGAGCGGCGCAGCGCGGTCAGCATGCCGTCGTAGCGCTTGCGCGTGTCGCGCAGCTTGGCCTGGCTGTCGGCCTTGAAACGCGCGTTGGAGTACTCCTCGATCTCAACCTCCCATTCCTCGAACAGCGACCTGGCGACGTGGTCCACGGCGTCGATGCGCTCGCTCACTTCTTCAGCGGCGGCCCTCGACGCCTCGTACTCGTCGTTCATCGCGTCGTAGACGTCCTCGAGGTCGCCGCCGTCGAAGTTGGTGAGTTGCGACAGTTGCTCCAGCGCCGACTGGAACTGCTCTTCGGCCTCGGCCTGGGCGTCGCGGGACTCCTCGACCCGGTCGACGAGGATGTCGCGCTTGTACACGCCGAACTGCTCGGCCGCGCCGTAGTAGGCGGACTGGCAGCCGGCCAGGGTCAGCAACAGGGCCAGGGTAAACAGGTAACGCATGGAGAATCCTCACGGTGATGATGCGGGGCGGCGCACGGCGCGGCCGCGAAAGGCGCCCAGTGTAATACCTGACGGCCGCCCGTGCAGCATTGCGCGGGCATCCAGTACAGGGCCGATTCTGGCTAGTCCCGGGCGCTCGCCGGGACTATATTGACGCCATGGAACACGCCGTCACACAACCACTGGACGAGGACACCTGCCGCGCGGCCAGGCTCGCGCGCGACCCGCGCTTCGACGGCGAGTTTTTCCTCGGCGTGATCACCACCAGCATCTACTGCCGCCCCATCTGCCCGGCGCGGCCACCGGCCGAGAAGAACGTGCGCTATTTTCGCGACGCCAGCCAGGCGGCCCAGGCGGGGTTCCGGCCCTGCCTGCGCTGCCGCCCGGAGTCCGCACCGGGCAGCCCCGCCTGGTCCGGCACCCAGGCCACCGTACAGCGGGCGCTCGCGCTGATCCGGGAGGGCAGCCTGAACGGCAGCACGCTGCCCGCGCTGGCCGAGCGACTCGGCGTGGGCGAGCGCTACCTGCGCAAGCTGTTCCAGCGCGAACTCGGCGTCGCACCCCAGGCCGTGGCCCTCAACCAGCGCCTGCTGTTCGCGAAAAAACTGCTCGCGGAAACCGAGCTACCGCTGACCGACGTGGCCTTCGCCGCCGGCTTCGGCAGCGTGCGCCGCTTCAACAGCGCCGTGCGCGAGCAGTTCCGCCTGACGCCGGGTGAACTGCGGCGCCAGCACGCGGGGACCCGCGGTGGCGGCATCGCGCTGCAACTCGCCTACCGCCCACCCTACGACTGGCCGCTGGTGGCAGCGTTTTTCGCCCGCCACGCCATCGAGGGTCTCGAGGAGGTCACGCCCGACGCCTACACGCGGTATATCGCGGTCGCGGGACGGCCAGGCCGCCTGTCGGTCGGGCCCATACCGGGGCGCGATGCACTCAAACTCGAACTGGACCTGCCGGATCCCGGCCAGCTCATGCCCATCGTGCAGCGGGTGCGCCGCATGTTCGACCTGGATGCGAACCCGGCGGCGATTGCCGCGGTGTTGTCGCGCGATGCGCAGCTACGGCCGTTGCTCGCGCGCCATCCGGGAGTGCGCTCGCCCGGCCACTGGTCGCTGTTCGAGTGCGCGGCCCGGGCGGTCGTCGGGCAGCAGGTGAGCACCGCCGCCGCGCGCACCGTGCTGGCGCGACTGGTCGCCGCGGCGCGCGGCACCGAGGCGCCACCCGACTTTCCCGCGCCCGCCGCGCTCGGGGCGCTGCCGGACGACCACTTCGCCATGCCGCGCGGGCGCCGCGACACACTGCGCCGTGTCTGCGACCTGTTCGCCGCCGACAGCGAACCCGAACTCGACACGATCGCCGCCCTGCGCGGCATCGGCCCCTGGACCACCCGGCTGATCGCGCTGCGCGGGCTGGGCCACCCGGATGTATTCCCCGTCCAGGACCTCGGCATCGCCAGGGCCTGGGACACGCTCGGCGGGGGCGACGCACAAACCGCCGCCGAGGGCTGGCGCCCCTGGCGCTCCTATGCCACCAACCTGCTCTGGAGGAGCCTGTCCCCATGACCACTTACGACCTCGACTCCCCCATCGGGCTGCTGCGCATCACCGCCGGGAACGGGCGGCTCACCAGCATCCAGTTCCCGGGCCAGCACCGCGCACGCAAGGCCCGGTACCGGGACAAAGACCCGGTGCTGGCCGACTGCGCACGGCAGCTCGAGGAGTACTTCGCGGGGCGGCGCAGGTCGTTCAACCTGCCGCTGGGCGCCGCGGGCACGGCATTCCAGCGCGAGGTCTGGGCGGCGCTGGGGGCGATTCCCTACGGCGAGGTGCGCAGTTACCGCGACATCGCCCGGGCGATCAGCCGGGAAAAAGCGGTGCGCGCGGTGGGCGCCGCCAACGGGCGCAACCCGCTGCCCATCGTCGTGCCCTGCCACCGGGTGATCGGGTCAGACGGGAGCCTTACCGGCTTCGCGGGCGGCCTGGCGGCCAAGCGGACCTTGTTACAACTGGAGGGAGCGCTGCCCCGCTGAGTGGCCTCAGGGCGAGGCCAGCAGGGTCTGGATCCACTGCGGCTCCTTGACGAAGCCGCCGCCCCAGGACGACCACTCGGGACCCAGGCCGTGCGCGACGATCACGCCGCCCGGCTGCCCCTGCGCGCGCGCCTTCGTGACCTGGGACGACGTGGCCACCAGCATCCAGTGGAAGCGCTCCAGATCCTCCTTCGTCGCGATGTCGCCGTGCCCCGGCACGATCACGGTGTCGGCATCGATCCGCGCCAGCACCGCCTCGACGTTGGCGATGTAACCGGCAACGCTGCCACCCGAACCGAGGTCGATGAAAGGAAAGCGATCCTTGAAAAAATGGTCGCCCATGTGCACCACGTTCTGCGCGCCGAAGTACACGATCGTATCGCCGTCCGTGTGGCCCGCGGGGTAGTGCTGCAGGTCGATATCCATGCCGTTGAAGTGCAGCCCCATGTTCTCGCCGTAGGTCACGACCGGTAGCGCCACGGCCGGGCTCGGCGGTACCACGCGGCCCAGCGCTTTCATGTCCTGTTCGGTGGACATGCGCGCGCGCACGTTGGCATGCGCCACGATAGTGGCGTCGCGTTCACCCCAGAAGGCGTTACCGCCGGCGTGATCCGTGTGCCAGTGCGTGTTGAGGACATAGGCGGGACTCGCTCCCTCCCCGCCGACTTCCGCCAGCGCCGCGGTATACGCGGGCGCCAGGTCGGCGAAATCGTCATCCACCAGCAGCACGCCGTCGTCGCCGACCGAGGCCACGACATTGCCGCCACGCCCCTGCAACAGGTACAGGGTCCCCTTGAGCGGCGTGACCGTTACCTGCGGCGCGGTCTCGGCGAGCGCGGGTGCCGCCAGGCCAAGGATGAGCAACAGTGTGAGCAGGCGGGGCATGGTACCTCCATTGGCCGGACGGGAGCCGGCAGGGTGAATCAGGCGTTGAGATCGGGAATCATCTCGTCCTTGAGACGTTCGATGGCATCCTTGAGGCGCAGCTTTTCCTTCTTCAGGCGCTGCAGGAGGATCTGGTTCTGGTAGGGATAGTCGTACAACTCGGTGATCTTGGAATCGAGCGCGCGGTGCCTGGACTGCAGTTCGAGCAGGCGCATGGCGGGCGTCACGACCTCGTTCGCCGCCTCCGCATTGTTGCCTACACCGTTTTCCGGCGGCTCCGTCATGCCCTAGTCCTGACCATTACCGTCACCGTTTCCACAGGCCGGATGCCACTCTATACCTACAGGGATTGTTGACACAAGCGCGCCACACTCAGAATGCATCCGCGGCCAACAGGTCGCGCCAGAGCGCGTGCCCGGGATCCCCGAAGCCGTAGAAATTGGGGCTGTAGAGTGATTCACCGAGGTTGTAGCGCAGGGGCTTGCCGTCCATGCCCAGCAGCGCGCCACCCGCCGCCTCCAGCAGCGCCTGGCCGGCCGCGGTGTCCCACTCGCAGCAGCGGGAGAAGCGCGGGTAAAAGTCGCCATCACCCTGCGCCAGCTGGCAGAACTTGAGTGCGCTACCCGAATTGTAGCGCTCGATGGCGGGCCAGCGCTGCTCGAGCCAGTCGAGGCAGGCCAGCAGGCGGCGACCGCGATGGCGACGGCTGGCGAGCACCCCGAGGGGCGCTCCGGGAGCGAGTCGGCGGGTCTGCAGCGCCAGCTCCTCGCCGCTGGCCATGTCGCGGCGCCAGGCGCGGTAACCGGGGATACCGATGTAGGCGAGCCGCGCGAGCGGCAGGAACAGCACGCCCAGCGCGGGCCGGTGCGACTCGACGAGGGCCAGGTTGATCGTGAACTCGCCGGTGCGGGCCAGGAACTCCTTGGTGCCGTCCAGCGGATCGACCAGCCAGTAACGCTCCCAGCTGAGGCGCCCGGCCACCTCGTGCCGGGCGGACTCCTCCGACAGGATCGGCAGGCTGGGCTCGAGCCGGGCCAGGCCCAGCGCGAGGACAGCGTCGGACGCGAGATCGGCCCGGGTGAGCGGTGAATCGTCACCCTTGGCCTCGAAGTGCCCGGCATCCGGGGCATGGTAGTGCTCACAGATCGCGGCACCCGCCTCTTCGCAGAGCGCGAGCAATGGCGGGACGAGTGCCTCCAGCTCGCCGATGGTAAGTACGCCTGTCATAGCCGCAATATACCATCGCAGGCTCCCGACCGGCGCCGAATCCGGGCATACTCACGGAATGAACCGGGCACCGATTCGCCATGATTGACTGGCAAGCCATCGACACCGTACTGCTGGACATGGACGGCACCCTGCTGGACCTGCACTACGACAACTACTTCTGGACGGAACACCTGGTGAAGGTGTACGCCGACACACACGACCTGAGCGAAGCGGAGGCGCACGCCCACCTGCACGGCGAGATCGCGAGCACCAGGGGTACGCTCGAGTGGTATTGCCTGGACCACTGGTCGGAGCGACTGGGCATGGACATTCCCGCGCTCAAGCGCGATATCCAGCACCTTATCCGCCTGCGGCCGTTCGCGCTGCAGTTCCTGCAGCGGCTGCACGATTCCAAGCTGGAGGTGGTCATGGTCACCAACGCGCACCGCAAGACCCTGGAGATCAAGATGGACAACGTCGACATCACGGGCTGGTTCGACCGGGTGGTGGTGTCCCACGACCTGCGCGCTCCGAAGGAGGAACAGGATTTCTGGCACCGGCTGCAGGAGCTGCACCCGTTCGATCCCGCGCGCACGCTGCTCATCGACGATACCGAGTCCGTGCTCGCGTCGGCGGCGGACTACGGTATCGCGCACCTGCTGACACTGCTGCAACCCGACTCGCAGCAGGGCAAGCGCATCGACACGCGCTTCCCCGGCATCCACCACTTCGATGAAATCATGCCGCGGGCGGCACGGGCATGACGGACCCGACCGGGAAGCTGCGCCTGGACAAGTGGCTGTGGGCCGCGCGTTTTTTCAAGACGCGCAGTCTCGCCAAAGCCGCGATCGAGGGCGGCAAGGTGCAGTTGGACGGCCACCGTGTGAAGGTGTCCAGGGAAATCGCCGTGGGCGATGTGTTGAAGATTCGCCAGGGGTGGGATGAAAAGATCGTGCGCGTGGCGGCCCTGTCCGACCAGCGTCGCGGCGCACCCGAGGCGCAGCAACTGTACGAGGAAACGGCTGACAGCGTGGCGCGACGCGAGGCCGAGGCCGCCGCGCGCAAGGCGGCCGGCGGCATGATCGAACGGCCGGAGCGGCGACCTACCAAGAAACAGCGACGGCAGATTCACCGGTTTCGGGAGTTGGGTGATTGAGCGATCGTGAGGGTAGCCGGGCTTTCAGTTTAGTGCCTTGAGCGTTACCCGGACACCGCGGCGTCGTGAAAGCCCTGGCGAGGCGGGAAAAGCAGCCTCGCCAGATCTTCCCCGCCACCGCGTCGCCCTACCGGGGCCATTTACGTCACTATCCAACGCGTGGCGGGTTCTTGCGCTCCGTTTGCCGGCCCGCGAGCGGCCGAATTCCCTGCCTGAAAACGCGGCCCTCCGGGCTGCCCTCGGTCAGTCGCGAGCCCTGCGGTCTCGCTCCACTCCCTCGGCGCGTTTTGAACAGCAGGGAATTCGACCGCTCGCGCGCCTGGTGGTAGTGAATAGAGCAAGATCGTCGTCCCCGCGGAAGCGGCGGTCCGACGTCTCGGGACCCAGAGACTTTACCCACAGTGCGGCATATCTCTATATGACGATGCAAGGCCCCGAGCCGGGATATCTCTTCGCGTAGCCGTCAGGGAGGCGCCGAGGGAGTGGAGGGAGACAACTTGTTGGCTCCCGACCGACTGAGGGAATCGCGGAGCGACGCCGACAGCGAGCGAAGAGATATCGCGGGTCGGGGCCTGGGTGGGGCTAAAGGACTAGCAGCCAGCTCTGTACCTAAGGACACTCGGCCCCGAGACGTCGGACCGCCGCCTGCGCGGGGGCGACGATGGCAGGCTCTAAATTTGCCGCCGTTGAAATCCAGCGGCGGCGATGACTGGCTTAGTGCATCGCGATGGTGTTACGGCCTCCGTCCTTGGCTTTGTAGAGGGCCGCGTCGGCCATCGCGATGAGGTCCGTGGCCTGCTGGGCGCCGTCGGGGCGTACCGTGATCACGCCCTGGCTGACCGTAATCTGGTCCGCGATCTCGGAAGTGCCGTGGGGAATACGCTCCTCAAGGATCATGTCCTGCAGGCGCGAAGCGGTGCGCATCGCGGATTCGGACGAGGCGCCGGGCAGCACCAGGATGAACTCCTCGCCGCCGTAACGCGCCACCAGGTCGCCGGCACGGGTCGAGGCGCGCTGCATGATGTCCGCTAGCTTCTGCAGCACGTTGTCGCCCGCAGGGTGGCCATAGGTGTCGTTGTAGTTCTTGAAGTAATCCACGTCCAGGAGGATCAGGGAGAGTTCGGCGCCCGCGCGCCGCGCGCGGTTGATCTCTTTCTGCAGCACCGAATTCACCAGCCGCCGGTTGCCCAGGCCGGTCAGCTCATCGACGTTGGCCAGCGCGGTGAGCTGGCGCCGCGCGTCGCGCAGCTGCCGGTTGCGCTCGCGCAGGGAACCCGTGAGGTCGCCCAGCTCCTGGGTAAAGTGCTCGCGCTCCCAGGTGAGCGCGATCATGTTGCGAAAGGTGCGGTAGGTCCAGTCGGTGATGTAGACCATCAGGGCGCAGAAGGCGAGCAGCACCAGGCCGATGAGCAGGTTGTAGGGTTCCTTCTGGTAATGAATGAAACTCGACCAGGCGATCGGCAGCAACGCGCAGAACACGTAAGCCAGGAAGTACTCGCGGATCACCACCGAAAAACCCAGCGAGAAGGCGGCTGTCATGACGATGATCAGCAGGAACGCGTACTGCATCGACACCGGTATGGAGTGCGCCGCGTAGATATAGACGTAGGACCACACCGCCCCCGTGATCCCGGCGCCGATCAGCAGTTGCCAGTACAGCAGCACGGGGCGGGTCTCGAAACGTCGCTCGACCAGCGCGGTGCTCATGTGCAGGGAGCGCGCCAGCAACAGGATGAGGAATGCCGCCGCGGACAACAACACCGTCGTAATCTGCATAAACGGCCAGAACATGAGCACGCTGGCCACGACGCCGACGAGTTGCACGGAGAGGGTGGGCAGCCGGCTGTTCTGCATCAGCAGCTCAAGCTGCGCGGACACCATCTCATCCCGCGGCATGTGTTGTTGATAAATCATTCGGCCATCCTACCCCGGCGCGGTGGCCGCGGGACACCGCTCAACGACGGATGCGAACCGTGTCACAAGCAGCCCGGCATCCCCGCGTTGCCAGCACTGCATAATTCATCCAAACTTTACAATCTGTCAATTCCCGGTCCGGTCCATGCTCCCCTGGCGCGTCGTTCGCATTCTGTGCTCTGTCCTGCTGCTCCTGCCGCTGGTGCACGTGGTCTACCTGATCTCCACCGCCACGCTCGCGACGCTCGACGCCTCGCCGGAAGCCTGGAACCCGGAACTCGATGCCTACGCCGCCCAGGACGCGAAAGTGCAGCTGCCCAAACATCCCATCGTCGTCGTGGGCGGACAGCGCGCCAAGCTGTGGTACGGGCTCGACGATGTGCTGGCGCCACAACCCGTCCTCATGCGCGGGCTGGGCGATGCGATCATCGAGGATATCAGCTATCACTACGAGCGACTCGTGGGCTTCTACCGGCCTCACGCGGTGGTCCTGTTGCTCAGCCAGAGCGAGTTCTTTATTCGCGACAGCAAGTCCCCCGAGGAACTGCTGCGCGCCGTGCAGGACCTCGTGGCGCTGGACGCCGAGCACGGGGTCACCCAGTGCTTTTATATCTTCGCGCCGATCAAGTCCCCTGCCAGGCCACAGGACTTCGCCACCATCGAGGAGGCCTCCAGGCTGCTGTCCGACTGGGCGCAGGGCGAAGAGCACGTGAAGGTCATCGAGCCCAACCGGCTGCTGGCGGACCCGGCGGGAACCCCCCGGGCGCGCTACTTCCGGGCCGACGGAATCAACCTGAACGAGCACGGCTACCTGCGCCTGGCAGTGCTGCTGCAGGAGGCGCTGGAGCACGAACCGGGCCGGCTGGAACAGGCCGCCGGCCCGGGCACATTTTGACCAAAGATGGGATAGAATGCGCGGATGTATTCCGATATCCCGGTATCGCCCCCGGATACCCCGTTACTGCGGCAGGTTGAACAGGGCGCCAGCGTAGGCGAACTGGACACGGCGCAACTGAACCGGCTCGCCGACGAGCTGCGCGCCTACCTGTTGTACAGCGTGGGCAAGACGGGCGGCCACTTCGGCGCCGGGCTGGGTGTGGTGGAACTCACCGTCGCGCTGCACCACGTCTACAACCTGCCCTTCGATCGCATCGTGTGGGATGTGGGCCACCAGACCTACCCGCACAAGATCCTCACGGGGCGCATGGAGCAGATGCACAGCATGCGCCAGGCCGGTGGGCTCGCGGGCTTCCCGAAACGCGCCGAGAGCGAGTACGACACGTTTGGCGTCGGCCACTCGTCGACCAGCATCTCCGCCGCCATGGGCATGGCGCTGGCGGCCCGCCAGCAGGGCATCGAGCGCAAGGTCATCGCGGTGATCGGCGACGGCGCGATCACCGGCGGCATGGCTTTCGAGGCCCTGGCGCACGCGGGCCACGAACGCCCCAACATGCTGGTCATCCTCAACGACAACCAGATGTCCATCGGGCACAACAAGGGCGGGCTGGCCACCTATTTCGCCAAGATCTGGGCGAGCAAGACCTACATCGCCATGCGCAAGGGTTCCAAGCGCGTGCTGGAGAAGATCCGCCCGGCGTGGGAGCTGGCCAAGCGCACGGAGGAACACATGAAGGGCATGGTGGCGCCGGGCACCATGTTCGAGGAACTCGGCTTCCACTACATCGGCCCGCTCGATGGCCACGACCTGCCGGGGCTCGTGCAGACCCTGGACAATATGAAGGATCTCGAGGGACCGCAGTTCCTGCACATCCGCACCGTAAAGGGCAAGGGCTTCGCGCCGGCGGAGGAAGACCCGGTCGGCTACCACGCAATCAACAAGATCGAGGACAAGCCCAAGGGACCGCAGGTCGTGAAGACGCCCGCCCGGCCCAAGTACCAGGACGTGTTCGGCCGCTGGCTGTGCGACATGGCCGAGCGCGACAACCGGCTGATAGGCATCACCCCCGCGATGTGCGAGGGCTCGGGTATGGTGGAGTTCGCCGCGCGCTTTCCCGACCGCTACTACGACGTCGCCATCGCCGAACAGCACTCGCTGACCCTGGCCGCGGGCATGGCGTGCGACGGCCTCAAGCCGGTGGTGGCGATCTATTCCACCTTCCTGCAACGCGGCTACGACCAGCTGATCCACGATATCGCCCTGCAGTCCCTCGACGTGACCTTCGGCATCGACCGCGCAGGGCTCGTCGGGCAGGACGGCCCGACCCACCACGGCGCCTTCGACCTCACCTACCTGCGCTGTGTGCCCAACATGGTCATCGGCGCGCCCTCCGACGAGAACGAGTGCCGGCAGATGCTGTACACGGCGTTCCAGCACACCGGTCCCGCCGCGGTGCGCTACCCCCGCGGCACGGGCCCCGGCGTCGCGATCGAGACGGCGATGAGCCAGCTCGAGATCGGCCGCGCGGTCACGGTGCGCGAGGGTCGGCAGGTGGCGCTGCTCAATTTCGGTACGCTGTTGCCGCAGGCGATGCAGGCCGCCGACGCGCTCGGCTGTACGGTGGTCGACATGCGCTGGGTGAAACCACTGGACGAGCGCCTGCTGCTCGACGTGGCGCAACACCACGAACTGCTGGTGACACTGGAGGAAAACGCGGTCGCGGGCGGCGCCGGTGCGGGGGTCAATGAATTCCTCGCCAGTGCGGGCATTACCCGGCCGCTGCTCAATCTCGGCCTGCCGGATGAGTTTATCGAGCACGGCTCCCACGCGGACCAGCTTACCTGGTGCGGCCTCGACGCCGACAGCCTGCGCGAACGGATCAAGACGGCAATGGTCCGGCACGGCATCGCGCATCTCGTGGACATGACGGAGTCAGTCGAACTGCCGAACTGACGACGCGGGCAACCGGTGCGGGCAACCGCGCCGCATATTCTAGAAAAAGAACAGTGGGACTGGGGATAGCGTGAAGGATCGTTGGGTGAGGAGCGCGCCGGCCGCGGGATTGCGCCCGGAGCACGTGGCGCGGTGAAGATCCTGGTCCTGACCTCCACCTATTCCCGCTGGGCCGGCGACACCGAGCCGCGCTTCGTCGACAATCTCTGCCGCTACCTCGCACAGGATCACGAGGTCCACGTGCTGGCACCGCACGCGCCCGGCGCACAGGTGGCCCAGGTGCTGGAAGGCATACCGGTGCATCGCTTCCGCTACGCGCCGGAAGCCCTGGAGACACTGGCCTACGGCGGCGGCATCCTGCCGAACCTGCGCGCGCAACCGCTGCGCTTGTTGCTGGTACCGGGGTTCCTGCTGGCCCAGCTACTGGCGATACTGCGCCTGTCGCGCGCCCACGGGTTCGACATCGTGCACGCCCACTGGATCATTCCGCAGGGCTTCTGCGCCGCGCTCGCGCGGTTGTTCGGGCTGCGGCCACCCGTTGTGCTCACCTCCCACGGCGGCGACCTGTTCGCACTGCGCGGTCGCGTGCTCTCCTCGCTCAAGCGCTGGGTCACGCGGCGCTGCCAGGGCCTGACCGTGGTCAGCAGCGCGATGCGCGACAAGGCAGCGGACCTCGCCTTGTTGCCCCGGGAGAGCATCCACACCATACCCATGGGCGTCGACACCGAGGGCGTCTTCCAGCCACCGGCGGCGGACGTGCGGCGCTCCGGCATCGTGTTCGTCGGCCGCCTCGTGGACAAGAAGGGCATCGAGTACCTGATCGAGGCGCTGCCCGCGGTACTCGCCGCGCAGCCCGGCGCGCGACTGACAATCGTGGGCGACGGGCCACTGGCCGCCGAACTGCGGTCCCGCGCTCACGCGCTGGGCATCGACGGCGCCGTGGACTTCGCGGGCGCGGTCGCCAACCACGAGGTGCCGGGCTACCTGCAGCGCGCGGCGGTCACCGTGTTCCCCTCCATCGTGACCGACAGCGGCGACCAGGAGGGCACGCCGGTCGCCATCATGGAAGCGCTGGCCTGCGGCTGTGCCGCGGTGGTCTCCGACTACCCCGGCGCGAGGGACATTATTATCGACGGCCAAACCGGCCTGCTGGTACCGCAGAAATCGCCCGAGGCACTGGCCGAGGCGCTGCTGCGGCTCTACACCGACCCGGCACTGTGCGCCGAACTGGGCGCCGGCGGCAGGCGGCATGTGCAGGCGCAGTACGACTGGCGCGTCATCAGCGGCAAGTTCCTCGCGGTGTTCAATGACATCCTCGCGCGGCAACAACCGGCCAGGGAGCCCGGCACGTGAAGATCGACAAGCGCAACCCCCGCCACTGGTGGCTGCTGCTGCGCCAGGGTATCTACAGCCTGGTGGCCATGGCCTACCGGCTCGTGGCGCCGACGCCCGCGAAGCCGCGGGTCATACTCTACGGCCACCAGCTGTCCGGCAACCTGAAAGCGCTGTACGAGGAGTGGCAGCGTCACTTCAGCGACGACTACGACTGCTACTTCCTGTCGCTGGACCCGCAGTACAGCGACATCCTCGAGGCCGAGGGCGTGCAGGTGCTGCGCTGCGGGAGCCTGGGGGATATGCTGCGGGTGGGCACCAGTTTCGCCGTGATCACCGACCACGGGCTGCACGCCATGTCGGTCATGGTGGGCCGCACGGGCATACGCTTCATCGATGTCTGGCACGGCATCCCGTACAAGGGTTTCACGCCGGACTACTTCCGCGTGCAGCACCGCTACGACGAGGTATGGGTGTCCTCACCGCTGCTCGAGGAAGTGTATGTCGAGCAGTTCGGTTTTCCCGCGGCGATCGTGCGCGACCTCGGCTATGCGCGGGTCGACAAGCTTTTTCGCGGCGACCCCGCCAACCCCAGCCTGCGGCGCCAGCTCGCGCTCCCGGACGACGTGCGCATCGCGCTGTACGCACCGACCTGGAAGCAGGAGGACTCCGGCCGCGACCTGTTTCCCTTCGGCCAGTCACAGGACGCGTTCCTGGCCGCGCTCAACGCGGTGTGCGCGGCGCGCAATGTCCTGCTGGTCGTGCGCAGTCACCTCAACGCCACGATCAGCGCGCGGGACTACGACAACGTGCGCTACTGCTCGATGAAGGATTTCCCGGACGCGGAGAGCCTCTTGCAGGAGACCGACGTGCTGATCTGCGACTGGTCGTCGATCTCCTTTGACTACCTGGCGCTCGATCGCCCCGCGATTTTCCTGGAGGTCGAGCCGCCTTTCGCCAACGGCTTCTCGCTGGGTCCCGAGTACCGCTACGGCTACATCGCCGCGACGATGGAAGAACTGTGCGGCCAGCTCGCCGCCATACTGGACGACCCCGCCGGCTATACCGCAAGCCAGGCCGGCACCCACAAGCGCATTACCGAGGCGGCCTACGGCAGGAACATCGACGGCCAGGCGGCCTGGCGCCAGTGGCGCAGGCTCGGGGAGATGCGCGGCTGATCGCACGCGCCGGGGGCAGCGCTACAGGCGGATCTTCTCGATGACTTCCGTGGTCGAGATCGCCGGCGTGCGCGTCAGGTAGATGATCTCGCACAACGCGGACAGGTCGTCAAACCTGCCCGCCCAGTCGTCGCCCATGACCAGGATATCCGCGCTGTAATCGCGGATGTAATCGGCTTTCTGTTCCAGCGACTCCTCGAAGAACACCTTGTCGACGCAGCGCAGCGCGCGCACGATCTCGGCGCGCTCATCCTGGGTATACACAGGGGGCCGCCCTTTCTTGGCGATGTTGAGCTGGTCGGTTGATACGCCGACCACCAGGCGATCGCCGCTGGCGCGCGCGCGTTCGAGGATGCGCAGGTGCCCGACGTGAAACACGTCGAACGTGCCGAAGGTGATTACTGTTGTACTCATGTCCCCTGGTCACCGGTTCCCCTGTGGCGTGGCGGTAGGATATCATCGTAACGCCGTTAAAGCCTGCCGCAGCCGCGTGATTATGGCCGACTTTCTCGCGGCGACCCGGGGCAAACGACACACTGGACGCGCCTGCCGATGGCCTTCGACAAGTTCCGCCGACAGCTGCTCACCGCCGAGCTCAGAAACCAGTTGCTGTTCTGGCGCGCGCGCTACCTCGAGCCTGCCTACACGCGCCTGGCCGGGGCCGACGTCGCCTTCATGTATATCGACCACCCCGTTATCCTGCCCTTCATTTTCAATATTCGTCGCCACCTGGGCATTGCCGTGCACATCGTGCCGCCGCGGGGGGACTTCTCGCGCTACCGCAAGGTGATCATACCCAACGGGCTCTGGCCGCAACTGCAGGAAGCGGCGGCAAGCATCCCGGCCGAACGGCGGCTGTACTGCGAGATCGGCTTCATGCCGCAGACGAAGAACGTGTATTTCGACCCGAAGGGGGTACACGGTCACTCTTCCATCCGCGACATGCCGCTCACACCGCTCACCGGGGAACAACGCGCGGAGCTGCAGGCGTTTCGGGACGACTTCCGGGCGAACGATTTCGTACGCGTGAAATGGGACTCGATCAACCTCAGGACACAGCAGGACGCGCAACAGGCCGGCGAGTACGATTTCGACTTCGTGTTCGTGCCCATGCAACTGGAGCGCGACACCGCCTTCGAACTCTGCCCCTTCGACGACAACCAGTCGATCATCGACCGCATCGAGGCGGAACTGCCCGACCGGCGCATCATCTTCAAACCGCACCCGCTCGACACCAACGGGCCCTATCGCGCCGGCGGCGACAACATCGTACTGCCCACCGACAACAAGGATCTCCGCCTCCTGCTGGAAAAGTGCAGTTGCGTGGTGGCGTCCAACTCGACCGTGATTCTGGAGGCCCTGGTGCTCGGCAAACCCTGCGCCACCTTCGGCGAGGGTTTTACCACCAACCACAACATCACGCTGGAGTGTCACGAAGACCTGTCGCGCCTCGCACAGATCGGGCAGTGGCGCGCGGATCCCGCGCGCGTCGACAGCTTCCTGCACAAGCTGCTCGGCCGGCAGTTCAGTATCGAGTTTTTCCGCGACGCCGCGGAGCGCGAGCGCCTGCGCGACTACCTGCACGCACAGGGCGTGTAAGTGCGTTCAGCGCAGCGCCGGCGATGCAATCCAGTTGGAGAGCTCGCCGAAGCAGGCCGCGGGCGAGAAATGCGCCGCGGCATCGGCCAGCGCCCGGTCAGAGAGTTCAGCGACGCGCCGCGGGGCAGCGGCCAGCGCGAATAACTGCTCGCGCATTGCCTCGGCGGTATCCGCGGTCAGGATGGCGCTGCCCACGCATTCCTCCATGCCCTGGGCGCCCAGGCTGGTGGTCAGCACGCCGCGGCCATAGCCCATAGCCTCGATATTCTTGATCTTCAGGCCGCTGCCGATGCGCACCGGGTTGATGACCAGGTGCGCGGGGCCGTAGGCGCTCGCGAGGTCCGCTACCTCGAAACGCAAGTGCACACCCGGGCGCCCGTCGAGCAAGGCGCCGTCGATCTCCCTGCAGACAGCGCCGTACACGTCGAGGCGGAACTGCCGCGCCAATGCCTCGCTCCACACCGACTCGAGGAACCAGCGCAGCGCATCCACGTTGTGTTCCGCCGCGGAGGCGACGAAACACAGGCGCAGGGGCGCCTCCGGCGCGGGCGCCGCCATGCCCTCGTGCAACTCGGCCGGGCGCTTGACCAGCAGCGCCCGCGCGCCCAGCTTGTCCTGGAGGTAATGGAACTCCTCATCCTGGATGGCCAGCACCCTGTCGTACAGGCCGAAACAGTCCAGCTCGCGCTCCTCGCTGATTGCCAGCGGCAGGTCCCTGCCCAGTGCCGCGAAGGTCGCCGTGCGGCGGTGCATCAGGTCGTGGGTATCGAGCAGCACACGGGTGCGCGCCCGATCGACCGCCTGCGCCAGGTGATGGTTGTGCAGGTACTCGAAAATAATCGCGTCGTACGCGTGCGCCTGCAGGTAGCGGCGGAAAGCCGCCACCTCGCTGGTCGCCTGGCGATCGCCCGGGTCCAGCAGCAGCGGGCGGCGCCGCGCCTCGCCGGTCAGGAACTTGCGCGCATAGAACAACACGCGTTCCAGCACATAGGCCGCCAGTCCCTGGCCGCAGTGCAGTGGGGTGCCCGGCGCCGGGCGGCGCAGCACGTACTTCGTGCAGTAGAAATCCACCTGGTGCTCGCGCGCCAGGTAGTCCGCCATGCTGTTGATGGCGCGCACGGTGCCCGAGGGCTTCGCCGACCAGAGCTGCCGCACGTGTGTGACGATGAGTACACGGCGTCGACTCACGCTACCGCCCCCGGTCGCCGCCGCTTCAACGCCGCAGCAGCCGCTGCAGCAGGCCGCGACGCGGCCGGCTGGTGGTGGGCGCGAACGCATCCGCGCCCCAGCTCTGGCCGAGGCTCTGGGCCAGCGACCCGGGTGGCAGCGAGTAACTCCCGGTGCACTCCCTGTCCAGCAGCGCCGCCCAGAACGCGGTGGTGGCCAGCTTGTCCCAGACGTTGTAGAACGACCCCGTCTCGCCGGGGGCGGTGGCGAAGGGGAAGGGATAATCGATCAATGTGCGGGCGGCGCAACCGAAGTACGGTGCCTCCACACAAACGGAAGAGGAGATCGCCACCACGCTGTCGATGCCCGCACTGTTGAGCAGGCGGTAGACGTTGTCCTCGTTCACCTCGATACCGTGGCGGCCGATCATCGCGAGCTGCTCGCGCCGGTCGCGTTTGGTCACGTAGGGGTGCGGTTTGAACAGCACATTGCCCTGCTGCGCCAGAGCGGACACCTCGGCCTCGAAATGCGTCAGGTCCACGAAGCCGCCGTTGCTGACCTGGGAGGTGTCGAAGTTGGTCTGCCCCACCAGCAGGGTCGTGCCCGCCGGGTACGCCGGCAGGGCCTGCTTGGCGAAAAACGCCTGCCGCCAGGCGGCGATGGCGCGGATCTGGCCCTCCTCGAGGCACTGTCGGGCCAGCGCGGCGGCGACTTCGGGCACGTTGCTGCGGACAGCCGGCACCAGGTCCGGGAAAAAACGCAACGGCCCGAGGATCACGTCGATGTAGGGAATGTCGTTCGCGTCGAACAACTGGAGCAGGAAGGGCGGTGTCTCGAAGCCCACCACCAGCGCGCCGTCGAACTGCGGCAGCAGCAGGTCGCCCAACCTGTCGTTGTACCCGCCCAGGTAGATCTCGAGGTAGGCCTCCATCGTCGGCGCCAGCCCGAGCGCGGCGTACAGGTTGTTGTCCCCCTCCCGCCACTGGACGTCCGCCATCGGCCGGTCCAGGAGTCGCTCGAGATGGGGCGCGACGATATGGCGCAGCCAGTTGATATTCTGGTTCTGGTTGGAGCGCCCGGGGTGGTTGGGGTTGAAGCGCGCGATATTGCCCGTGAAGACGATGCGCGGCTGGTCGAGACGGCTGCTCACGCGCGGACCACCGAGCGCACATCGCGGAAGAACGCATCCTGCCGTTCGCGCAGGTCGGCGTGATGGGCCCTGATACTGCCCGACAAATCCTGGCGAGCGTCCACGGTGGACACGATGAGACGCGCGGCCGCGGCGCGGTCATACCCCGCGTCGTCGAGGCGGATACAGTAGTCCTGCACACCGAACAGCGCCATGGCACCGGCGTTCTTGTGCTGGTAGTAGCTTGAGTAATTCAACGCCACGGTCGGGGTACCCTCGCCCAGGGCAAAGATGATCGGGTGGTGCTTCATGGTCACGCAGACGCTGGCGTCGGCCAGCAATGCGCGGATGACGCGGAAATCGAAGCCGCACTCGAACACCACGGGCCGCCGTGCGAACAGGGGTTGCGCCTGCAGCATGGTGTCAGTGTCCGTCGGGGTCATGGGGACGAGCACCACGGGCATGGGGCGTTGCGCCACGACCGCGTCCAGCAGCGCGGCGATCTCTTCCAGCATCGGGCGTCGCTGTTCGGGCGGCATGCCCCAGTAGTGGATATTCAGCGCGATATAGCCGCCGGCGAGATCATCCGCATGCAGGCCGAGCCCCGCGAGCACCTGGCGATACGCCGCGGACTCCGAGCGCTCGCAGAAAGTGGCATCGTCACACACCGCGCGGTACTTGTGCGCCGCCATGTCGATGTCTTCCAGTGCGGCGATGGAATCTACCGGATCGCGCACGCTGATCAGGTCCACCTTGTTCAGGCTCCAGCGGGCCAGCGCACGGTTCGGCCCCTCCCGCCAGAGTCCGATAGTCTGCCCCGAGAGCGCCACGGGCACCCGGAAGACCTTGGCACAGGCGATGAAGAACAGCGCATCCCAGAAGCGCGAGCGCGTCTTGGCGGTGATATAGCCGCCACCGGAATAAAACAGCAGGTCACTGCCGCGCAGCAACTCGAGCAGGTCGCGCGCCTTGGCGTCGAGCAACCAGGTGCCCAGTCGCAGGCGGAGCAGGTAGGCGTTGGCCAAGACCCACGACGCGCGCAGCAGGAAGCGCGCCTTGTCCAGCGGCTTGTGCGGGAAGTAGAAGCGCGAACTGTTGTGGTCGTAGAACGCCTCGCGCGGCGAATCGGCGAGCGTATCGTGGTGGTGCACGCGGGCCGTCTGCTCGCGATCGTGGGTCAATACCACGATCTCATAGCCGGGATAGTCCGCCTTGAGTCGCGACAGAGAGGCATTCAGTTGCGCCTCGTCGCCGGCGTTGTCATAGCCGTAGCCCCCCGTCACGAGAATGCGCCCCTGTCTGTCCCCGGACATCGCCGCCCCTCAGGCCCTGCTGAACACCAGGCGCTTGAAACGCCGCGCCTTGCCCTTCATCGACGCCAGTGACAACAGCAGATTGAGGCCGCGCATGCCGAAGAGCCGGTACACCCGCTTGGAGGCCCAGGCGTACAGGTACAGCTTCAGGTAGCCATTGCGGATATTCTCCTTCGCCCACACCGGCTTGCGGATCCTGTCCTGCACCTCGTCATGCTTGAAGCGGGTGGTAGAGGGCTGGCAATCGATGACCTCCTCGTAGTCCAGCGTCTGGACCTCGAGCGACGCCGCGCCGGTGAGGACACGTTCCACCTCAGGGTTGCGGGTGATCACGATGCTCTTGCCCAGCGGGTCCGCCGCCCACTTGCCCCAGGCGTCCTTGATGCTCACGTCCGCCGTGTAGCCCCAGAAGTCACTGCACTTGAAACAGATGTTCTTGGAGAAGAAGTAGTTGCGCCACAGGGTGGTGAACAGGGTATCGAAGCGGCTCTTGATCAGGAGATCCTTCTCCTGCGTGAAGAAGCGGTTGTTGAACGCATTGGCGTTGGGGGCGCCGGTCTTGTCGCGCAGGTTGGCGAGAAACGGCGAGTAACCGACGCCCTCCGAGTCCGCCAGCGCGTCGACGAACTGGCCGTTGGTGACGTGGCTGCAGGCCAGGGCCACGGTATAGGCCCGCACGTTGCGGAACTGCTTGTTTTCTGCGAGCAACTCGGTGGCCGCCCGCACCAGGCACGGCACGCCGATGATCAGTACGCGGGTGTCGGTCCGGCGCAGCGTCTTGATCGCGCTCGAGAATGAAATCGGCGCGTAGAAGGAACTGCGCTTCTCCTCGACTTCACCCACCGAGTGGCTCACCGAGACCTTGTAGTGTTCCTTGCCCAGATCGTTCAGCACCATCTGGGCATGGAAAACCACGTCGACGATGTCCTGCTCCAACATCGTGGTGGCAATCGCCGACACCGCACCGCCGGAGGCGCTGCGAAAGCGCTTGTCCCGGTCGCGGTCCCAGGCGAGATAGAAGTTGCCGCCGTCCACGCCGTGGGCATTGGGATTATCGAGCGCCAGGAGCTTGTCCGCCTCGGCCTCGATCTTCTCTTCGGTGAAAGGACAGAAGTTGACGCAGGCGGAGCACTTGTCCGCACACAGGTCGTAGTCGATGCTCGGCTCAACCTCCTTGACGGGGTTGTAGATCATCTCGATGGCGTCGTAGGGGCACACCGCATCGCACATACCGCAGCCGATGCAGTGGTCATGGCTGACCGTCGTCTTGATGACATCAAGGGCCATCAGCGCCACCTGCTCCCCGCCGCGCCGGTCACTGCGCCGCCCACTGGACCGGCAAGCGCACCGGAGCGTTACTGGTGATCTCACTCTCCACCACAATGCTAAGGATTTTCTTCGTCCAGGCATAGGGCACCAGCAGGTCGGGGGACTGTACCAGCGCCGTGAGGTGATAGATGCCCGACACCAGCGGCAGGGCCGGGATGACGGTGGAGAAGGTGCTGTCGCCCGCCGGGATGCTGTTGCCGGGCAGGCACTGGTTGGTGCACTGCATCACGAGCGACTCATCCGTCGTGTAAAACGCAATATTGATAACGGCATCCGCCACCGGCTCTGGAGCGCGCAGGCTCACAGTGACGGTCACGTCGTCGCCGTGCCGCACGGTGGTGCCCGCCTGTCCGTCCACCTCCAGGCGGATGCCCTCTATGCTCACCGCACCGGTGCCCGCGTCCTCGCGGCCGTCACCCACGCGCCGCGCCGTACTCTCGTTCAGGCGGTGGATCGCCGTCGCCGTGTCGCCCGCGTAGACCACGCGGCCGTGCTCCAAAAACAGCGCGCGGTCACACACCCTGCTGACCTGCTGCATGCTGTGACTGACGAAGATGATGGCGCACTTCTTGCGCAGGCGGTCGATCTCCCGGTAGCACTTGCTGCGAAACGCCATGTCGCCAACCGCCAGCACCTCGTCGATGACCAGGATGTCCGGCTCGAGGTGCGCGGCGACCGCGAAACCCAGCCGCACGTACATGCCGCTGGAGTAGTTCTTGATCGGCATATCGATGAACTCGCCCAGTTCGGCGAACGCGATGATGCTCTCCAGCTTCCTGTCCACCTCGCGCCGGGACATGCCGAGCACCGATGCGCTGATGTAGATATTCTCGCGGCCACTCAGGAGCGGGTGGAAGCCCGCACCTACCTCAATGAGCGCGCCGACCTTGCCGCGCACAGTGATCCTGCCCTCGTCCGGCATGAAGATGCCGTTGATCATCTTCAGCAGCGTGCTCTTGCCGGCGCCGTTGGAACCGATCAGGCCCACGCACTCGCCGCGGCGCACGGTGAGGGACACGTCGTCGGTGGCGTAGAATTCATCCGCCCGCAGGGCCGGGTCCAGCGGGCGGCCGAGCAGGTCACTGTAGATGTCGTGCACCCCGTACAGCATCGACTTGCGCAGCGAGCGACAGTACTTCTTGCGCACGTGCTCGAGCTCGATCAACACCTCGCCGTCCACGCGTCAGGCCCTCTCCGCGACGCGCGGCATCGTGATGCAGAACACGCGCCAGCCCACCGCGAACACCACGACCGACAGCAGCGCAGTGAGCGCCAGTGCCACAGGTTGTGACTGCGGCGCACCGGCCAGCATTTCCTGGGTGGCGATCAGCAGCGGACTGAACGGGTTGAGCACATTCACCAGCGAGAACGGCGCGGTGACGGGCGGCGGGTACAGTATGGGTGACAGGAACATGCCGAAGGTCATGACCATGCTGACCATGTTGCCCATGTCGCGTATCACGAGGTTGACCACGGCGAGGACGAAGCCGATGCCGATCGCGAACAGCATCACGAGCACAAGTATGAAGGGAATGTAGAGTACGGCCGCCGACGGCACGAACCCCGTCCACAGCATCACGATAAAGACCGGCACCAGGCGGATCAGGAAATCGATCAGCGCCTTGCCCGTGGAGGCGATCACCAGGCTCTCCTTCGGGAAGTTGATCTTGGTGACCAGGGAGCCCGCGGTGACCAGGCTGTTGGTGCAGTTCACCAGGCTGACGGAGAACAACTGCCACACCGAGATACTCCACAGCGCGTGCACGAGGTAGGGCAGTGTCGGCTGCCCCATGTCGAACACCCTATAGCGCGCAAGGAATGCAAAGATCCCGACGGTGATCACCTGCGGCGCCACGGCCCAGACATAGCCCAGCACCGACTGCCGGTAGCGCACGGAGTAGTCCCGGTACGCGAGGCTGCGAATCAATTCCCGGGATCCCCACAGGTCGGCGACCATCCGGCGCCAGGCGCGCCCGTCGAGGAAGGAACTGTTGGCCGGGCTGTAGGTTTTTATGTTCTGACTCATTGGCCGGTGCCGCCGCCGCAGGGCTGCGTTGGAATGCGGTGCGATATACGTCGATCGCGAGTTAATGTTCGATCTTAACCCCCTGAAAACACAAATAAAATGCAATTGTAAAGTAATACCAATCGCGCCTGCGCCCCGCCCCGGGCGAGCGGCCCGCGAACGGCTGGACCAATGCATTGGCAGCGCGAACAGGCTATGATGACGCTGCCCCGATCACAGCCCGCAACAGACTATGCCGAAGAACAAATCCGCCGACGAAACCCCGAGTTTCGATGCCAGCATCGCGCGCCTGCAGTCCATCATCGAGCGCATCGAACAGGAGGACACGCCGCTGGAAGACTCTCTCGCGCTGTTCGAGGAAGGCATCAAACTCACGCGCCAGGTGCAGGCGTCGCTGACCGAGGCGGAACAGAAGGTCCGCGTGCTCATGGAAGAGGACGGCGAACCCGTCAGCACGGAACTGGATGCCGAAGACTGACCCCGACGCGGATTTCGACGGCTACCTGGCCGCGTGCCGGACGCGCTGCCAGGCGGTGTTGTTGCCGTCGCTCGACGCCGGACACGGCGAACTCCGCGTACCGGCGGGGTTGCTGGACGCCAGCCGCTATCCCTTCGAGAACACGGGCAAGCTTGTACGCCCGGTGCTGTGCTACGCCGCGGCCGAGGCCGTGGCCGGTGATATTCCCCCCGGCGCCGACCACCTCGCGGCCGCGCTCGAGATCATCCACACCTACTCCCTCATTCACGACGACCTGCCGGCGATGGACGACGACGACCTGCGCCGCGGCCGGCCGAGCCTGCACCGCGCCTTCGACGAGGCCACCGCGATACTGGTCGGCGACGGCCTGCAGGCGCGCGCGTTCGAACTGCTGGCCCGGGCGCCGGACATAAGCGAGAACAGCCGGGTTGCCGCCATCAGCACGCTGGCGGGGGCGGCCGGACTCGCGGGCATGGTGGGCGGACAGTTTGTCGACATCAGCGCGGTGGGTGAAACGATGGACCTCGAGGCGCTCAGGGAGATGCACCTGTGCAAGACCGGCGCGCTCATTCGCGCGTCGGTGGCGCTCGGCGGCATCGCCGCCGGCGCCACGGAGCAGCAGCTTGCGCGTCTCGACGCCTACGGCCGCGACATCGGCCTGGCGTTCCAGGTCGTCGACGATATCCTGGATGTCACCGGCGACACACAGACTCTCGGCAAGACGCAGGGTAAGGATGCGCTGGCCGACAAACCCACCTACGTGACATTACTGGGCCTCGACGGTGCGCGCGCAGAGGCGCGGCAACTAATGGAATCGGGGTTGGCGCAGCTTGCGCCGTTCGCTGCGAATGCACGGCGGCTCGAGCAGCTCGCGCGCTACATCGTACACAGGGACCGCTAGCTGCGTGAGGTGTCGCCCTCGCCGGCGAACATGTGCCCGAGCTTGCCGGCCTTGGTCTGCAGGTACTTCTCGTTGTGCGGGTTGGACGCCGTGTGCAACGCAATGCGCTCCACCACGGCGACACCGATCTCCTCGAGCGCCGTCACCTTGCGCGGGTTGTTGGTCATGAGACGGACGGCCCTGACGCCGAGGTGCTCAACCATGGGGGCCAGAATACTGTAGTCGCGCATGTCGGCGCCGAAACCGAGCTGCTCGTTGGCCTCGACCGTGTCGGCGCCGGCGTCCTGCAGGTGGTAGGCCTTGATCTTGTTGAGCAGCCCGATGCCGCGCCCCTCCTGGCGCAGGTAAAACAGCGCACCGCGGCCCTCCCTGGCGATAGCCTCGAGCGCCGCGTGCAGCTGGTTACCGCAGTCACAGCGCATGCTGTAGAACGCGTCGCCGGTAAGGCATTCGGAATGCACACGGGTGAGGACAGGTTCGCCATCGGCGAAGTCACCCATGGTCAGTACCACGTGTTCCTTGTTGTGTTGCTCGTCCTCGAAACCGTGCATCTCGAATACACCCCAGCGGGTGGGGAGGTGCGAGGACTCAACATAGCGTACCGGCACTCAGGTACTCCGTGGTGAAAGGGCGGCCATTCTAGCAGCTTTTCGGCCCCGGGGGGCGGGGCCGCCTAGTCGAAGCGGGACAGGGAGAGGATGCCGTTGTGCTCCAGGATCTTGACGTGGCGCAGGTAGCTCATGCCCAGCAGGACGGTCGCGGGATAGTCGCTCTCGACCACCGTGGCCTCCACGTTGTCCACCCGGATGCCGCCGACACTGACCGAGTTCAGCATCACGAAGCGGGCGGTCATGACGCCACCGGCGGTCTCCACCGGGCCGGGCTGGCCCTGGCTCGCGTCGATGCCGAGCGCGCGCGCATGGTTCAGGCTCATGGCCACGATATTCGCGCCCGTGTCGACGATGACAGGCGTGCCGCGGCCGTTGATCTGCGCGGTGGTGAGGTACTGGTTCTGGTTGTTCCGCGGGATGGTGACGACGCGTTCCAGGGGTTCCTCGTAGGACGTCCCGACGCGACGCGAGAGGTCAAGCGTCTGCTCCTGGCCATTCACGCGCACGATCGCGGCCGTGGCGGTGGTGCGTACGAGCGTGACGCCGCCTATGGATTCGCCCGGCCGCAGCATCTTGCGCTCGCCGTTGACACGCAGCACGGCGTTATTCCCCAGCAGGGCCTGCACTTCCACGCTCGCGGCGAGCGCGACGTCCGCGCTCAGCAGCAACAACGCGACGGCCAACGCGCATACTCTGTTCATCGCTTCTACCCCCCGGCCTTACAGCAGCGCCAGCGCGATATGCAGGGTCAGGCAGGCAAGCAGGCCCGCCATGATATCGTCGAGCATGATACCCAGCCCGCCGCCGACGCGGCTGTCTGCCACGCGGATCGGCCACGGCTTGATAATATCGAAGATCCGGAACATGGCGAAACCGGCAATAATCCACAACCACTCATTCGGTACCGCCCACATCGTGATCCAGTAGCCGGAAAATTCATCCCACACGATACCGGGGTGGTCGTGCACCCCCAGTTGCCGACTCGCCACGCCGCAGATCCAGATGCCCAGGGCGACGGACGCGAGCACCACGAGCGTGTACTGCCACAGCGGGAGGTAGGCGAACAACAGGTACAGGGCAACGGCGAAGACTGTGCCCACCGTGCCGGGCGCCCAGGGCGACAGGCCGCTGCCGAACCCGAACGCGAGCAACTGCGCGGGGCGGGTCAGCAGGCGCGGGCGTGGATACTCGCTGTCCGATCCTGCCTGCATATTCCGGCTTCCCTTCCCTACCCTGCGAAATGATTGTAGCCCGGGGCGAAGTCTACAGCAGCGCCCGCGTGCACACCTGCGCCCGCACTGACCTGACCGATGCAGGTGCAACCCTCGGGCACCCCGACCGCCGGGGGCAGCGTGAAACACAGCTCGTAATCATCGCCGCCCGCAAGCGCCCAACGCAAGCGCAGGCGTTCGTCGGGCTGTGCCCGCAGCGCGGCCGACAGCGGCAGTCGCTCCGGTTCGATATCGATGCGCACGGAACTCGCGCGCGCAAGGTGACCCGCGTCCGCGAGCAAACCGTCGGATATATCGATCGCGGCGCTGGCCACTGTGCGCAGTTGCCGCGCGAGGCCCAGGCGCGGTTGCGGGCGGTAGAAACGCCGCGTGAGGAAATCGACAAACTCTTCCGGGGCCTGCCTCTGCCCGGTGCTGTGCGCCAGGGCCGCAGCGGCATCGCCAAGGGTGCCGGAGACGCAGAGCCTGTCCCCGGGGCGGGCGCCGGCGCGGGTGAGCGCCTCTCCGGGCGGGACGGTCCCGAACACCTGCACCGCGACGGCCAGCGGTCCGCGGGTGGTGTCGCCACCCACCAGCGGCAGGCCGAAGTCGGTGGCCGCGTCGCGCAAGCCCGCCGCGAACGGCGCGAAAAATGCCTCGTCCGCGGTGGGAACCGTCAGTGCCAGCGTCATCCCGAGCGGGGTTGCCGCCATCGCGGCGAGGTCACTGGCGGCCGCGGCCACCGCGCGGTAGGCGACGTCGGCAGGCGCCGCGTCCGCGGGAAAGTGCACGCCGCAAACCAGCGTGTCGGTCGAGGTGGCGAGGAGTTCACCGGGTGCCGGTTCGAGCAGTGCGCAGTCGTCGCCGACGCCCAGCACGACGCCCGCGCCCGCATCGAGACCGGCAAAGTACCGCTCGATCAGGGCAAACTCGTCCACAGGCATCAGGATGCCGCTTCTATCTCGACCTTGCGCAGCGAACGGGCGGCGCGGTCCAGCACGCCGTTGATGTACTTGTGGCTGTCCGTGGCGCCGAACTTCTTCGCGAGCGCCACCGCCTCGTTGATAACGACCTTGTAGGGCACGTCGATGCGCTGGCGCAGCTCGAACAGCCCCATGCGCAGCAGCGTGTGTTCGATGGGATCCAGTTCCTGCAGTTTGCGGTCCAGCAGCGGTTCGAGCGCCGCGTCCAGCGCGTCGACTTCGGCGGGGACGCCGTGCAGCAGTGCCTGGAAGTACTCGAGGTCGACGTGTGCGAAATCGTAGTCGGCGCGAAACTCGGCCTCGATGTCACCGAGCGCCGCGCCCGCCATGTACCACTGGTACAGGGCCTGCATACCGTAATGCCGCGCCTTGCGGCGCTCGGCGGCCAGCGTGTTGCGCGGCTTGTCGGCCATCGCGACCTGACCTAGCCGAGTTTGCCGAGCAGGCTGACCATCTCGATGGCGGACATCGCGGCCTCCTCGCCCTTGTTGCCCGCCTTGGTGCCGGAGCGCTCCACCGCCTGTTCGATGGTGTCCACGGTCAACACGCCGAACGCCACGGGTATCCCGTGCTGCATACTGACCCCGGCAAGGCCCTTGGTGCATTCGCCCGCCACGTATTCGAAGTGCGGCGTACCCCCGCGAATGACCGCGCCCAGCGCGATGATGGCGTCCGCCTTCCCGGCCTCGGCGACTTTCTGGCACACCAGCGGAATCTCGAAGGCACCGGGAGCGCGCACGACGGTGATCTGCTTGTCGCCCACACCGTGGCGACGCAGGCAGTCGAGCGCACCCTCCAGCAGGTGCTCCACGACAAAACTGTTCCAGCGGCCGACCACGATGGTGTAGTGGCCCTTGCCGCTCGTGAAGTCGCCCTCGATGGTTGTGATGTCCGTCATTGCCTTCGTCCTCTAGTCTTCGGGGTTGAGGAAGTCCACGACCTCAAGGTCAAAACCCGAGATCGCATTGTACTTCATGGGCGCCCCCATCAGCTGTATCTTGCCGACGCCCAGGTCCCTGAGAATCTGTGATCCAAGTCCCACTGTGGTGTAACTGTCGGGCGCCGCGTGGACCCCCGCGGTGTCATTGCCGAGCACCATGTCGACACTGCCGAGCAACTGTTCCGCGCGTTCGGTGCGCGACAGGATAACGATCACGCCACGGTCGCGTTCCGCGACCGCCTGCAGCGCACGGCCGATATGCCAGGCGGGGCGACCGCTCACCTTGCTCGTCACGAGATCGCGCATTACCGACTGCACGTGCACGCGCACCGGGGTCGGCTCGTCGGCGGAGATGGTCCCGCGCGACAGCGCGATATGCACATCACCGTCGGTCTGGTCGCGGTAGGCCGTGAGCTGGAACTCACCGTATTCGGTATCGATAACGCCCTCGCGCACACGGCGAATGGTGCGCTCGTTGACCATGCGGAAGTGGATGAGGTCGGCGATCGAGCCCATCTTGAGATCGTGCCGCGCGGCGAACTCGACCAGCGCGGCGCCGTCCGCCACCGTGCCGTCGGGCGTCAATATGTCCGCGATCACGGCGGCGGGCAGCAGTCCTGCAAGGCGGGCATAGTCGGAGGCGGCCTCGGTGTGGCCGGCACGCATGAGCACGCCGCCGGGCACGGCGGTGAGCGGGAAGATATGGCCCGGCTGCACGATATCGGACGGCACGGCGTGCGGTGCCACCGCCACCTGGACTGTCCGCGCGCGGTCGGCGGCGGAGATGCCGGTGTCGATGCCCTCGGCGGCCTCGATTGACAAGGTGAAGTTGGACTTCTCGCCCTGCGCCCCATCCACCATGGGCGGCAGGTCGAGCTGCGCGCAACGCTCCTCGGTCAGGGTCAGGCAGATAAGCCCGCGCGCCTGGCGCGCCATGAAATTGACGTGCCCCGCCTCGCAGTGTTCGGCCGCGACCATCACCACGCCCTCGTTGTGGCTCTCGGTATCGTCATCCAGCAGGACCACCATGCGGCCCTGGCGGATATCGCTGATCAGTTCGTCGACGCTGTTGAGTTGCATCATCGTTGCGCCCGCGCCGTCAGGCGAAACCGTTCGCGGCGAGCGTATCGAGGGACAGGCCGCCGGCGCCCGGCGCGGCGGCCGCGTCGCCCTGCAGGAGCCGCTCCAGGTAGCGCGCGATGACGTCCACCTCCAGGTTGACCTGCGTGCCCGGCCGGTAGGTGCCGAAGATGGTTTCCGCCATGGTCTGGGGAATGATGTTGAGGTCGAACTGCGCGCCGTCGACCGCGTTGACGGTGAGGCTGGTGCCGTCGACGCAGATACTGCCCTTGTGGGCGATGTACTTCGCCAGCGTATCCGGCGCGCGGATGACCACGCGCACGGAGCGGGCGTCTTCCGCCAGGCTGACCACCTCGCCGACGCCGTCGACGTGGCCGCTGACGATGTGGCCGCCGAGACGGCTCGCTGGCGTCAGCGACTTCTCCAGGTTCACCGGTGAACCCTTGCCCAGACGGCCGAGGGTGGTGAAGTTCAGGGACTCGACCGACACATCGCACCAGTAGCCGTCGCCGGGCAACCCGGTCACGGTGAGGCAGCAACCGTTGGTGGCGATGCTGTCGCCGAGCTGTACGTCGTCGAGCGGCAGTTTGCCCGTGCGGATGTAGAGACGCAGGTCGCCGCCGCGGGGCTCTGTTGCCGCGACCTCGCCCACTGCCTGGATAATGCCTGTAAACATAACTTCTACTTCCCGGGGATGGCGGTGATACGCCAGTCGTCGCCCACCTGGCGCAGGTCCTTGATGTCGAGGGATACCTTGTCCGCCATGGCCGCCAGCGGCAGCTCGAGCAGCGGCCGCGCCGTGGAGCCCAGCAGCGCCGGCGCCATATAGACGATGAGTTCGTCGACAAGGCCCGCCGCCAGCAATGCCCCGGCCAGGCGGGGGCCAGATTCTACCAGAATTTCGTTGGCCTGCCGTGCCGCGAGGGCGTCCATCAGGGCGTCGAGGTCGAGGCCGCCGGCCCCAGCGCCGAGGGCCAGGGTCTCGACACCCGCCAGGTGCCCGGGTACATGCGCGCCCTCGCTGTGGCAGACCAGGGTCGGCGCGGCGGCGTCCAGCAGCTTCGCACCGGGCGGCGTGCGCAGGCGGCTGTCGAGCACCACTCGCAGGGGCTGCCGCGTCGCCGCCCGGGCCGCCAGGGCGGGTTCCAGGCCCAGCTCGCCCGCCCGCACCGTCAGGGCGCAGTCGTCGGCCAGCACCGTACCCACGCCGGTCACCACGGCACAGCTCATGGCGCGCAGGCGCTGCACGTCGGCCCGCGCCGCGGGCCCGGTGATCCACTGGCTCTCGCCGGAGGCCATGGCGGTGCGCCCGTCCAGTGACATCGCGAGCTTCGCCCGCACCCGTCCGCGGCCGCGGCGCATGCGCGCCAGGAAGCCGGGTATGACCGCCGCGGCCTCCGCCGCCAGCAGCCCGACCTCCACCTCGACGCCGCGCTCGCGCAAACGCGCAATGCCGCTACCGCCCACGTGGGGGTTGGGGTCCTCGACCGCCACCACGACGCGACTGACACCCGCGGCAACCAGCGCATCGGTGCAGGGGCCGGTCTTGCCGTGGTGGCTGCAGGGTTCGAGCGTGACGTAGGCGGTGGCGCCGGCGGCATCGCCCGCGGCCGCCAGCGCCTCGATTTCCGCGTGGTTGCCGCCGGCCGGTTGCGTGAAGCCCTCGCCGATGATCGTCGCACCGCGCGCCAGCACGCAGCCGACGTGGGGATTAGGCATGGCCCAGAAACGGCCCTCGCGGGCCAACTGCAGCGCCCGGGCCATCATGCGGGTGTCGAGAGGAGAGGCCATGGTCGCGCGGTCGCGTCAGTTCGCGACGGAGTCCTTCTCCAGGCGCGCGATCTCGTCGCGGAACTCCGCGATGTCCTGGAAGTCGCGGTACACCGAGGCGAACCGCACGTAGGCCACCTGGTCGAGCTGCCGCAGCTCGTCCATGACCAGCTCGCCCAGCTCCAGCGACCGGATCTCGCGTTCCCCGGTGGCGCGCAGCCGGTGCTTGATCTGGTTGATCGCCGCCTCGACATCCTCAATGGGCACCGGCCGCTTCTCGAGCGCCCGCTGGAAGCCGGCGCGCAGCTTCTCCTCGTTGAAGGGCTCGCGACTGCCGTTCTGCTTGATCACCCGCGGCATGACTAGTTCCGCCACCTCGTAGGTGGTAAAGCGCTCCGCGCAGCTCAGGCACTCCCGCCGGCGGCGTACCTGGTCGCCCTCGGCCACGAGCCGGGAGTCGATGACCTTGGTGTCTTCGGCGGAGCAGAAAGGGCAGTGCATGGACTGGCCTCAGTTAGCTAAGTTGCTGAACACTAACATTTTTCTTGGGGAGAGTCCTTACTCATTTGGGGTAAGGAATGGAACGCGCCAGGGGGGCCGCGCAAGGCTCCGAAGGCACTGGGTCCCGGTGTGCCGGACCACCGCCCACGCGGGGACGACGCGCGGGATTTGCGACGCGATCCGGGCCCTATTTGTAGACCGGGAAACGGGCGCAGATGTCGAGGACCCTGGCCTTCACCTGCTCGATGACCTGCGCGGAGGTGTCGTTCTCGAGGGACTCGAGCACATCGCACATCCAGCCCGTCAACTCCACGGTCTCCGCCTCGCCGAAGCCGCGGGTGGTAATGGCGGGGGTGCCCACACGCAGGCCGGACGTGATGAACGGGGAGCGGGGGTCGCCCGGCACGGCGTTCTTGTTCACCGTGATGTTGGCCGCGCCGAGGGCCGCGTCGGCGTCCTTGCCCGTGTAGGGCTTGCCGATGAGGTCCACCAGCATGAGGTGGTTCTCGGTGCCGCCGGAGACGATCCTGATGCCGCGCTCGATAAACGTCGCCGCCATGGCCTTGGCGTTCTTCACGACCTGCTTCTGGTAGTCGACAAATTCCGGGCTCTGGGCCTCCATGAACGAAACCGCCTTGGCGGCAATCACGTGCATCAGCGGACCGCCCTGCCCGCCCGGGAACACCGCGGAGTTGAATTTCTTCTGCAGTTCCTCGTTCTCGCGCGCGAGGATCAGGCCGCCGCGCGGGCCGCGCAGGGTCTTGTGCGTGGTGGTGGTGACCACATCGGCGAAGGGCACCGGGTTCGGGTAGACGCCCGCTGCCACGAGACCGGCCACGTGCGCCATGTCGACCATCAGGTAGGCGCCGACCTTGTC
Organism: Gammaproteobacteria bacterium; assembly: GCA_030428835.1. Taxonomy (GTDB): domain Bacteria; phylum Pseudomonadota; class Gammaproteobacteria; order Pseudomonadales; family Halieaceae; genus Marimicrobium. Next base: position 26,117 of record JAUIEP010000004.1, on the reverse strand, counting down.
GGCGATGTCGCGGAAGCGGCCCCAGTCCATGATCTGCGAATAGGCGGAAAAGCCGGCGACGATCATCTTCGGCTTGTGCTCCTCGGCCAGCGCCTCGACCTGGCCGTAGTCGACCTCGCCCGTGTCCTTGTTCAGTCCATACTGGATGGCGTTGTACATCTTGCCGGAGAAGTTCGGCGCTGCACCGTGGGTCAGGTGACCGCCGTCGGCCAGGCTCATGCCCAGCACCGTGTCGCCCGGGGAACAGAGCGCCATGTACACCGCGGAGTTCGCCTGGGAGCCCGAGTGGGGCTGCACGTTGGCGTAGTCCGCGCCGAACAGCGCCTTGGCGCGCTCGATGGCCAGCTCCTCCGCCTTGTCGACGTACTCGCAGCCGCCGTAGTAACGCTTGCCCGGATAGCCCTCGGCGTACTTGTTCGTCAGCACGGTGCCCTGCGCCTGCATGACGCGGGGGCTCGTGTAGTTCTCCGAGGCGATGAGCTCGATATGCTCTTCCTGGCGACGCTCCTCCTCGCCGATGGCGGCGGCGACGGCCGGGTCGAAATCTTCGATGGTCATGGTCTTGTCAAACACGTTGCGTCCCCCGCGTGAAAGCGCGGCATTCTAGCGCAAAGCAGCTGCGCGCATAAAGAGGGTGATCGCCGCATGCCTCATGTTGGTGCGCGCGCGATACAGCGATCCCGGTCCCGTGCTGCATCAATTTCCGGGGCGCTGCGCTATACTCTGCCAACCTGTTCAGACCGATGCGAACCGATGCCCAGAAGCTGGAAGAGCTACCAGAGCAAAGACTTCTTCGACGAACTGATAACTGCCAAGGGCCAGCCACGAGTGGCGGCGCGGCGTGCCGTCAACCTCCTGAGCGGATTGACGCGCGAGGAGGTCGAGTCCCGGCGCACCGAGGCGGAACTGGCCATCAAGGACATGGGCATCACCTTCACAATCTACAGTGAGGGCAAGAACATCGACCGTTCCTGGCCGTTCGATATCATCCCGCGGGTGATCTCGGGCCGGGAATGGAAGCAGGTCAGCAAGGGCCTGGCGCAACGCTGCAAGGCGCTGAACGCCTTCATCGACGACATCTACAACCGCCAGAAAATCCTCAAGGATGGCATTGTCCCCGCCGAGACGATCCTGGAGTCCGGCAACTACCGCGAGCAGTGCAAGGGGGTCTCGCCGCGCTTCGGCGTGTGGGCCCACATCTGCGGTTCCGACCTGATTCGCGACAAGGACGGCAAGTTCTATGTGCTGGAGGACAACCTGCGCGTACCTTCCGGCGTGTCCTACATGCTCGAGAACCGCGAGATCACCAAGCGCGTGCTGCCCGAGCTGTTCGAGCACTACGATATCCGCCCCGTGGATGACTACCCCACCCGCCTGTACGGCGCGCTGTCGTCGCTGTCGCCGCGCTCGCAGCGGCGGCCCTGCATCGTGGTACTCACCCCCGGCATCTATAACTCCGCCTATTTCGAGCACTCCTTCCTCGCCCGCGGCATGGGCGCCGAACTGGTGGAGGGCCCGGACCTGTTCGTCGACGGCGACGATTGCGTGTACATGCGCACGGTGGACGGCCCTGAGCGCGTCGATGTCATCTACCGCCGGGTCGATGACCTGTTTATCGACCCCGAGGTCTTCAACGAGGACTCGGTGCTGGGGGTACCCGGCCTGATGCGGGCCTGGAAGGCGGGCAACGTGGCCATCGCCAACGCGCCGGGCAGCGGTGTCGCCGATGACAAGGTGGTCTACGCCTTCGTACCCGACATGATCCGCTACTACCTCAAGGAGGAGCCGGCGATCGCCAGCGTCAAGACCTACCTGTGCATGCGCCCGAAGGAGCGCGATTACGTGCTGAACAACCTGGACAAACTGGTTGTGAAGCCCGCGAACGAATCCGGCGGCTACGGCATGCTGGTCGGGCCACATTCCACGCAGAAGAAGCGCCAGGAATTTGCGCGGCTCATCGAGAAGAACCCGCGCAACTATATCGCCCAGCCCACCCTGTCCCTGTCCACCGCGCCGACCTACATCAACAACAGTGTGGAACCGCGCCACCTCGACCTGCGACCGTTTATCCTGAGCGGACGCGACACCTGGGTGACGCCGGGCGGCCTCACCCGCGTGGCCATGGTCAAGGGTTCGCTCGTCGTGAACTCGTCCCAGGGCGGCGGCAGCAAGGACACCTGGATCGTGGAGGCGTCCAAATGACAATGCTTTCGCGGGTCGCCGAACGACTGTACTGGAGCGCGCGCTACCTCGAACGCGCCGAGGACACGGCGCGCCTGGTGCGTTCCTACGCCCACCTGGCCATGGACATTCCGAAATCGGCGGCGCCGGGCTGGGATATCCTGGTGCGCATCCAGGATGCCGACCAGATCTTCCTCGACAAGCACCGCGCCTTCAACGAGACGAACGTGCTGGGCTTTCTCATTGCCGACCCCGAGAGCCCCGGCAGCATCTACAGCTCGGTCGGCGCCGCGCGCGAGAATATCCGCACCACGCGCGACGTGCTCCCGAAGGAAGTCTGGGAACACGTCAACGAGCTCTACCTGTACACGCGCGACTACGCCGAGTCCTCGGTCGGGCGCCGCCATCGCCAGCAGTTCCTCGACCAGGTGATCTCGCGCTGCCAGATGATCATGGGGCTCATCATGACGACGCTGTGCCGCGATCACGCGTACCGTTTCATCCAGCTTGGGCACCTGCTGGAGCGCGCCGACATGACCACCCGCGTGATCGACGTCGGCGCCGGCGTGCTGCTGCGCGAGGAGCGACACCTGACCGCCGTGGATCCGCTCATCTGGGCCAGCCTGCTCGATTCGCTGTCCGCCCTGGGCACGTTCCGGCGGACGGTCGGGCCGCAGATCGAGAGCGATGCGGTCGTCCAGTTCGTCCTGCGCGACCGCACGCTGCCGCGCTCCGTACATTTCTGCCTGGATCGCATGCGCAGGGAGCTGCACCCCCTGAAGAACCGCGCGAAGGCATCGCGCTTGCTGGAAGGCGCCCGGCGCAGCCTCGCTCGTTTCCCCGTCGGGGGCGCAAGCCGCGACGAACTGCACCGCTTCATAGACCGTTTCCAGCTCCGCATCAACGAACTCCACGACGTCATCGTCGAAAGCTGGTTCCTGCCCCCCGAGGAATAGTCCCAACTTGGCCATTCGCGTTGCCGTAAGGCATAACACCTACTACCGCTTTGACCGCGCGGTAACGATCTCCCCCCATGTGCTGCGCCTGCGCCCGGCACCGCATTGTCGCAACCGCATCTACAGCTACTCGCTGAAGATCCAGCCGGAAGAGCACTTCATCAACTGGCAGCAGGATCCCTTCGGCAACTTCCTCGCGCGACTGGTGTTTCCCGAGAAGCAGGACCACCTGAGCGTGGAGGTCGAGATCATCACCGACATGACGGTGATCAACCCGTTCGATTTTTTCGTGGAGGAGTACGCCGAGCACTACCCGTTCACGTACGACCGCCACCTGCGCCGGGAACTGGGGCCGTACCTGGAGACCGAAGAGGACAGCCCGCTGCTCGACGAGTGGCTGGCCGGCGTGTCCCGCGACAAGCGCCCCATCATCGACTTCCTGGTTGAGCTGAACCAGCGCCTGGAGCGCGATATCGAGTACAACGTGCGCATGGAGCCCGGGGTGCAGAGCTGCGAGGAAACCCTGCGCCTCGCGCGCGGGTCCTGCCGCGACTCCGGCTGGCTGCTGGTACAGATCCTGCGTCGCCTCGGTCTCGCGGCGCGCTTCTGTTCCGGGTATCTCGTGCAGCTCGCGCCCGACATGACCTCGCTGGACGGCCCATCCGGGCCAGCAAACGACTTCACTGACCTGCACGCCTGGTGCGAGGTGTTCCTGCCCGGCGCGGGCTGGGTGGGCCTCGACCCGACCTCCGGCCTCTTTGCCGGCGAGAGCCACATCCCGCTGGCCTGCACCCCCAGCCCGATATCCGCCGCCCCGATCACCGGCGCCACGGATCCCTGCGAGGTCCAGTTCAGCTACGTCAACGACGTGATGCGTGTACACGAAGACCCGCGCGTCACCAAACCCTACAGCGACCACGACTGGGCCGCGATCAATGCACTGGGCGACGCGGTCGACAGGGAGTTCGCAGACGGCGACGTGCGCCTGACCATGGGCGGCGAACCCACCTTCGTGTCCATCGACGACATGGACTCCGCCCAGTGGAATACCCACGCGCTGGGCGAGCACAAGCTGAAGCTGGCCAAGGATCTGCTGGTGCGGCTGCGCGAACGCTTCGCCCCCGGGGGCCTGCTGCACTACGGCCAGGGTAAGTGGTACCCGGGCGAGCCCACCCCGCGCTGGGCGCTGGGTTGCTTCTGGCGCGCGGACGGGGAGCCGTTGTGGCAGCAGGCCGACCTGCTGGCGCGCGTCGACCGGGACTACGGTCATGAACTGAGTGCAGCCCGGGCCTTCATGCAGCGACTGGCGGCGGCGCTGGGCGTGCGGGAGGAGTACATCGCGCCGGCCTTCGAGGACCAGCTCTACTACCTGTGGCAGGAGCAGCAGGTGCCCGACAACCTCGACCCCGCGCGGGCGAATCTCAAGGACCCCGGCGAGCGCCGGCGCCTGGCGCGTCTGCTCAGTCGCGGCCTCAATGAGCCGACGGGCTATCTGCTGCCGCTGGAGCGCGACGAGGGCAGGCACTGGCGCAGCAGCGAGTGGCGCCTGCGCGCGGAGCGCGTCTACCTGGTGCCCGGCGACTCGCCCATGGGCCTGCGCCTGCCGCTGGACGCACTCCTGCAACCCGAGCGCGAAGAGGACACGATGCGCCCGGAACGCGACCCGTTCGCGCCCCGGGAACCGCTGCCCGACGCGGCACAGGTGCGCCAGCGCGTGCACGAGCAGGCGGCGAGCGCAGTCCCGCCAGACGAGCGCGCGGCGCAGGGGATTGTGCGCACGACGCTGTGCGTCGAGCCGCGCGACGGCAAGGTGCACGTGTTCCTGCCGCCGCTGCAAACCCTGGAGCACTATATCGACCTCATCACCGCGGTGGAGGACACCGCGCGCGAGCTCAAACTGCCGGTCGTGATCGAGGGCTACGAACCGCCCCGCGACCCGCGACTCGTGCGCCTGCTGGTGACGCCGGATCCCGGCGTGATCGAGGTCAACATCCATCCCGCGGGCAGCTGGCGCGAACTCGTCGACAACACGACGGCGCTGTACGAAGAGGCGCGACTGGCGCGACTCGGCACGGAAAAGTTCATGCTCGACGGCCGCCATTCCGGTACCGGCGGCGGCAACCACGTCACCCTGGGTGGCAGGACCCCCCAGGACAGCCCGCTGCTGCGGCGCCCCGACCTGCTGCGCAGCCTGGTCACCTACTGGCAACACCACCCGGGCCTGTCCTACCTGTTTTCCGGCCTGTTCCTGGGCCCGACCAGCCAGGCGCCGCGGGTGGACGAGGGCCGCGACGAGATGCTGTACGAGCTGGAAATCGCTTTCAGCCAGTTCCCGGAGAACGAGGTGGCGCAGCCCTGGCTGGTCGACCGCCTGATGCGCAACCTGCTGATCGATATCACGGGCAATACCCACCGCTCCGAGTTCTGCATCGACAAGCTGTACGCGCCGGGCAGCGCAACGGGCCGGCTCGGCCTGCTGGAATTCCGCGGCTTCGAAATGCCCCCGCACTCGCGCATGGCGCTGGTGCAGGTGCTGCTGTTGCGCTGCCTGGTGGCGCGCTTCTGGAAGAAACCCTACCGCGGTGAACTCGTGCGCTGGGGCACGCTGCTGCACGACCGCTTCATGCTGCCACACCATGTCTGGGCGGACCTGCGCGAGGTCGTGGAGGACCTCAACGAGCACGGTTACCCCTTCCAGCTCGACTGGCTCGCCGCCTTCGAGGAGTTCCGCTTTCCGCACTACGGCAATGTCGACATCGGCGATATCAACCTGGAACTGCGCTGGGCGATCGAACCCTGGCACGTGCTGGGCGAGGAGGTGAGCAGCTTCGGCACCTCGCGTTATGTCGACTCGTCCGTGGAGCGGCTGCAGGTCAAGCTGACCGGACTGACCCCGGAGCGCTACGTGCTCGCCTGCAACGGCCGCCGCGTGCCACTGCGCAACACCGGCCGCAAGGGAGAATACGTGGCCGGCGTGCGCTACCGGGCGTGGCAACCGCCGTCGGCGCTGCACCCCCGTATCGGTGTGCACTCGCCGCTGGTGTTCGACCTGGTCGACACCTGGAACGGCCGCTCGGTGGGCGGCTGCACCTACCACGTATCCCACCCCGGGGGGCGCAGCTACGACACGCTGCCCGTCAACGCTTTCGAGGCCGAGGCACGGCGCGTGAACCGCTTCTGGGATTACGGCCACACCCCCCATGTCATCCCCCCGCTGGCGGACTACGACAGTATCCGCGAGTTCTTCCCGCACGAGCACGGCTCGCGGCCGATGGCGCCCCCGGCCGAGGAACCGGCCGGCGAATACCCGCATACACTGGACCTGCGGCGCCCGTTGGCCTGACAGGGCCAATTCCGCAATAATCGGGACAACTCCAGCAAGCCCGGGCACCGATGCCACGACAGCGCCAGACAAGTATCCCCGACGAAGTCGCAACCGCCTTCAACGAGGCCTATGGCGCGGACGGCGACGCCCGCGAACACTGGCGCTACCTGCTGGGCAGCGTCGCGGAGCTGGGCGTCGAGGAGTTCAACCAGCGCCGCCTCACCCTCGAGCGAATCCTGCGCGACGACGGCGCCACCTACAACGATTACTCCCACGGCCTCGTCGCACAGCCGTGGGCGATGGACCCCATACCGCTGCTCATCGACAGCCGCGAGTGGAACGACATCGAGTCGGGTATTCGCGAGCGCGCGGAACTGCTGGACCTGGTCCTTCGCGATTTGTACGGCGCGCGCAGCCTGCTGCACGAGGGGGTCATCCCGCCCGAGCTGATTTTCAGTCACCCGGGGTTCCTGCGCGAGTGCCAGGATCTCAGGCTCTCCGGCGAGCAGCAGCTCATCCTGTACGCCGCGGACATGGTGCGCCTGCCTGACGGCAACGTCGTCATCATGTCGGACCGCGCGCAGACGCCCAGCGGCAGCGGCTACGCGCTGGAGAACCGCATGGCGATGAGCCGCGTGTTTCCCAGCCTGTTCCGCGACAGCCACGTGCACCGCCTGTCGCTGTACTTCCACAGCCTGCGCCTCACCATCAACGCCCTCAATCCCAACGGGGGAGCCGCGCGGGTGGCGGTACTCACGCCGGGCGCCTACAACGAAACCTACTTCGAGCACCTCTACCTCGCCAACCACCTCGGCTACCAACTGGTGCAGGGCAGCGACCTCACCGTCCGCGACGGCTATCTGTGGTTGAAGACCCTGGACGGGCTGACGCGGATCGACGTGCTGTTGCGCCGCGTGGACGACGCCTGGTGCGACCCGGTGGAGTTGCGCAACGATTCGCGCCTGGGCGTGCCGGGGCTGTTGGAGGTCATGCGCCTGGGCAACGTGGCGGTGGTCAACCCGCCGGGCTCGGGCATCCTGGAAAACCGCGGACTGGCGCGCTACCTGCCCGCGGCGGCGCGCCATTTCCTCGGCCGCGACCTGCGCCTGCCCAGCGTCGCGACCTTCTGGTGCGGCGACGCCGACGACAGACAGTACGTGCTCGACAACCTCCCGACCCTCGTCGTCAAGACGACCCATCGCGACCAGACGTTCCGCACCCGGCCGGGCGCCACGCTCAGCGCCGCCGAGCTGTCGGCCCTGCGCGCCGACATCCTCGCGGATCCGCAGCAGTACGTGGCACAGGCGCACCTGCAACCCTCCGTCTCGCCGGTATGGGAGGGCGGCAAGATCACCGCACTGCCCTCCGTGCTGCGCGGTTTCGCGGTCGCGGGGGAATCGTCGTACACGGTCATGCCGGGCGGACTCACGCGTGTCGGCTCGCAACCGGGGGTGTTCGAAATCACCAACCGGCTGGGTTCGCTGAGCAAGGACACCTGGGTACTGGCGTCGGAACCGGAGCGGCGCAGCGCGCCCGAGGACACGCCGGTGGCGCGGACCGACGCGCAGGCCGGCACCGACGCGCAACTGCCGAGCAGGGTGGTGGAAAACCTGTTCTGGTTCGGGCGCTACTCGGAGCGCGCGGAGGCGGCGCTGCGCCTGCTGCGCACCGTCTTCACCAAGTTGCACGAGGAAGACGGCATGCAGGCGCAGACCCGCGGCCTGTTGCTGCGCGCGGTGACGCACCTGACCGTTACCTATCCGGGTTTCCTGGACGAGAAAGTGCTGGCCCGGCGCGCCGAGGACGAACTGCTGTCGGTCGTGCTGGACGCGAAGCGCGACGGCAGCGTCGTGTTCTCCCTGCGCGCGATGCTGGAGTCCTCCAACCGGGTACAGGATTACATGTCGTCGGACGCGCAACGCATCCTGAACGACCTCAGCGACGGCCTGGGCAAGTTGCCCGGGCGCCTGCGCGGCGGCTTCAACGCGGCGCCGGAGGAAGAGCTGGGGCGCCTGGTGACGCACCTGCTCGCGCTGTCCGGCCTCGCGCAGGAGTCCATGGTGCGCGGGCAGGGGTGGCTCTTCATGGACGTGGGCAGGCGCATCGAACGCGCGCTGCAGTCCATCTCGGTGATGCGCTCGCTGTGGGTGCCCGTCGTGCCGGGCAGCGACGCGGCGCTTGTCATGGAGACCGCGCTGCTCAGCGCGGAAGTGCTCATGACCTACCGGCGCCGTTACCAGGGCGCGTTCAGCACCGCCAGCGGCCTCGACCTGCTGCTGCTGGAACCGACCAACCCGCGCGCGCTGATCTACCAGCTCGAGCGCCTGAACGAACACCTCTCCGACCTGCCCGCCAGGCCCGGAGAGCGGCTGACGCCGGAGAAGCGCCTGCTGCTGGAAGCGATGTCCAGTGTGCAGCTGGCGGATCTCGCCGCGCTCGCCAATGCGGGCGATGGCGAATACCTGCGCGCCGACCTGGACCAGTTGCTCGCGCGCGTGCAGCGCCTGGTGAGTGAGACCGCGGGCCGGCTCGCGGAGCGTTACTTCGACCACACCTCCGGGCCGCAACCCATGTGGCCGCCGCACAAGGAGGACAGCGAGTGATCTACCGCGTCAGCCACACCACGCGCTACCGCTATTCCGCGCCGGTCGACCAGTGTGTGAGCCTCGCGCACCTGCTGCCGCGCAACACCTCCTTCCAGCGCTGCAACAGTGCTGTGATCAACGTGGACCCGGCGCCCGTGGTCGGTACCCAGCGCTACGACTATTTCGGTAACTCCACCTACCATTTCACGGTGCAGGCGCAGCATACGGTGCTGGAGGTCACGGCACAGAGCGACGTGGAGGTCACGGGGCAACGCCAGAGCCTCGCGCTGGACTTCGGCGCGACCTGCGCCGATGTCCGCGCGCTGTTGCCGGACGTCAGCGTGGCGGAGAACGTGCGGGCGCGCGAGTTCCTGCTGAATTCACCCATGGTGCGCCGCGACACCCGGCTCGCCGAGTACGCGGCGCCGTCCTTCCAGGAAGACAGGCCGTTCTTCTCCTGCGTGCGCGACCTGACCACGCGGATATTCGCGGACTTTACCTATGACCCCCGCTTCACCGAGGTGGCGACACCCCTGGAAACCGTGCTGGAGCATCGCCGCGGCGTCTGCCAGGACTTTGCCCACCTGGCTATCGGCTGCCTGCGCTCGCTGGGCTTCCCGGCGCGCTACATCAGCGGCTACCTCGAGACGACGCCGCCGCCCGGGACGGAGAAGCTGACCGGCGCCGATGCCAGCCACGCCTGGTTCTCCGCCTATTCCCCGACGGAGGGTTGGGCGGATTTCGACCCGACCAATAACCTCATGGCGCTGGAGCAGCACATCACCACGGCCTGGGGCCGGGACTACACCGATGTGACGCCCCTCAAGGGCTCGGTACTGGGAGGCGGCGACGGCCACAGCCTCGACGTCGCGGTGAACGTCGAGCGGCTGCCGTAGCCGCGGCGACTACGACTTCTTCTTCCTGCGCGGGGGGGTCTTCTCGCGGGCAAATACCGAGGACAACGACGGCAGGTCGTCGAAAGCCTGGCGGATGTTCTCGTCCCAGGCCTGGCGCAGTTCCACCAGGTAGGGATCGATCTCTTCCAGTTTCGCGTACAGGGCGGGCGCCTGCAGCGAGTCAGCGGCGTAGTACAACAGCTCGATGGGCGGCCCGACCGTCGCATTACTGCGCATGGTGGAGTCCATGGACACCAGCGCGCAGCGCATGGCCGTCTCGTGGGTGGTCTCGGGGCGGATGATGCGGTCCAGTATGGGTTTGCCGTACTTGGTTTCGCCGATCTGCAGGAAGGGGTACTGGTCGGACACCGTGATGTGGTTGCCCTCGGGGTAGACCATGTACAGTTCCGGACTCTGGCCCTTGATCTGCCCCCCGATAATGAAGGTCACCTGCGCGTCGAATCCGGCGATGGGGCCGCCTTCGCTGTAGCGCTTGACCTCCTGCACGCCGAGCTCGCCGATATAGTCGGCAACGTCCGAGACGTAACCCGCCTTCAGGATGTTGTTCTCAGCGTCCTCTTTCAGGTCGCGCTCCACGCGCGCGATGATGGCCTGGCTCGTCGCGAGATTGCCCGCCGTCAGCATGATGAGCTGGCGGTCGCCGGGGATGGAAAACCGGTGCAGCTTGCTATAGGTCGAAACGCGGTCGGCCCCCGCGTTGGTGCGAGAGTCGGAGCAGAAGACGAGACCCTCGTCTATCTTGATGCCAATACAGTAAGTCATAGAGTCGCTGGTCGAAACAGGTGGTACGCCACAGGCAAGCGGAGCATAGATGCTCCGGGGGCGAAATACCAGCGTCCCAAAACACGCCCCGGTTCTGCTAAACTCCGCCGCCTTTAAGCCAGAAGGGACCTTGATCAGGCATGGCCCAGTACGTCTACACCATGAACCGCGTGGGCAAAGTCGTGCCCCCGAAAAAAACCATCCTGGAGGACATCTCCCTGTCCTTCTTCCCCGGCGCCAAGATCGGCGTGCTCGGCCTGAACGGTGCCGGTAAGTCGACCCTGCTGCGCATCATGGCGGGCATCGACACCGACATCCTCGGCGAGGCGCGCCCGCAGCCGGGCATCAAGATCGGCTACCTGCCGCAGGAACCGCAGCTCGACCCCGACAAGGACGTGCGCGGCAACGTGGAGGAAGGGGTACAGGAGGCCATCGACGCGCTGGCCGGACTCGAGAAAGTCTACGCCGACTACGCCGAACCCGACGCGGACTTCGATGCCCTGGCGAAGGAGCAGGCGCGGCTCGAGGACATCATCCAGGCCACCGACGCCCACAACCTCGAGCACCGCCTGGAAGTGGCCGCCGACGCCCTGCGCCTGCCGCCCTGGGATGCCGACGTGACCACGCTCTCCGGCGGCGAACGCCGCCGCGTGGCCCTGTGCCGCCTGCTGCTGTCCAACCCCGACATGATCCTGCTGGACGAGCCCACCAACCACCTCGATGCCGAGAGCGTCGCCTGGCTGGAGCGCTTCCTGCTCGACTTCCCCGGCACCGTGGTGGCCATCACCCACGACCGCTACTTCCTGGACAACGCCGCGGGCTGGATCCTGGAACTGGACCGCGGCCGCGGCATTCCCTACGAGGGCAACTACTCCGACTGGCTCGCCGCGAAGGAGGTACGGCTGGAGCAGGAGCAGCGCCAGGAGGCGTCGCACCAGAAAGCCATCAAGGCGGAGCTCGAGTGGGTGCGCGCCAACCCCAAGGGTCGCCAGGCCAAGAGCAAGGCGCGCCTGCAACGCTTCGAGGAGCTGCAGTCGCAGGAGTTCCAGAGCCGCAACGAGACCAACGAGATCTATATTCCGCCAGGCGAACGGCTGGGCGACAGCGTGATCGAGGTCAGCAACCTGTCCAAGAGCTACGGCGACAGGCTGCTGTTCGAGAACGTGAGTTTTACCGTGCCCAAGGGCAGCATCGTCGGCATCATCGGCGCCAACGGCATGGGCAAGTCCACGTTGTTCAGGATTCTCATGGGTGTCGAGCAACCCGACGGCGGCGAGGTGAAGGTCGGCGAGACGGTCCAGCTCGGCTATGTGGACCAGTCGCGCGACGATCTCGACGGCTCCAAGACGGTGTGGGAAGAGGTGTCGGACGGCCTCGATATCATCCGCATCGGCAGCTACGAGGTGCCCTCGCGCTCCTATGTCGGGCGCTTCAACTTCAAGGGTTCGGACCAGCAGAAGTACGTGAAGGACCTGTCCGGCGGCGAGCGCAACCGGCTGCACCTCGCCAAGCTGTTGAAGCAGGGCGCCAATGTGCTGTTGCTGGACGAGCCGACGAATGACCTGGACGTCGAAACCCTGCGCGCACTGGAAGAGGCGCTGCTCGCGTTCCCCGGGGCGGCCATGGTCATCTCCCACGACCGCTGGTTCCTCGACCGCATCGCCACCCACATCCTCGCCTACGAAGACGACGGCGGCGTGGTGTTCCACGAGGGCAACTTCTCGGACTACGAGGAGGACCGCAAGCAGCGCCTGGGCGCCGCGGCTGAACAACCGCACCGCGTGAAGTACCGCAAGCTGAAGTAGTCCGCGGACCGCGCTGGCGATGACTGAAGAACGCACGCTCGAGGACGTCCTGCGCCCGCGGCAGGTGGGTCCGGACCGGTTCGAGGCGCTGTCCCTGCCGCTGGCGGGCGGCGCCATCTACGGCGGGCAGCTCATGGCGCAGGTGCTGAGTGTGGCGGCGGCCACGTTGCCGGCGCCGCAGCCGGCGCACTACCTGCAGACGACCTTCGTCGCCTTCGGCGATGCGAACGCGCCGCTGGACATGGCGGTGACCCGGCTGCGCGACGGCAGGAACACCTGCCAGAGACTCGTACGCGTGAGCCAGCAGGGCCGGGACCTGTTGCTGGCCACGTTGTCGTTCCAGAACGCCGCCGGGGGCTATGACCACCAGCTCCCCATGCCGCCCGTGCCCGCGGTGGAGGCGCTCGCCGCGGATCCCGCCAACTACATACCCTTCGCCTCGCCGGCGGGCGACTTTCCCTACCTCATACTGGACTGCGCCTCGAACAACCCCGGCCGCGAACCGGTGGCCGCGATCTGGGCGCGCCCGCGCGAACCGGTAGCGGTGGGCGAACTGGCGCACCAGATGGGCTTCGCCTTTCTCTCGGACGCCACCATCCTGCAGTCGGCGATGCAACCGCACGACCTCGACTGGGAGGCCGCGGACGTGTTCGTGGCCACGATGAACCACACGATCTGGTTTCATCGCGCGGTCGATATCAACGACTGGCTGCTGCTGCACGGCGCGTCACCGAGCACCTCCCATGGCCGCGCGCTGTCCGTCGCCAACGCGTTCACCTGTGCCGGGGAGCTGTTCGCGACGGTCGCCCAGGAGGGCGTTATCCGGCCCCAGCGCGCCGGGCGCAAAGCGTGAGCAAGGCCCTCGCAATAGGTGCTGGCGGGGGTTATAGTTGCCGCTATAGCAAAGGCACGTCTGCACGAATTCAAGCGGTGCCGCAAGGGGACAAAGCAGGTCATGGCCGACGCGCACAACGACAAGCGCCGCTTCACGCGGGTTGAACTGGCCCTCCCGGTGGAGGTGCACCAGGGCGGCAGTGTCTGGCACCAGCACCTGATCGATATCTCACTCAACGGTGTGGCGACCGACCAACCGGCCGAGTGGGACGCCCAGTACAACGAACCTTTCACCCTCATGATCGCGCTGGAAGACGACCGGGAAATCGAACTGCACGCCTACCTGCAGCACGTCGAGGCGGGCCGGCTCGGGTTCTCGGTGCAACACGTGGACGATGCCAATATCGCGGCCCTGCGCGCCGTGCTGGAGGCGCACATGGATATCACCCTGCTCGAGGAAGAGCTGCGCCTGCTGAGCGAGTAGGCGCGCCTACAACAACTCCCCCACCGCTTTCGCCAGCGCCAGCGCGCGGGCTTCCTCGGCACTCGGCCGGGCGCCGGTGTTGACGGTGATGTAGTAGATACGCCGCCCCTGCACGACGCTGAACTGGCGCATGCCGACCGCCCACGAGGCCTTGTCGCCCACTCCCTGAACCGGCGTGACGTCGGACTGGAAACTGACTTCCACGCCGCCGGAATTGCCCTTCACGCCGCGCTGCAGGACCGACATCGCCTGGTCGAAGCTCGCGATCGCCGCCGCCGTGTCATCGAACAGGGGCTGGAACAGGGTCAGGGTCACCTCGTTCTCCGTGGCGAAGGACGGCATCTTGACCTGCTCGCCACGCATTTTGCGCTGCAGGTAGTCGTTCATGGCCGCGGCGGTGCGGGCTTCGATTTCGTCCGCATCGGGCTTGCGCCAGCTCATCACACACATCGGGTGCATCGAATAGTCGGACGGGCGGCGATTGATGGTCGCGCCGGCCGCCGACTCGAACTGCCCGCGGATGACCTCGTCGCTCAACAGGGTGCAGGGGTCGAGGTCGGACTCCGCCTGCGCGCGCCTTGCACCATCCCTGAACTCGGTGATGGTGAGCTCGGCGGCCTCCAGCGGCTCCCCGGTGTCCACGACGACGGGCTCGCCAGGCGCGGGCGCGGCGGGTTCCTGCTCGCCGCAGCCGAGCAGCAAGGCGCCGCAGGCGGCCAGGAGGATGAGTGGGATTGGGCGCGTCATGGCAACTCCTTGTCGTCGTTTACCCCTCGGCAGTCGTGCCGGGCTAACAGCATAGAGTTATCGGGAGTCCGCGCCAAGTGCGCTCAGTCGAGGGCGGCCAGCGCTTCCTGCAGGCGCTGCACCGCGCGCACCTCCATGCCGGGTATCGCCTCCCGCGGTGCGTTACCCCGCGGGATGATCGCGCGGCGGAAGCCGTGCTTCGCCGCTTCGGCGAGGCGCTCCTGGCCGCTGGGCACGGGCCTGATCTCGCCGGACAGCCCCACCTCACCGAAGATCACGAGGTCCCGGGGCAGCGGCCGGTCGCGAAAACTGGAGACAATGGCAGACAGCAGCGCGAGGTCGGCGCTCGTCTCCAGCACCTTCACGCCGCCCACCACGTTGGCGAAGACGTCCTGGTCGCCCACCTGCAGGCCGCCGTGGCGGTGCAGCACGGCCAGCAACATGGCGAGCCGGTTCTGCTCAAGGCCTACCGCCACGCGCCGCGGGTTGCCGAGCTGGCTGTCGTCGACCAGCGCCTGTATCTCCACCAGCAGCGGCCGCGTGCCCTCCCACACCGCCATCACGGCGCTGCCGGAGGCGGGTTCGCCGGAGCGGTCAAGGAAGATCGCGGAGGGATTCTTGACCTCTTTCATTCCCTGTTCGGTCATCGCGAACACGCCGAGCTCGTTGACGGCCCCGAAACGGTTCTTCTGCCCGCGCAGCGTGCGAAAGCGCGAGTCGTCCGTACCCTCCAGCAGGATCGAGCAGTCGATCATGTGCTCCAGCACCTTGGGACCCGCGAGGGAACCGTCCTTGGTCACGTGCCCCACGAGAAAGAGCACGGTCCCGGTCTGCTTGGCGTGGCGGATCAGGTAGGCGGCGCACTCGCGCACCTGGGACACGCTGCCCGGGGCGGAGGTCAGCTCGTGGGTGTGCACGACCTGGATGGAGTCCACGACCAGCACCTTCGGCTTGAACTCCTCGATGGCGGCGACGATGGACTCCACGTCGGTCTCGGCCATCAGCCGCAGCCTGTCGGTGGGCAGCGCCAGCCGGCGTGCGCGCATGGCGACCTGCTGCAGGGACTCCTCGCCGGTGATATAGAGCGCCTCCTGTTGCTGCGCCAGGTGACACATCGTCTGCAGCAGCAGGGTGCTCTTGCCGGCGCCCGGGTTGCCACCGATGAGGATGGCGGAGCCGGGTACGAGACCGCCGCCCAGCACGCGGTCGAATTCCCGCGCGCCACTGGAGAACCGCGGCAGTTCGGCAAGGTCGATGTCGGACAGCACACGCGCGCCGCCCAGACTGCCCGCGAAGCCCGCCCGGTCGCCGCTCACCTTCGCCGCGCCCCGGGTAGCGGGCCGGGACGGCCCCAACTTGATTTCGACGAGGGTATTCCAGGCGCCGCAGTCGCTGCACTGGCCCTGCCACTTCACGTAGTCGGCACCGCAGTCATTGCAAACAAAGGCTGTTTTCTGTTTCGCCATAGTGCTCGAGTATTGTGCCTGCGTATTGCCCCGGGGTTTGGGAAGAGGACCCGGCGCCGGGAATTACGCGGCGCGGCAGGCGTCCGCCGGATGAATCGGTTATGCTACCAGACTTCCATCGCAGTCCGGCAGCAGCATGTCCAACTCCTCCCTGATTCCCGAGCGCCAGCTCGTTTTTTCGCCGGGCCTCGCGGCCACGATCGGACTCGAGGAGGCGATACTGCTGCAGCACCTGCAGGAGTGCCTGGAACACGGCACCACCGAGGTGCGCAACGGCCACGCCTGGCTGTCGGTGGCGCGCGAGGCACTGGAGCGCAACCTGCCGTTCTTCACACGCGAGGACCTGCAGCGGGTGAGCCGGGCGCTGGCCGACAAGGGCGTCATCCTGATCGAATCCCCCCCGCTGACGCGCGGCGGCGAACTGGTGTTCGCACTCAACCAGCCCGTCGAGGCACGCCCCGCCAAGACCGCGCCGGAACCCGCGGTGCCCACCCGGCGCAGCGCGGCGCCGCTGCCGGTGCACTGGGCGCCGGGGGAGGACCTGCTGCAACTGCTGGCACTCAACCACAACATACCGCGGCAGTTCGCGCTGGACCAACTGGAGGATTTCATCTTTTACTGGCGCGAGCGCGGCGAAACCAGCCACGCCTGGGAGAACAAGTTCCGCCAGCACGTCATTACCTGCTGGCGCCGTGAACAGCAGCACCAGGCGGAGGCCTTCCAGAGCCCGGAACCCACGACGCTGGACAATACCTGGCGTCCCAGCGCGGACGCGATGGAGATCATGACCCGCGCCGAGATCCCGCGGGACTTCATCGAGGAGGCCATCCCCGAGTTCGTACTGTACTGGCGCGAGCGCGGCGCGGCGCCGAAGGAGCTGAACTCGAAGTTCATCCAGCACATCCGCCTCCAGTGGGCCCGCTTCTCCGAAAGCCTGCGCCACAGCACCGCGCCCTCGCGCATGACCGACGACTGGCAACCGGCGGCGGATGTCTTTGATATCCTGTCGCTGTCGCACATCGACGCGGATTTCGCCCGCTCACTGCTGCCGGAATTCATCGTATACTGGCGCGACAGCAACCAGGTGAAAACCTCCTGGAACAGCAAGTTCCTGCAACACGTGAAGTACCACTGGGCCAAGCGGCACCAACTAGACCGGGCGGACGACAGCCATGAAGGAGACCAGGGAGCTCGTAAACGACGCAGCACGCGAGATCGAAGCCTGCACGAAGACCTCACCGACACATCCTGGGGCGCCTGAGCCCGCCGCGCAGCCCAGCCTGCAAAAGCGCAAGGAGACGATCAACCAGGTCTTCTCGCTGTTCCGCCTGAACTACCACAACCAGTATTACGCGGCCTTTCCGGACGACGAGCAGCTCAACCAGATCAAGACCCTCTGGCTGCAGTCCCTGGCCGACTTTTCCGCGGAGCAAATACTGCGCGGCGCCAAACGGGCGGTAGAGACGAGCGAGTACCTGCCCACGCTGCACCGCATGCTCGACTGCTGCCGCGACGCTACCGCGGACTTCGGGCTGCCGCCCGCGCGGGAGGCGTACCGGGAGGCCTGCGCGGCCCGCTCCCCGCGCTCGGCGCAGGCCTGGAGCCATGCGGCGGTCTATCTCGCCGGCCGCGACAGCGACTGGTTCTTCCTGGCCAACAACCCGGAGTCCGTCACCTGGCCGGTGTTCCGGCGGCACTACGAGGACTACTGCGCGCGGGTGTTGCGCGGTGAGGTGCTAGAGATACCGGAACCGGCAGCGCTGGAACGGGACCCGCCGGCGTCACTGTCGACCGAGGAACAGTTGCGGCAGTTGGCGAAGTTGCGGGAGGAGTCGGGGCTTTAAGCTACAGGTTTCACCCCAAACCGGGCAAAATCCATCCAACCCAGGCATCGTCATTCCCGCGAAGGCGGGAATCCAGTACGTTCCAGCCGTCCGAACTCCTAGTCAAATGGAACATGCAACCTGCGGTCTACATCATCACAAACAAACGTAACAGTACGCTCTACATAGGGGTGACCAGCAACCTTGTGCGGCGGATATGGCAACATCGTGAACAATGCGGGAGCGACTTCACTTCACGATATGGCGTGACATTACTGGTCTACTATGAACTTCACAGCGACATGTACTCCGCGATAACCCGGGAGAAGCAAATCAAAAAGTGGGTGCGGGCATGGAAGCTGAGACTGATAGAGAGAAGTAATCCCGAATGGGAAGACCTTTGGGGCAACATCGTCTTGTGATTCGCTGGATTCCCGCCTTCGCGGGAATGACGATGAGTTGGGCAGTTTGAGGCTCCGGAACGGTTAACGAGCAATCGCGCAGGGGACCGAGCGATCAATAATCATCAAACCCCCCGGTAGCCAGGTTCTCAAACCGGGTGTACTCCCCGATAAACGCCAACCGCGCCGTGCCGATCGGCCCGTTGCGCTGCTTGCCGATGATGATCTCCGCCGTACCCTTGTCGGGGGACTCCTCGTGGTAAACCTCGTCGCGGTAGATGAACATGATCACGTCGGCGTCCTGCTCGATGGCGCCGGACTCGCGCAGGTCGGAGTTGACCGGGCGCTTGTTCGGGCGCTGCTCCAGCGCGCGATTGAGCTGTGACAGCGCCACCATGGGTACGCTGAATTCCTTCGCCACGGCCTTCAGGCTGCGCGAGATCTCCGAGATCTCGGCCGTGCGCCCCTCGGAGGCGCCCGCCACCCGCATGAGCTGCAGGTAGTCCACCATGATCATCGCCAGGCCACCGTGCTCGCGGTACACGCGGCGCGCGCGGCTGCGCACCTCGGCCGGGGTCAGGGCCGGTGTGTCGTCAATCAGCAGCGGGACGTCCTTCAGCTTGTTCATCGCGGCCGAGAGCTTCGGCCAGTCCTCCTGTTCCAGCTTGCCGTTGCGGATGCGCGTCTGGTCAATGCGGCCGATGGAGGACAGCAGCCGGATGATCAGTTGCTGCGCGGGCATCTCCATGCTGAATACCAGCACGGGCTTGTCCTGCGCCAGCACCGCGTTCTCCACCAGGTTCATCGCGAAACTCGTCTTACCCATGGAGGGCCGGCCCGCGACGATGACGAGGTCCGACTCCTGCAGGCCGGAGGTCATGCGGTCGAGCTGCGTAAACCCCGTCGTGAGGCCGGTGATGTCGCCGCCGGCCTGGTACAGCTCCTCGATGCGCTTGATGGCGCCCTTGAGCAGGGGGTTCACGGCCTGTGGCCCGCCCGCCTTGGGGCCCTCCTCCGCGATCTGCATGATGCGCGCCTCGGCCTCGGCGATCAGCTCGTTCGAGCTGCGCCCCTCCGGGTTGAAGCCGCTCTCGGCGATCTCCTGGGCCGCCCCGATCAGCTTGCGCAGGCCCGCGCGCTCGCGCACCACCTCGGCGTAGGCGCGGATGTTGGACGCGGAGGGGGTGTTCTGCGCCAGCTCGGCGAGGTAGGCCAGCCCGCCCGCCGCCTCGAGCTCACCACGGGCCTCCAGCTTGTCCGCCACGGTGATCACGTCGATGGGCTCAAGCCCCTCGGCGAGTTGCTGGACCTGGCGGAAGATCATGCGGTGCGCTGGCCGGTAGAAGTCGCCCGCCGTGACCGCCTCCGACACGGCATCCCAGTCGTCGCCCGACAGCAGCAGGCCACCCAGCACCGACTGTTCCGCCTCTATCGAGTGCGGCTGCATCTTGATGCGCGCGATGTCGCCGTCCGCGGCGAAGGGCAGCTCGGATACGTTGCTGGGAATTTCGGGGTCGGCCATGTCTACGCGTATCGCAACAGGGCCGTTCAGGTTAACGGATTTGCGGGGGTGATAGAAGGAAGCTGCGGGAAAATAAGCGCAGCGTTCACTGTGGGGTCACATTCATTCGACCTCGCGGTGCGGCCTGACAGCGATGCAGGCAGGGCGCCCGATCTGGTCGAATATATTCGACCCCACAGTGGTGCGTGCTGAAGACGCGTTTACTCGGCAACAACCGCCAATAGAATCATGCCCGACACGTCGCCGTGCACCTGTATGGCGATCTCGTACTCGCCCAACTCACGCAGCGCGCCCTCGGGCAGGCGCACCTCGGACTTGTCGATCTCGCAACCCGCAGCGACAACCGCATCGGCGATGTCGCGGGTGCCGACGGAGCCGAACAGCTTGCCCTCTTCGCCGGCCTTGGCGGTGATGGTCACGGTACCCAGCGCGTTGATTGCCTCGACGCGGGCCTCGGCCTGTGCGAGCTGGGTCGCGGCCGCGGCCTCGAGTTCAGCGCGGCGCGCCTCGAACTCGGCCGTGTTGGCCTCGTTCGCGGGCACAGCCTTGCCCTGGGGGATGAGGTAATTGCGGCCGAAGCCGGCCTTGACCTTCACGGTATCACCCAGGTTGCCCAGGTTGCTGATGTTTTCCAGCAATATGACTTCCATCGTTTTGTCCTCTTGTGGGGAAGACCCCCATTCATCAAATCTTTAGCCAGTGTCGTCGCGCCGCCCGTCGTTCGCGGGCGGACCGCCCGGTCCGCCCCAGCGCTGGCGAAAATTGAACCAGCTGTCCGCTATGGCAAACATCACCACCACGAGTTTCACCGGGTCGAACACGACCCAGGCGACGTAAAACACGCTCAACCACCCGCTGCTGCTACCGCGGCTCGCCGCGCGGGCATGCACCAGTGCCAGGCCCGCGAAACTCAGGGGGATGAAAAACATCATCGCCCAGGTGCGATAGGCAAGGCCCAGCGTCGCTGCCACCAGGCCCGCCAGCACCAGCGCCCCGCTGACTCCCACGGGGTAACGCAGTGCGCGGAACTCCGCGCCGAAACCGCCCGGGTTGTACAGCGCCGCCTGCCAGTAGCGCGCCAGCAGCAGGCACAGCACCCCCATGGTGGCCGTACCCGCGCCCAGCATACCCGCGATCTGCACGGGTACCGGCCGCGGCAGTTGCACCGCCGTTTCACGGTCCTGGAAGTAAGTCTCCTCCAGGCTGCCGAGAAACTGGTCGAACATGTCGACCATCTGGGCTAGGTACGCCTCGCCGAACAAGAGTGTCGCCAGCCCGGCCACCACGGCAATGCCCGTCGCGACCAGCACGGTCAGCGAGAGGCTCACCGTATACCGCAGCACCAGGGCCAGGGCGGTCGTGGCGAGCAACAGGGCGAGGGGACCACTGTCGCCAAAGACGAAAGCGACGGTCCCCGCCGGCAACAGGGCCCACAGCAACAGCCAGAGCCCCTCCCCCGCGCCCTTGCGCAGGGTGACCAGCGCGATGATCGCGGCGCTGATCCAGCAAAACAACACACTGCCTGCACCGGCCACTGCCAGAAACAGCGCCTGCAGGCGACCGCGCATCGCGAACTCCGCAAGGATCCTCACAAGAGCCTCCGGACTGCGCGCGCGGCGCTCATAACACGCTTACTTGTGCTGGTCCGTGTAGGGCAGCAGGGCGAGGAAACGCGCGCGCTTGATGGCGGTGGCCAACTGGCGCTGGTAACGGGCCTTGGTACCTGTGATACGGCTCGGCACGATCTTGCCTGTTTCGGAAACGTACGCCTTCAGGGTCTCGAGATCCTTGTAATCGATCTCCTTGGTGCCCTCGGCTGTGAAACGGCAGAACTTGCGGCGACGGAAAAAACGGGCCATGGAAATACTCCTTACGAAACGTTGTCGTGGCGGCGGGAGGGTTACTCCTCCTCGGCCTCCTCGGTGGACTCAGCGGCGTCGGCCTTGTCGTTATCGCTGGAGGCTTCCTCCCTCTCGGCGCGCGCGGCCTCCGCAGCCTGGCGCTCCTCGTAGCGGCTCTTGCGCTCGCGGTTTTCCTTCTCCGCCTTCATGATGAAGGACTCCTCGCTCACCGGCTCGTCGCGGCGGATAACGAGGTTGCGGATGACCGCGTCGTTGTAACGGAAGGTTGTGGCCAGGTCGTCCATGGCCTGCTGCGAGGCCTCGACGTTCATCAGCACGTAGTGTGCCTTGTGAATCTTGTTGATGGGGTAGGCCAGCTGGCGGCGACCCCAGTCCTCCAGGCGGTGAACCTGGCCACCATCGCCCTTGATGGTGGTGGTATAGCGCTCGATCATGCCGGGCACTTGCTCAGACTGGTCCGGATGGACCATGAAGACGATCTCGTAATGTCGCATACGAAGAGGCTCCTTGTGGGTTAATGCCACCCGTCCAGGCGGTGTGGCAAGGAGATCCGGCGCCCCGTGGGGGCCGGCTGGATTTTAAGGGGGCGCAGTATAGGGATTTTGGGTGGGGGTGACAAGATGGCAGCGAGGGCTATCTCTACCCCTGTGGGGTCGCGCTGCTTAACCCGCGGCACCGCATTTTTGCATGTGGGGTCGAATTCATTCGACCAGCGGGCGCGGCCCGCCAGGCCGGGAGGGCGTGGCTACGCCACGCGGTCGAATGAATTCGACCCCACAGGGCGCGGTTATTCCTGGCGTTTTTTGGGGCGTACTGTCCTGGCCGGCCTCACCCCCGCCGCTGGCGCACCGCCTCGAACAGGCACACGCCCGTGGCCACGGAGACGTTCAGGCTGCTCACCTGGCCTGCCATGGGCAGGTTGACCAGCACATCGCAGGCCTCGCGCGTCAGGCGCCGCAGCCCCGCCCCCTCCGCACCCATCACCAGCGCCGCCGGGCCACGCAAGTCACTATCGTATATGGACTTTTCGGCATCTCCGGCGGCCCCGAACAGCCACACTCCGCGCGCCTTCAGCGCCTTCAGGAAGCGGCTGAGGTTGGTCACGCGAACAAACGGCACGGTCTCGGCGGCACCACAGGCCACCTTGCGCACGGCGGCGGTCAGGTCCGCCGACTTGTCCCTGGGCACGACCACGGCGGTCACCCCCGCGGCATCCGCGCTGCGCAGGCAGGCACCGAGGTTGTGCGGGTCCGTCACGCCGTCCAGTACGAGCAGCAGGGGATCGGCGATGTCCGCGAGCCGCTCGAGCAGCTCCTGCTCCGACCAGCGCGACTCGCCGCCGGTGGCGCGCGCGGCCGCCACCTCGGCAACGACGCCCTGGTGGCGGCCGTCCACGAGTGCGTCGAGTTCCGCCCGCGGCAACCGTTCCACCGCCACACCCGCGCCGTCGGCCAGTTCCGCGAGTTCCGCCACGCGCCCATCGCGACGGCCCGCCTGCAGGAGGAGCCTTTGCACCTGCTGCGGCCGGTTGCGCAGCAGGCTCGCCACGGCGTGCAGGCCGTACACGCACTCCGCCATCAGTGCCGCCGGCGCATGCCGGTGCGACGCCCCTTCTTGCCGGGCGCCTTGTTTTTCGCCGACCCGTTCTTCGCGGACTTGCCTTTCGCGCCCTTGCCGCCCTTCGACGGCTTCGCGGAGTCCGACTTGCCGCCCTTGGCCTTGCGCGGCGGGCTGGCGTCGATCAGCTCCAGGTCGATCTTCTTGTCGTCGAGATCAACCCGCGCCACCTGCACCCGCACGGCGCCGCCGAGCTGGAAGCTGCGGCCCGAGCGCTCCCCGGTGAGGCGCTGGCGCGCCTTGTCGAAATGGTAGTAGTCACCGGGCAGCGCGGTGACATGCACGAGGCCCTCGATATAGAGGTCTTTCAGTTCCACGAACAGGCCGAACCCGGTGACCGCGGCGATCACGCCGTCGAACTCCTCGCCGACGTGCTCCTGCAGGTACTCGCACTTGAGCCAGGCGTCCACGTCGCGGGTGGCGTCGTCCGCGCGGCGCTCGGTGCCGGAGCAGTGCTCGCCGTGCGCCGCCATGGCGGGCGGATCGTAGGGGAAGATGTGCCTCGCGGGCAGCGCCTTCGCACCCTTGATGCGCCGCACCCCGTCCACCTTCCTCGTGCTGCGGATCAGGTGGCGAATGCCGCGGTGCACCAGCAGGTCCGGGTAGCGGCGGATGGGCGAGGTGAAGTGCGCGTAGGCGTCGTAGTGCAGGCCGAAGTGCCCCTTGTTGTCGCACTGGTACACCGCCTGGCTCAGGGAACGCAGCAGCATGGTCTGGATCACGTGGGCATCGTCGCGGTCCGCCACCTGTTGCAGCAGGCGCTGGTAGTCCAGCGGCGACGGTTTGTCGCCGCCGCGCAGGTCGAGACCGAGCTCGCCGAGGAACTGGCGCAGGCCCGCGAGCTTTTCCGCCGTCGGCCCCTCGTGCACGCGGTACAGGATGGGCAGTTGCGCCGCTTCAAAAAAGCGCGCCGTGGCCACGTTGGCGCAGAGCATGCACTCCTCGATCAGCTTGTGCGCGTCGTTGCGGTGCACGGGCACGATGGCGTCGATCTTGCGCTGCGCGTCGAAGATGATGCGCGTTTCCACCGTCTCGAAATCGATGGCGCCGCGCTTGTCACGCGCGGCGCGCAGGGCCTTGTACAGGGCGTGCAGGCGTTTCAGGTCCGGCACGCGCTCCTTCGGCACCTTCGGGTGGCGACCCTGTTCGAGCACCTCGCCCACCTGGGTGTAGGTCAGGCGCGCGTGGGAGTGTATGACCGCCTCGAAGAACACATAGCTGTCGAGACTGCCCGCCATCCCGATGTCCATCTCGCACACCATGGCGAGGCGATCGACCTTCGGCTTCAGCGAACACAGCCCGTTGGACAGGGCCTCGGGCAACATGGGTACGACGCGCTCGGGGAAGTAGACCGAGTTGCCGCGGTTGGCGGCCTCCTCATCCAGCGCCGAGCCCGGGCGCACGTAGTGCGACACGTCGGCGATGGCCACCCACAGGCGCCAGCCGCCGCCGCGGCGCTTTTCGCAGTAGACGGCGTCGTCGAAGTCCTTCGCGTCCTCGCCGTCGATGGTGACAAAGGGCAGCTTGCGCAGGTCCTTGCGGTACTGCTTGTCGGCCTCCCGCGGCTCACCCTCCAGGTGCCCCGCCTCCTCCACGACGGCCTCGGGCCACTCGTACGGGATGCCGTGGGCGCGGATGGCGATGTCGATCTCGAGCCCCGGGTCCAGGTGGTCGCCGAGAATCTCCTCGATGCTGCCCTTGGCCCCGAGCTTGCGCGTGGGATAGTCGGTGATGCGGGCCGTCACGATCTGGCCCGACTTCGCCTTGCCCTTCTCCTTCGGCGGGATCAGTATCTGCTGCGCGATGCGCTGGTTGTCGGGCACCACGAAGCCGATGCCGCTCTCCTCCTGGTAGCGCCCGACCACGACGCTCACCCCGCGCTCCAGCACCTCCACGACCTTGCCCTCCAGGCGCCCACGGCGGTCCTCGCCCGTGACCTGCACGAGGACCTCGTCGCCGTCGAACACGAAGTGCATCTGGCGCGCGCTGAGGTAGATGTCGTCCCCCTCCGCCTGCCCCAGCGGCAGCCGCATCGCGAAGCCATAGCCGTCGCGGTGCCCCTGCACGCGGCAGCGGATGAGGTCCATGCGCTCCACCAGGCAATACGCGCCCTTGCGGTCGATCAGCAGCTGGCCGTCGCGCACCATGGCGCGCAGGCGCTTGCCCAGCGCCTCCACCTCCTCGTGATCGGCCAGTTCCAGTTTGCTCGCGATCTTGTTCTGCTGCAGCGGCTTCTTCGCCTTGTGGAGCAGTTCGAGAATCACCTCCCGGCTGGGAATGGGCCTGTCGTACCGCGCGGCCTCGCGCTCGGCGTGGGGATCGGCAATCTTGCCTTTCTTGGGCATAGGATAGGGCGCCTGGTCAATGTCGTCCCCGGTGTGCCGTATCGCATGCACGAGGGGACCGAGGGGCCTAGTATACGCGAGGATGCCCCAAACCTCGCCGCCGGCGGCGGCGGCCTGGCGCCGGCGCGCCAGAGACCACATTGGGTAAGGTCAATGCTTCGCCAGTGCCGAACATGGTCTACAATCGCCATGGCTCGCCGCCGGGACGGGGTACGCGCGTCTTCGCGGGGACACGGATATTCACTACAGCCAATCTACGTTGGAGAAAGGACTATGCGAGCAACGATACTGCGGGCCCGGTGGCGCCCCCTGGCCGCGATCTGGATGCTGGTGCTGGCCTGTGTGCTCAGTGCCGGGGCCCGGGCCGATGGCTTCTACCTCGGGGCGGGAGCCTATGAGGCATCAGTCGATATCGACGTACTGGACGACAACGAGTACACACCCGCCGGTTTCGTCGGCTACCAGTTCCTGGACACGAACTTCCT
>JAUIEP010000139.1 GCA_030428835.1 Gammaproteobacteria bacterium | reverse complement strand
CTCGCTGTCGGCCCCGCTCCGCGGTGCCCTCCGTCGGTCGGGAGCCTCCTGCGGAGTCTCCCTCCACTCCCTCGGTGCCTCCCTGACGGCTACGCGAAGAGATATCGCGGCTCGGGGCCTTATATCGTCCTGAAGCATTAGCTTCGGTTCTGCGGGCAAGGTCACTGGGTCTTGAGACGTCGGACCGCCGCCTTCGCGGGGACGACGATGTCGCTCTATTCACTACCACCAGGCGCGCGAGCGGTCGAATTCCCTGCTGTTCAAAACGTGCCGAGGGAGTGGAGCGAGACCGCAGGGCTCGCGACCGACTGAGGGCAGCCCGGAGGGCCGCGTTTTCAGGCAGGGAATTCGGCCGCTCGCGCGCCGGCCAACGGAGAGAAAGAACCCGCCACCCGTTGGATAGTGACGTAAAGCACACGGGTAGGGCGACGCGGTGGCGTGAAAGTTCTGGCGAGGCTGCTTTTCTCGCCTCGCCGGAACTTTCGCGACGCCGCGGTGCCCGGGTATCACTCAAGCCACCAAACCAAAAGCCCGGCAGCCCTCACGATATCCACCCCACAACAAAACGCACTGTTTCTCCCGCCCCCGGCGGCTATAATGACCAGCCACCGACAAGGGCCGCACAATGAGCGACAAAGACACCACCCACTTCGGCTACCGACAGGTGCCGACCGAGGAAAAGGCGGCCCGGGTGGCGGACGTGTTCCACTCCGTGGCCTCGCGCTACGACCTGATGAACGACCTGATGTCCGGCGGCATCCACCGCATCTGGAAGCGCTTCACCATCGAGATGTCAGGCGCGCGCAAGGGCCACCAGATCCTCGACATCGCGGGCGGCACCGGCGACCTCGCGGCGCAGTTCTCCCGCATCGTCGGCGCTGAAGGCCGCGTGGTGCTGGCGGACATCAACGATTCCATGCTGCAGGTGGGCCGCGACAAGCTGCTCGACCACGGCTACATGGGTAACCTCGAATTTGTGCAGGCGGATGCGCAACACCTGCCCTTCCCCGACGACAGCTTCGACTGCATCACCATCGCGTTCGGGCTACGCAACGTGACGGACAAGGACATGGCGCTGCGCTCCATGCTGCGCGTGCTCAAGCCCGGCGGCAGGTTGCTGGTGCTCGAATTTTCCAAGCCGCGCAACGAACTGTTGAGCCGCGCCTACGACGCCTACTCCTTCAACATCATCCCGCGCATCGGCAAGCTGGTGGCGAACGACGCGGACAGCTACCAGTACCTGGCCGAGTCCATCCGCGTACACCCCGACCAGGACACGCTGAAGGGGATGATGGAAGACGCGGGCTTCGTGAACTGCGATTACCACGACATGACCGGCGGCGTGGTCGCGCTGCACCGGGGCTTCAAGGCGTAACATGCCCAACGCGCACGATCCCACGCTGCACACCGCGGCGCTCGCCGCGCTGGAAGCGGGTATCAACCGCGCGCTGCGGCTGGCGCCGGAAAGTCGCGCGCGGCTGGGCTCGCTGCAGGACAAGGTCTTCGCCCTGCACTGCACCACGCCGGACCTCGAGGTCTACCTCTACCCCGGCGCCGACGGCGTGCGCCTGGCCGGCAGCCACGAGGGCGCGGTGACCACGCGCGTGCGCGGCGAGGCCTCCGACTTCGCCGAGCTCGCCGCCAGTGAGGACCCCACCGCGACGCTCATCAACGGCGGGCTGGAACTTGAGGGCGAGAGCGGAGCGCTGATCGAACTGCAGAAGATACTTGCTTCCGTTGACATCGACTGGGAGGCGCCATTGGTGGACGCCCTGGGCGACGTCGCCGGCCACCAGCTCGCCCAGGTGCTGCGCCAGGGCTTCAGCTGGGGGCGCCAGGCGGCGCACAGCCTCAACCGGCAGCTGAGCGAGTTCCTCCACGAGGAGGCGCGCCTGACGCCGCCCAGACTGGAGCTCGAGGACTTCTACAGCGACGTGCGCGAACTCGCGCAGCGCGTCGAGCGGCTGGACTCGCGCATCGCGCGCCTGCGCAAGCGCATCCTCGGCGAGGGCGCCTAGGCGGTGTCGCGGCTCGTTCGTCTCGTCACGATCCTGCGCACCGTGGGCAGGTACCGCCTCGACGAGTTCGTCGACCGCGAGCGGCTGCCCGCCCTGCCCCGCGCCGCGCTCGCGCTCGGGCCCTGGCGTCTGCACCAGGCGCCGGACATGCCCCGCGGCGAGCGGCTGCGGCGGGCACTCGAGGAACTCGGGCCGGTATTCATCAAGTTCGGGCAGATGCTCTCCACGCGCCGCGACCTGCTGCCGGAGGACATCGCGGACGAACTCGCGCGGCTGCAGGACGACGTGCCCGCCTTCCCCCAGGAACAGTCCGTCGCCATCGTCGAACAATCCCTGGGCAAGCGCGTGGACGAACTGTTCGCGCGGTTCGAGGCGACGCCCATGGCGTCCGCCTCCGTGGCCCAGGTGCACGAGGCGACGCTACACTCGGGCGAGGAAGTCGTGGTCAAGGTGGTGCGGCCGGATATCGAGCCGGTCATCCGCCAGGACATCGCACTCATGTTCACCCTGGCGAAGCTCGTGGCCCGCTACGTACCGCAGGGTCGCCGGCTGCGCCCGGTGGAGGTGGTGGCCGACTACGAGCTGGTCATACTCGACGAGTTGGACCTCGCCCGCGAGGCGGCGAACACCAGCCAGCTACGGCGCAACTTCGAGGGGAGCAAGCTCGTGTACGTGCCGCAGGTGTACTGGGACTACACCTGCCACGAGGTGCTCACCATGGAGAAGATCCATGGCATCCCCGTGACCGACATCGACGCGTTGCGGGCGCGGGGCACCGACCTGAAGGTGCTCGGCGAGCGCGGCGTGGAGATCTTCTTCACCCAGGTGTTCCGCGACAGCTTCTTCCACGCCGACATGCACCCCGGCAACATCTTCGTGGACGCGACCGACCCCGCGGACCCGACCTACATCGCCGTGGACTGCGCCATCGTGGGCAGCCTGTCGGACGAGGACCTGTACTACGTCGGCCGCAACCTGCTCGGCGTGTTCCGCCGCGACTACCGCGAGGTGGCCCAGCTACACGTGGAGTGCGGCTGGGTGCCGCCCGATACCCGCGTGCAGGATTTCGAGTCGGCCATGCGCGCCGTCTGCGAGCCGGTCTTCGAGCGCCCGATCAGCGAGATCTCCTTCGGCCAGCTGCTGGTGTACCTGTTCCAGACCGCCGCGCGTTTCGACATGGAGATACAGCCCTCGCTGGTGCTGTTGCAGAAGACCCTGTTGAATATCGAGGGCCTCGGCCGCCAGCTCTACCCCGAACTCAACCTGTGGGACACGGCACAGCCCTACCTGGAGGACTGGCTGCAGCAGCGTTACTCGCCCCAGTCGGTGTTCAGGCGCCTGCAACGCCACGCGCCGTCCTGGCTCGAGCAGCTGCCGAACCTCCCCGACGTCGTGCTGGAGAACCTGCAGCAGGTGCGCGAACACGGCTCACTCGCCGAGCGCAAGGCGATCGCACTGCGCGAGCGCGAGGCGCAAGCCGCGCGGCGCGCCCGCCAGAAGCGGCATATCCTGGCGGGCCTGGCCTGCGTGGCGGGTGCGGTGCTGGCCGTTCCCGGCGCCAGCGGATTCCTTGGCCAGGTGCCCGCCGCGAGCTGGTTGCTGGGTGCTATCGGGGTCACACTTCTCTGGCCGCGGGGCGGCTGAACATATTAGAGGGCCGGTCCCTGTGCCATAATGGCCGACCAGGGACAAAAGCCATGACTGATCCAGGCGCACTTCTCAACGACATCCAGTGGAACGAGGACGGCCTCGTGCCCGCCATCGCCCAGGACGCCGAGTCCGGCGAGGTGTTGATGCTCGCCTGGATGAATCGCGAGGCGCTGGCACGCACCATCGAGGAGGGCCGCGCCATCTACTGGTCGCGCTCCCGCGACGCGCTGTGGCGCAAGGGCGAGGAGTCGGGCCACGTGCAACAGCTCAGGGAGCTGCGCATCGACTGCGACCGCGACACCGTGTTGATGAAAGTGGAGCAACTCGGCGGCATCGCCTGCCACACCGGCCGGCGCCACTGTTTCTTCCAGCGCCTGCAGGACGGCGGCTGGCAGGTAACGGAAGATGTCATCAAATCCCCGGACGAGATTTACGGGAACGCACCGTGAGCGATGTACTACAACAACTGACCGCGATACTCGCCGAGCGCAGGGGCGCGGACCCGGAGTCCTCCTACGTCGCCAGCCTGCACGACAAGGGGCTGAACAAGATACTGGAGAAAGTCGGCGAGGAAGCGACCGAGGTCATCCTGGCGGCGAAAGACGCGGGCAAGGGCGGCGACCGGCAGGCCCTGGCGGCGGAGGTCGCGGATCTTTTGTTTCACAACATGGTATTGCTGTCACACCTGGACATGAGTATTGACGACGTGCTGGCCGTACTGGAGCAACGCTTCGGCACCTCCGGCCACGAAGAGAAGGCCTCGAGATCAGCCAGTTAGGCGCCCGTGTAGCGTCATCCCCGCGACAGCGGGAATCCGGAGCCAACGCGGGCCGTAATGCGGGCAGCGCAAAAAGCCTGGTGACAAACGACAATTCAGCGGACGTTCCATAGAGCAGTCGGAACAGGAGTAAAGAAAATGGGCATAGGCGGCATCAGCATCTGGCAACTTCTCATCATCCTCGCCATCGTGATCATGCTGTTCGGCACGAAGCGCCTGCGCACCCTCGGGTCCGACCTGGGCAGCGCGGTGAAGGGCTTCCGCAAGAGCATGTCGGACGACGACAAGCCCGCCGGGGACGCGCCCGAGGAGGCATCCCCCGACGGCACCGAGCAGGACAAAAAACCCCAGTAACCCGCCATGTTCGACATAGGGTTCGCCGAACTGGTCATCATCGGGATCGTGGCACTCCTGGTGATCGGCCCCGAGCGACTGCCGGGCGCGGTGCGCACAGCCAGCCTGTGGCTCAACCGTATCCGCCGCGGCTTCAACGAGATCAAGGCCGAGGTGCAGCAGGAACTGCACAACGACCAGGTCATGCAGGACCTCAAGAAGACCGGCGAACAATTCAGGGACGACACCCAGGCCATCGCGCGGGACGTGAAGGACTCCGCCGGTAAACTCGCCGAGTCCGTCGCGGACAAGGCCCAGGCGCCGGAAGCAACACCTGACAAGACAACAGGCGAATGAGCAAAGAGGACAGCACCGACCAGCCGATGCCCCTGGTGGCGCACCTCACCGAGCTGCGCGACAGACTGCTGCGCTCGCTGCTGGCCGTGCTGGTCATGTTCATCTGCCTGTTCCCCTTCGCCAACGATATCTACGCGTTCGTGTCGGAACCGCTGCGCGCGATCCTGCCCGAGGGCACGTCGATGATCGCCACGGAGGTGGCCTCGCCGTTCCTCACGCCGTTCAAGCTGACCCTGTTCACGGCGATCTTCCTGGCCATGCCCTACATCCTCTACCAGGCCTGGAGCTTCATCGCGCCGGGCATGTACAAGCACGAGAAGCGCCTGGCAATTCCCCTGCTCGCGTCCAGCGTCGCACTGTTCTACCTGGGCGCCGCCTTCGCCTACTTCGTGGTGTTCCCGCTGATCTTCGCGTTCTTCACCTCGGTGGCGCCCGAGGGCATCACGATCATGACGGACATCAACAGCTACCTGAACTTCGTGCTCAAGCTGTTCTTCGCCTTCGGCGTGGCCTTCGAGATACCGATCGCGGCGCTGCTGATGATCTGGACCGGCATGACCACGCCGGATGATCTCGCGAGGAAACGGCCGTATATTATTGTCGGCTGCTTCGTGTTCGGCATGCTGCTGACACCACCGGACGTGATCTCGCAATCGCTGCTCGCGTTGCCCATGTGGCTGCTGTTCGAGGCGGGCGTCTACCTGGGCAGGGTGTCGCTCTCCCGGGGAGGCAAAGGGGAACAGGCCGACTCGTAGCCGGCATCCCGCGCGACAACTGAACCAGGGGACATCGGGCGATGCCAAGGGACCAGGCCAACTTCACGCAGCTACTGCATTCCAATTTCCCCATCATCATTGTCGAAACGCATGATGAGCAGCGGGTGATCGACGTACTCCACGGTGTCATCCGCAAGAGTTATCGCCATGGTCCACTGTACATCTGGAGCGCGATCAGCGGACTGCAGCATGCGCTGGAGAAATCATCCAGTCACTGGACCGTCGAAGGCATGGAGAAGCAGGCCAGCGCGGAAGACGCCGACACGAGCGCCCCGGAGGCAGCCCTCCGGCATATCAAGGAGAACATAAATTCGGGCATCGTCCTGCTGCCCGACTTTCACACCTTCCTCACGAATCCGTTGGTCGTGCGCATGGTCAAGGAGATCGCGCACGACCACACACGCAACCCGGTGAAACTGGTGCTGGTCAGCCACGCGGTCGACGTCCCGGCCGAGATCCGGCGCCTCAGCGCGCATTTCGAGATCAGCATACCGGACGAGAAGAAGATCAAGCGCATGCTCGCCGAGGAAATCAAGAACTGGAACAGCGCGAACAAGGCGGGGAAGATCAAGTCGGATCGACGCACTGTCGAATTGCTTATCCAGAACCTGGTGGGCCTGACGGAGTCGGACGTGCGCAGGCTGATCCACGGCGCGATCTACGACGACGATGCGATAACCGACAGCGACGTGGACGCGATCACCCAGGCGAAGTACCGCATGCTGTCAGACAGCAGCGCGCTGCGCTTCGAATTCGATACCAACGACTTCGCGGATGTAGGCGGCTTCGGCAACCTGAAGTCCTGGCTCGAGATACGCCGGCCCTTCTTCACCGGTGAAGCCCGGCTGAGCGCAGAAGACATTCCGCGGGGCCTGCTGCTCGTCGGCATCCAGGGCTGTGGCAAGAGCCTCGCGGCGAAGGCCGTGGCCGGCGCCTGGGGTGTGCCGTTGTTGCGTTTCGACATGGGCGCACTGTTCAACAAGTACATCGGCGAGAGCGAGCGCAACGTGCGCGAGGCGCTGCAACTCGCGGAAGTGCTGGCCCCCTGTGTGCTGTGGGTGGATGAAATCGAGAAGGCCATATCGGGCCAGCGGGACGACACCGGCACCTCGTCGCGGATCCTCGGCACCCTGCTCACCTGGATGGCGGAAAATACCGCGCGGGTCTTCGTGGTTGCCACTTCCAACGATATCGAGAGCCTGCCGCCCGAACTGATGCGCAAGGGCCGTGTGGATGAGATTTTCTTCGTCGACCTGCCCGCCGAGGAAGCACGCAAGGCCATCCTGGAGTTGCACGCGGGCAAGCGTGGACTAACGCTTTCCGCCCAGGACGTGGCCGCGCTGGTTGCCGCTACCGACGGTTTTTCCGGCGCGGAAATCGAGCAGGCGGTCGTTTCCGCGTGCTTTCGCGCGCACGCCCAGGACGGTCCGCCGCAGAGAAGTCACGTGCTCGCGGAGATTGTCCAGACGCGGCCGCTCTCCGTGGTGCGCAGGGAATCGATAGACAGCCTGCGCGCGTGGGCGCGGGACCGCACGGTCAGCGTCGACTAGCGCTTCGCCATCAGCCCCCCGTCCGCCACCAGGGTGATGCCCGTGGTGTACGCCTCGTCCGCCAGGTAGAACACCGGGTTCAGGATCTCCTCGGTCTCCGCCACCCGCGGAATGAGCGCCGCGTTCACCATGCCCTCGCCGTAACCCGGGATCGCCTCGATGGCGCCGTCGGTGAGATCGGAGTGGTAGCTGCCCGGCGCGAGCGCGTTGACGCGAATGTTCCATTGCGCCCACTCCTGGGCGCCCACCTCGGTCAGCGCCTTCAGCGCCGCCTTGGTCGCCGCGTAGATCCCGGAGAAGGCCGGCGTGGACAGCGCGGCCACCGAGAGGAAGTTGATGATAGCGCCGCCGCCGTGTTCGCCCATGCGCGGCGCTATTCGCGAAGAGAGGTACCAGGGGCCCTTCAGGTTCACGTCGATCATCTTGTCGAATGCTGCGGGAGCGATATCGGACAGTGGACCGAAGGCCACGTTGATGCCGGCGTTATTGACCAGGATGTCGACCCGGCCGAAGGCGGCATAGCTCGCCTCGATGAGGTTGTCGATGTCCTCGAGCCTGCCCATGTGTGTCGCCACCGCGATGGCCGTGCCGCCTGCCGCCTCGATGGTATCCACAACCGCCTGGCAGCTTTGCGCCTTGCGGCTGGCCACCACCACGCTGGCGCCCTCGGCGGCGAAGCCGATGGAGATCGCCCTGCCCAGCCCTCGGCTGCCGCCGGTGACAATGACGACCTTGTCCCTGAACCTGTCTCCCATGCCTTACTTTCCCTTAATACCAATCGTACAACCCAGCAATTACACTAGCATGCCGGGCGCCTGCCGACGGCCCACCGCTGCGGGAAATGCCCGCCGGTCAATTCTGTTGAGCCAGGGTCACGCAATACCCACGAGCGGCGCGATTCAAAAGAGCCACGCGATAAGAAATGGATAAGCACACCGACAAGCGCACCGAAAAGCCAAGCGGCACGCGAAAACGGGGGCTGCACTCGCTGAAGCCGGTGCTGCAGCACCTGCTGAACTACAAGCTGCGCCTGCTGGCGGCGGCGTGCGCGCTGGTGTTCACCGCCGGCGCCACGCTGTTTCTCGGCCGCGGCCTGCAGGTACTCATAGACGACGGCTTCGGCGGCGGCACCGAGGAGGCGCTGCGCCAGGCCCTCGACTTCCTGGTGCTGATCGGTGCGGCCATGGCGGTGGGCACGTTCATCCGCTTCTACCTCGTCTCCTGGCTGGGCGAGCGCGTGAGCGCAGACATTCGCACCGCGGTGTTCGAGAATATTGTGCGCCTGCACCCCGGCTACTTCGAATCCAACCGCTCCGGCGAGATCATGTCGCGCCTGACCACCGACACCACGTTGCTGCAGACCATCATCGGTTCCTCATTCAGCATGGCGCTGCGCTCCAGTCTCACCACGACCGGCGCGCTGGTGATGATGTTCATCACCAACCTGAAGCTCAGCCTGATCATCGCCGTGGGTGTGCCGCTCATACTGCTGCCGATACTGTTCTTCGGCCGCCGCGTGCGCAACCTCGCGAACAAGAGCCAGGAGAGCATCGCCAGCGTTGGCAGCTACGCGGGCGAGGTCATCCAGCATATTCGCGTGGTGCAGAGCTACACCCGCGAGAGCTTCGAGACGGCATCCTTCGACCGCGAGGTCGAAAACGCCTTCGGCATCGCGCGGCGGCGCATCCGACAGCGCGCGCTGCTGGTGTGCGGAGCGCTGCTCATGCTGTTCGTGGGCATGTCCAGCATGCTGTGGACGGGCGGGCAGGACGTCATCACCGGGCGCATGAGCGCCGGTGAACTGGGCGCTTTCGTCTTCTACGCCGTGATGGTGGGCATGGGCTTCGCCACCGTATCCGAAGTGTGGGGCGAACTCATGCGCGCCGCGGGTGCCGCGGATCGCCTGGTGGAACTCATCAACACACCGAGCCTCATTACCGATCCGGACGAGCCGCGCAAACTGCCCACCGCCGCAAAGCCCGAACTGCGCATGGACCACGTGACGTTCTGCTACCCGACACGGCCTGCCCAGAAGGCCCTCGCGGACTTCACGCTCGACATACCGGCGGGCAAAAGCCTCGCGCTGGTCGGCCCCTCGGGAGCGGGCAAGTCGACGGTCTTCGAACTGCTGCAACGCTTCTACGACCCGCAGGAAGGCAGCATCCTGCTCGGTGGCGTCGACATACGCGACCTGACCCTGAACGACCTGCGGGAACACATCGCACTCGTGCCGCAGCAGCCGGCGCTGTTTACCGGGGACGTGCGCTACAACATCGCCTACGGCAAGCTGGACGCCACGGACGAGGAGGTCTTCGCCGCGGCGCGCGCGGCCCACGCGCACGACTTCATCAGCGACCTGCCCGAGGGCTACCGCAGCCATCTCGGCGAGCAGGGCGTGCGCCTGTCCGGCGGACAGCGCCAGCGCATCGCCCTGGCCCGCGCCATCCTCAACGACCCGGAGATCCTGCTGCTGGACGAGGCCACCTCAGCGCTGGACACCGAGAGCGAACACAAGGTACAGCTCGCACTGGAGGAACTGATGCGCGGGCGCACCACCGTGATCATCGCGCACCGCCTGTCCACCATCCTGCACGCGGACAACATCGCGGTGCTGGACCGCGGGCGGCTGGTCGCGACGGGCACGCACACGGAACTACTCGAGAGTTGCGACCTCTACGCGCGCCTGGCCCGCCTGCAGTTTCGCGAGGCGCAGACCAGCGCGGCGCTGGTCAGCGATGCAGCAGACGCAGTCGATCCTGCCGCTCACGGTTGACGCGGGCGAGGTCCTGGATAGTCTCGCGCGAGATACTCAGCACATCGCCGAGGATGCGCATACCGACGCGCGTGTTGTTCACGCTGACGCGCAGCGGTGACCGCGCGGGGGCCTCGAGGAAGATATCGATCGCGTCCTCGAACCCGGTGCGCACGTGATCGGCGGTTATGTCCCGCGCCGACTCGAAGGCCATCGACACCACTTCCACCGACTCCATGAACGAGTCGATGCCCACCCACTCGGTCAGTACGCCCTGTTCCACGGTGCGCCGCACGCTGCGGCGCAGCTTGCGCGCCATGTTGCGGAACTCGCGCTGGATCCGCGGCCCGAAGATCGGCGCCGCCAGGGCCTGCAGCCGGTCGTCCTCTGCGAGTTCGCGCCAGTCCTGCAGGGACAGGACCTGCTCGATATGCGGAAAGACCAGTTGCTCCTCGAGATTCATGTGCTCGTGGATGTGCGCGATATAGCCGCGGCCTTCTTCCACGACCACCTCGCCCGTTACCGCGCCGGCGCGCCAGCGCTCGATCTCGTGCAGGACTTCCCTGCCGCGCTCGGCGGTGCGGTCGTGGTCGCGCTGCAACGTGTCGACTTCGTCGCCCGCGTGTGCGTCCAGCTCGGCAACACGGGCGTAGATGAGATCCTCGCGCGGGTGGTGGAAGCGGTCCGGCCAGGTGATC
Organism: Gammaproteobacteria bacterium; assembly: GCA_030428835.1. GTDB lineage: Bacteria > Pseudomonadota > Gammaproteobacteria > Pseudomonadales > Halieaceae > Marimicrobium. Next base: position 1,712 of record JAUIEP010000139.1, on the reverse strand, counting down.
ATGTAGTCCATGATCTCGTACACCACGTGCGGGTTCACGAGGTCGCCGCGCTCGATGGCGACGAGTTGTTCCTCGAAGAGCTGCATGACGTTCGCCATGTGGCGGTGCTCAGCGCGCAGCGCCTCGATCATCGGCGCGGCGGCGCCGGATGTCGCGGCAGGCTGCCGGGCGTTGGCGCCGGCGCGATCGCCCGCCTGCGGCTTGCCCTGCGAGCGCGGCCCCTTGGCGGCCTTTTTCTTCGGTGCGCCCTTTGCCTTTGTTCGCGACCCGGCTTTCGCGCGTGGCTTTGCCTTTGCCTTTGCTTTTGCCTTTGCTTTCGCCTTCGGCCCGGGCTTCGCCCGGGCATTGGTCTTGCTTTCTGCGGTCTTCGCGGGGGCGGCCATCAGTTTTCTCCCTGCATACTTTCCCAATCTACCCTGTGAATCTAGGCCATTCCCGCGGCCCAAACATTGATGCGGCTCATGCCTGTGGCAACTATCGCGTGTCCAGCACCGCCGGGCCGTAGCCCTCGATGAACTCCTTTGGCAGGCGTCGCGGCCGACCCGTGCTGAGTTCTATGCAGGCGAACTGCATGGCGGCCCGCAGCAGCGTGGCGCCGTCGGTCTTGCGAATCGCCTGGAAGCGCCGCCGCATGGTCAGGCGCCCGTCCCAGTCCACTATCCAGGTGCCGACCGCGATATCGTCGCCGGCGCGGGACGCCGCGAGGTAATCGAATTCGCTGCGCGTGATCGCCATCGCGCGGTCGAGGCGGCGATAGACCTCGAGATCCAGCCCCAGCGCCACCGAGTGCGCCCAGGCCGTCTGCTCGCACCACTTCACGTACACCGTGTTGTTGGTGTGGTTGAGGCCGTCCATGTCGGCGTCGAGCACGCGCGTGTGCATCTCATGGGGCGCGGGGAAATCCCACAGTGCCTCGAGGTCGATCACGATTCTGCGCTGGCCGCGGCGGCGTCGGACTCGAGCGGTTTCAACGCGAACCGGCCGTAGCCATAGAGGATGGCGATGAACGGGCAGCAGAGGTTGAAGAACGCGAAGGGCGCGTAGGCGAAGGTCGCCACGCCCAGCGTCGCCGCCATGTAGGCCCCGCAGGTGTTCCAGGGTATGAGGGCCGAGGTCAGCGTGGCCGAGTCCTCCAGCGTGCGCGACAGGTTCAGCGGCGACAGTCCCTGCTTTTCATAGGCCTCCTTGTACATGCGCCCGGGCAGAGCGACCGCGATGAACTGGTCGGCCGCGAGGATGTTGGTGCCGAAGCAGGTCAGCACCGTGGTCGCGATAAGCCCGCCCGCGGTCTTCACACCCCTGAGGGCGAGCTCCAGCAGGTAGCGCAGGATGCCCACGCGCTCGAGCGCGCCGCCGAAGCCCAGTGCGCAGACGATGAGCCACACGGTGTTCAGCATGCTGCTCATTCCGCCCTTGCTCAGCAGCGCATCGAGGAACGCGTTGCCGCTGTCGGAGGAGTACCCGTTGAACAGTGCGATCCAGACGCCCTTCAGCAAGCCGAAAGCGCCTGCCGTGGCGGGCGCCAGGCGCTGCACCGCCTCCACCTGGAACAGCACCGCGAACAGCGCGCCGACCAATGCGCTGACGATGATCGCCGGATACGCCGGCGTGCGCTTGTACACGAGGCCCAGCATGATGAGCAGCGGCAGCAGCAGGTGCGGCCCGATCACAAACTCGGCGGCGATGGCCGCCTGCAGCTGTGCGATCTCATC
>JAUIEP010000138.1 GCA_030428835.1 Gammaproteobacteria bacterium | reverse complement strand
TTCGCCCACGTCGACGCCGACCTTGTCCGGCGACCAGGCATAGCAGCCGACCAGTTCCAGGCCGGGGTTTTCGATGACCGCCCGGGCAGCGCGCTGCCCGACATTACCGGTGGTCCATTGCACGATACGTAACATGAGCCTGCTTCCTTGTCTGGAACTGGATTTGAGGTGATACAGGTTGATCTCTACGCCAGCCTGTCCCACAGCACAGCCTCGCGCGTGACCATCGCGACGTCGGCACGGGCCGCGGCGTCGAGTCTATCCATGGCACCTCGCAGCGCCTCGACGCCCGACGCCGCAAACTCAACGACGGCCGAAAAAGGCAGCGTGTTGGCCTCGGGGCCGCCCGCTTTGTCGTCGCGCAGGTTGAGCACCACGCGATGCAGTGCGTCGATCCCGCCCGCCTCGTTGGCCAGCGCGCGCGCCGCAGCCTTGTCCGCGCAGAACAGGAACGCGGTGATGCCGCCCAGTGCGCCCGGCTTGACGTGCTCCTCGCTCACCCACAGTGACACTTGTGGGATAGGGCCGGAGAACGTCTCCAACTCGTCTTCCGCCATGGCCATGGCGCCGGGCATGTCTTCGTCGGTCATACCCGTGAACATCTCGTCGCGCACCATGTAGCAGGCCACGGCGTCGTAGTCCTCGGAAACGCCGTCGCTCGGAGCGGGCCGTATCGGCTCGGCCTGCACGTAGCCGAGGGCGAAACGCCAGAACGGCTGGGACATGCCCAGCGCCCCGTGCCGACGCCAGCGGCGCACGAATTCATCCTGCGTGAACCCCGGCTTGCGCCGGGCGAGGTAGATCAGTTTCAGCATGGTGATCGCTCCAGCTCTTTCGTCAATGTTTCGGCAGTCCCGAAACCGCTTACAGCTTCGTCGGGTCCACCACCCGGCGAATGGGTTCGGAGGGGTCGGCCATGGCCTTGAGCGAGTCCTCGATCTGGGACAGGCCGATGCCCTCCCCCAGCCAGGGGCGCAGGTCGACGGCGCCCTCGACGATGGCGTCGCGCGCGGCGATCATGTCCTCGGGCATCTCGCCGCCCGCGAAGTGGATGTGCAGGCGCTTGTTCTGCGCCGTCGGCACGTAGATCTCCTCGGGGTCCAGGCAGTAGCCGCCCATGACGATACGCCCGCCAAAGGTAATCTCGTCGACGATCTGGTTCATGATGCCCGCCTTGCCGACGCACTCGTAGACCACGTTGGGCGGCATGCCGCCGAGGTCCGGGTGGGGCGCGTAGGGCGACACCTCGCGCGGGTCGATGACGACGTCGGCGCCCATGGTGCGCGCGAGTTCGCGCCGCCCGGGGTCGAAGTCGCAGGCGACGATGGGCGCCACGCCCTGTATTTTCAGTCCGGCGATAACACCGAGGCCGATGGCGCCGCAGCCGATGACCAGCGGGATCTCACCGCCGACCACGCTGCCCGCCCGCGCGTGCTCGATACCCACCGCCAGCGGTTCGATGAGCGCGGCGAGGTCCGGGTCGAGTTCGGGGGGCACTTCCAGCAGCAGGTCCTCGTCGAGCAGCATGTACTCGCCGTAACCGCCGGGGCACTCGTGGTAGTAGCCGACGATGCCGAAGCTGTCGCCCATGCGCACGCCGGGAATAGCCGTCACCGTCGTGCCGACCGGCAGCGGGCGCTTGCTGCCCGGCCCGTAGTCCACAATCTCGCCGACATACTCATGGCCCATGACGATGGGTTTGCTGAGATCGACCCTCGCGTAGGGGCCGTTGTTCTTCTGCGACCGTTCCACGATGGTGTGGCCGGAGGTTAGGAAGTGCGCGTCGGAGGCGCACAGTGCGCAGCGGTGTGTGCGCACCACCACCTGACCCTGTCCGGGCGTCGGGTCCGGGAAGTCGCCGACGTGGATCCGGCCCTGTTCGAGAATCGCGGCTCGCATAGTGCTCTCCTTTTTTACCCGGCCTGTTCGCCGGTCATGGCGCCGCGCAGCAGTTCGCGCGCCACCTGCATCATGCGGGTATCGATGCCGCCCTGCCCGCACGCATCGATCGCAAGTGCGAGATCCTTCTCGCCGATGCCCGCCTGGCTGACGACGAACTCCCACTGCTCTGCGCTGAGGTTCTCCCGGTTGGATCGGGAGCCGCCGAGAAACGCCTCGGTCACGGGCGTGAGGTTGCCGTTGGCCTTCGTGACCGCTTTGACGTGGTCCCAGTTGATGCCGTGCTCGGCGGCCATCTGGTAGACCAGGTCGCCGATCACCAGTTGCGTCCACGTCATCATGTTGTTGGCGATCTTCAGGGCCATCGCCGCGCCGCACTCGCCGACGTGCAGCACACCGGTGGAGAAGGTCTGCAGTACAGGCTGCGCCCGCTCGAAGGATTCGGCGTCGCCGCCGAACATGGTCAGGACGAAGCGACCCTGGGCGTCTGGCGCCGTCCGGGTTACCGGTGCGTCCGCCAGCTTGAGGCCCTGTTCCGCCAACCGTGCGGCCAGTGACTGCACGCTGTCCACGTCGATCGTGCTGTGCAATATGATCAACGTGCCCGGCGGGGCCGCCGCTGCTACGTTACCGGCGTTGAACAACACGTCCTCGACCTGCTGCATATCGCGCACACAGACCTGCACGATTTCCGCGTCGGCAACGGCCGCCTCGGTACTATCGGCAACGGTGGCAAGGTCGCGAAATTTCTCCCTGGCGACCTCGAAAACATCGAAGACCGTGAGGTCGTGCTCGCTCTTCGCGATCTGCCGGGCCTGGTCGCCACCCATGGAACCGAGGCCGATATACGCCACTTTCATACTGTCACCTGTTCGCTGATACGTTTCGGGGAATTATGTGCACTGAACCACGCCACGGCGTCGTGCACCGTCTGTGCGATCGGCCGCGGCTGCCAGCCGAGTTCATCGATGATCTTGCTGTTGTCCAGCGGGCCGAACACCTCCGCCAGGAACAGCGAGTCGCGGCGCAGCTTGAAGTCCTTGCGGCCGGTGAGCCTGGCGAAAAATTCATTCACCGCGGCCATGGCGTACAGCAACTTCATGCTGAGCGTGCGCGGGGGCTTCTTGCCGAGTTCCGCGGCGGCCATGGTGTAGAGATCACGCTGGCTCAGGAAATCGCTGGCGACGATGTAGCGCTCGCCGGCGCGACCGAAACGCTCGGCCAGAAGAGCGGCCTCTGCCGCGTCGCGGATATCCACCGTGGGCGCGGAGCAGCCCATCGCCATGCCGTTGCCGGTGGCCGCCTGCCACAGCAGTTGCCCGTGGGGCGTGGGCTGGTAGTCACGAGGGCCGTAGGTGTTGGCCACACAAAGTGCGATGCCGGGGAATTGCCGCTCACGGCAGTATTCGAGCAGCAGGTTCTCCGCCTCCACGCGGCTCCTGATGTAGTCCGGCGCCACGTCCCACCAGTTGAACGCATCGGCTTCGCTGACCGCGCCCGCTTTGCGCCGGCCGGTCGTGGCGATGCTGCTGGTAAACACGAAGCGCCCGACACCCTCATCCAGGGCGGCGTCCAGCGCGTTGCGCAGTCCCTCCACGTTGGTGCGATACAGCGGCGCGGGATCGGTAAGCCAGGCGCGCGTGTCCACCACGCAGTAGAACACCGTGCCGCAGCCGCGCATCGCCGCGCGCAGCGAAGCAACGTCGGAGACATCGCCATTGACACGTTCGCAGGTCACTCCCTCGAGTGCCCGCGTGTCGCTGGTCGGGCGCAGCATCACGCGCACGGCCCGGCCCCGCTCCGCGAGCAGCCGGGCGATATGGCTGCCGACGAATCCGCTGCCACCCATCACCAGGGCGGGCTTCTGCGTCACCGCGGCAAAATTGTCGACCTCCGGGTTCACGTGCGGGCATCACCACGCAGTTGCATCACACTAACCATAGAAAGCCTTCGTCGCCTCTTCCACGAACAACACGTGCTCGAGCCGCTGCTTCTCGACCGCGAGCATGTCCTCGTCATTGCCCATGTAGGGTGAGATGTGCACCGGCTTATTGCCGAGCGCGGCCAGGTGCTCCTCGACCACCGCATCGGGCTGCAGCAGGGGCGGCGGCTCCTTGCCGTGCTCGGCGAGCAGTTGCCGCAACGAGGGTGTGTCCATGGCCGCGCAGACGCCGCACAGCACATCGACGCCGCTGGGGCGCAATTCACACCACAGAGACTCGCAGAAGTTGAGTTGGAACGATTTGGTGCCCGAGTAGATGGCGCCGCCGGGCTGGCCGGCCAGCGCCGCGCCGGAAGAGAGGATGATGATACCGCCCCGCCCCCGGTCACGCATGGGCGGTGCCAGGCGGTAGACGCAGTCCGCCACCGTCAGCACATTGCGGCGCAGGAGTGCATGCCAGGCGTCGAAGGGCGCCGCCAGGAACTGCGAGCCGTTGGGGTCGGCACCGGCGTTGGCCACGAACAGGCCGATCTCGAGCCCTTCCGCCGCTGCCATCACCGCGTCGACCGCGCCAGGCTGGGCCAGGTCAACGGAGGCGCAGCGCGTGGCCACACCGTGCTCCGTCTCCACTTCGGCGGCGAGCGCCGCCAGTGGTTCCGCGCGACGGGCGATCAGTACCAGGTTCAGGCCGGCCGCGGCCAGGCGGCGCGCGTAGGCGGCGCCGGTGCCGTCGGAGGCGCCGGTGATGAGGGCCCAGGGGCCGTAGGCTGCCATCAGGGTCTTGTTTGATACGCTCATAGGAATGACTCGCTTAGCAGGTGACGCATGCCGTTGCCGGAATAAATGTTGCCGAGTTCGAACGTGCCCCGGATGCCGGTTTCGGCGGCGCAGATCGCCGGGATGGAGTTCACCACCTGCATAGCGGTGGCGATCTCGGAGGCGTGCACATGATCGGCGATATTGCACGCGGCCGCGTTTTCGTAACTGGCCAGGGTCATGCCGTGCAGCTGCACCGACGGCTCGCCCTCCAGGGTGACCGTCCAGCCGTCAGCGGGTGCCGGCCAGTGCTCGGGATAGGCACCGCCCACGGTCCACAGCGCCTGTATCTCGATACGCGGCTCGCCGGCCACGATGCCTTTCCAGGTATAGCGCTGCGCGTTGACGGTACCCTTCTCGATACGGCCGCAGATAATGTCGTGGTCCTCGGTGGCCGCGAGAATCTCTTCTTCTATGTCGATGCGCTCCAGCGGTACGCCGAAGGCATCCGCCAGCATTCTCACCTGGTCCGCAAACAGGGTGGCGTTGAACGCCAGGAATGGCACCTTGTCCATACCGACCTCGGCCGGCGGCGCACCGAAACGCATGTTATCGAAGGTGATCTTGGGCCGGTCGTAGAACGTCCAGTCGGCGCGCTCCTGGATGAGCACCTTGTCGACCGTGCGCGACAGCCCGCTCATCGCCAGCGGCAGCACCATGCCGGCAAAGCCGGGGTGTATGCCCGTGCCGTGCACGGAACTGTTGCCCGCGCGGCAGGCTGCCTCCAGTTGCGCCCGTTGTTCGTCCGGCAGGTTGCGAGCGTAAAACAGGAACGGTGAGCAGGCCACGTTCTTGCCCGAACGCAGCAATGCACAGACTTCATCCAGGCTCGCGAGGTTAGGCATGTAGCTGACGCAATCCGCGTCCAACGCGAGGATCTCCTCGAAAGAGGTAGTCGCGATCACGCCCGTGCGGGGCATGGAGCAAAGATCGCCGGCATCCTTGCCGTGCTTGTCCGCACTGAATGCCTTGACCCCCACCAATTCGAGACGCGGATGGGTGAGTATGCCCTTCAGGGCCTCCGCGCCCACGCCGCCCGTTGCCCATTGAATTACCCGGTATGTCGATTGGTCAGTCATTAGTTTTCACTTGGGGATGGTTGTCGTTGACGATACTGCGCATGATAAATGCCAGCATTGTCGCGATCTGTTCCTTGGATTTCAGTTTCAAGAGCGGACTTTTCGACACGTTGTTGCGCTGCAGGCCAAGCAGTAACGTGCCGATGATTGCGGCGACCTCGCGCGCGTCGAGATCACTGCGAAACTCGGCGGCATCAATACCCTCCTGGATGGTGGCAACGAGCACGTCGGTAATTTCGATCATCGCCTGGCGCGTCTCGTCGGGGATCTGTTTTATCACTTCCTGCACATCCTCGTTGGTGATCACGCGCAGCGCGTTGAGCCGCCAGATGTCGGTCAGCCCCGCCTCAAGCCAGTCTTCGATCCGTTCGCGGCAGGACTTCGGTGCGGCCGCACCCTCCCCCGTCAGCAACCTGACCTGCGCCAACTCGTGTTGCATCACGCGCTGGTTGATACCCAGCAGCAGGTTCTCCTTGTTATCGAAGTACAGGTAGAGCGTGGGGCGGGCGATACCCGCGCGCTTCGCAACGTCGATCATGCGGGTGGCGCCGTAGCCGACCGTGGCGAACTGTTCGGCGGCCACCTCCAGGATTCTCTCTCGGGTCGCCTCGCTCATGTCGTCAGCGCGCCAGGCCACGCCCGGCCCTGCAGGCTTAGGATGTCATCTTTTTTCATCATTAAAATCAGAAGGTTAACTCAAACATAAAGGTATCACCCCGATTAGCTCGAGACATAATAGACAACTAATTATTTTTTGTCTATTATCGCCACTCTCCCGGCTCCACGCGGACGGGCGCTTACGCGCCTCCCTGCGGGCTCCAACTCCCGGGCGACCCTGTCGACAGAAGACGAGGACCCTGCGATGAAAGACTACACCGGCGCGTTCGACCCGTCGCTGCAGTTACACGACCTGGACCACGGCCTGCTCGCTCACTACGCGCGCGAGGTCATGCTGGCCAACCACATCCACGACCGCAGCGCGCTGTCGGTCGTCACCCTCGATTTCGGCGCGCAGGCGCAAACCGATGTCGCCTGCGACGAGTGGATGTGCACCAGCCCCATCTACAACGCGCGCCTGCGCAAGCTGCTGAACGCACACGGCGACGACGTGGGCGCCGCACTCAAGGGATTCCAGTTCGACATCGGCGCGCCGCACAACTTCGCCGCTTTCCACTACGACCTGATTGCGCCGGACGAGGGTTACTTCTGGCTGGCGGACTGCGGCCCTTACAACTATATCCACGATGTCACGAACGCCGACCACGAGGCCGAGGTACAGCTTTGCGTGCACATGGAGGACCCGACCTTCGATGCGACCGTGATGGCCGTGAACCCGCTCATGCGCTGCACGCCCATCCATCGCCCGCCGTTCAAAAAGGACGAGGTGCCCGAGGTCGGACCGTGCAAGTGGTTGGTGTCCGTGCAGCGCGAGATCGGACTGGTGGAAGACTGCCCGTTGCTGGCGGAGGTCCAGGACACGCTGGCGGCGCAGTTCGAGTTTGACAGCCTGCCACAGGACGGCACCGGCATGGCGGACTACTCGGGCGAGTTCAAGCGCGACTTCCGGCTGGACGACCTGTCGCACAGCACTCTGGTCACCACCTGCAAGGAGTTCATGCTCGACGTGTTCCTGCTGAACTACTCCTGCCACCACTCCATCGCCCACCGCTTCGGCGAGGACAAGATCGCGAACATCGCACAGCAGCAGTACCACCACCTCGCCCCGCTCACCGTGCACCGCCTGCGCCAGTGCTTCGGCATCGAGGGTGACGACATGGCGGCAATACTCAAGGTGCTCCAGTTCAACCCGTTCCTGCCGCGCGACTACTTCGACGTGGGTTACCGGCAACTGTCGCCGAATCGTGCCCAGGTGTGGCTCAACGACTGCGCGGGCTATCGCGAGGCCAGGTTACGCGGTATCGCCAGCCTGATGGTATCAGACCCGGAACAACCGGGTTTCGTGCGCCTGGCGCAGGAGGTGAACCCCTGTGCTATCGTCCGCCAGATCGACACCGGCGAGGTGGCGGACGCGGCAGGCGACATCAAGCTCGCCTGGGAGATCGTCATCGACGAGCAGGCCGAACCCGCGACGCAAAGCGCGATGGCCCAGGTCATTGCGCACCAGATGTGGGACATCGACAACACAACGCACCGTTACAACTACGATTATTACGACGCACTCGCGGGAGAATAATATGAACCAAGCACGCAAATACCTGCCCCAGATCTCACCGCTCGCATTCGCCGTTGCCACTGTGCTGGCGACCCCCGCGACTACGGCGCCTGTGCTGGCGCAGGCCGGCGTACTGGAAGAAGTTATCGTCACAGCGCGCAAGCGGGAGGAGAGCCTGCAGGAAACGCCGGTCGCCGTGACCGCCTTCAGCGGCACGAAACTGGAAGAGGCGGGACTGGACGACCTGACGGATCTCGACCGCATCGCACCCAACCTCATCGCCAATTCGGGCGCGGGCGGTGGCTCCACCCAGCTCTACGTGCGTGGCGTGGGCGCGCGCAACTCAGGCGCCAACTTCGACGGCGGCGTGTCGATCTACCAGGACGGCGTCTACCTGTCGCGCTCCGACGGCACCATCCTGGAGAGCGTGGATGTGCAGAGCGTGCAGGTATTGCGCGGCCCCCAGGGCACGCTTTTCGGCAAGAACTCCACCGGTGGAGCGATCCTCTACAACACCAACAAACCCAGCGACGTTCTCGAGGGTCACGCCGAGGTTAACGTGGGGAATTACGACCAACTGAATACGCAGCTCACGGTCAACCTGCCGCTGCTGGACGACGCGCTGCTGTCGCGCCTGTCGCTGTATTCCACTGAACGCGACGGCCTCGTTGAAGACCAGTTCGGGCGCGAGTTCAACGACATCGACCGCTGGGGCGGCCAGCTCCAGTTGCGCGCTTTCGCGGGGGAGAACGACGAGGTGGTCGTCGACCTGAACGCGCAGTACAACAAGATCGACCAGTCATCACGCGGCCAGCGCTGCAGGGCCGGCCTCGGTGTGCCCGGCACCGGCTGGCAGTCAGTGGCGCAGGACCAGTTCATCATCGTGCCGTCCACGGGACTCACCATCCTGGAGAACTGCCAGCGCACTGACGCCCTGGACGACGACAAGTTCCTGAGCGCGCTAACCGGGTCCCTCCCTCCCATCTACCAGTCGGAGAGCATATCGGTAGCGGCGACTGTCGACTGGGAGCTAAGCGACACCCATAGCGTCAAGAGCATCACCTCCTGGCGCAATGTCGAGGCGGGGCAGATGGACGACGTCTACTATGCCGGAATACCGTTGGTACTGCGTATGAACTACGGCTTTGACATTGCCGAGCCGCGCAACACCGACTGGTTCAGCCAGGAGCTGCAGCTCACCGGCGCGACAGACGATGGCGACATCACCTACGTGCTCGGCGTATTCGCTTCCAACGAGGAGACCGACGCCGGCACCGGCGTCGGCCAACAAGGCCCCTTCTTCGGTGCCCTCGGCAACCCCAACCTCGCGTTCTACACCGCGGAGGCCACGGAACTACTGACCGACAACACAGCCTACGCCGCCTTCAGCCAGGTGGAATGGTCCTTCGCCCAGAACTGGAACCTTACGCTGGGCCTGCGTTACACGTGGGAAGAGCGCAAGTTGGAGCGCAATACCTACAAGGCCGACCCCGCCACCCTGTCACTGTCAGGCATGCTGCCCACGGATGCGCTGGGCGACGGCAGGTTCTGGTCTTTTGCCGACGGTCCGGGCGACTTCAACGCGCGCCACGGCCACCTGCCCGCCACCAGCCTCCAAGAGGACGTGACCAACGACGACTGGAACCCCATGGCCAGTATCCAGTACCTGTTCGAGGGTGCCGGCCCCATCGAGTCCGGCAGTGTGTACTTCACGATCGCAACGGGCTTCCTCTCGGGCGGTCTCTCGGAAAGCCTCGCGCTGGACGGCTCGATTCCGGAGTACGACGCGGAACAGGTCGTCAACTATGAGCTGGGCTCCAAACTCGACCTGCTGGAAAACACGCTGCGTGTGAACACCGCGGTGTTCTACACCGAATACGATGACCGGCAGCTCACCAGCATCGGCGTCAACCCGGAGACCGGCAGCATTGCCTCCAAAACGGTCAACGCCGAGGAATCCACCATCATGGGCTTCGAACTGGAGACCACCTGGCTGGCCACGGAACACCTGGAGTTCACGTTCAACTTCGCGATCAACGAGGGCGAAATCAAGGAGTTCAACGACACCGCCATCTTCACGGCCAACGCAACAACACTGCAGGACTGCGAGGAGGACATCGACATAGGCGGTGGCGCCTTCGTGGACGTCTGCAATGTGGATCGCAGCGACGAGGACCTGCCCAACCTGCCCAAGCAGGTCTACTACCTTGCCGGCCAGTACACGTTCGACACCGGTGTGGGACCGATTGTCGCCCGCATCGATGCGTCATACCTCGAGGACCTGAATACCTGCTTCGACTACGCGAGCTGCCTGTGGCGCAACGGCAAGGGGCTAGAGGTCGACGTGCTCGCGGTGGGCGCGCGCCTCACCTGGATGTCGAACGATGGCGACTGGCGCGTGACCGCATGGGGTAATAACCTCACGGACTACGACTACAAGGCAGGCGGTAACCCGCTGATCGGCACGACGCAGACGCTCAGCTCCGAGGAAAACGAGCCGCTCACTTACGGCGTGGAAGTGGCCTACTCGTGGTAGTGCTGGCCGATGCGCTGCCACCAACCATGCGAGGTTGGGCTGACAGTCCGGTAGGTCCCGCATAAACGCGCCGGCGCCCAGCACCGGCGAGATCACTCCCTCGCCCCGCTACCTGCGCTACCTGCTGGTACTGGCCTTCCTCGTGATGCTCGTCAGCATCATGGACCGCTACGTCGTGTCCATCCTGATGGAGCAGATCAAGGCGGACCTGGGGCTTACCGACACCCAACTCGGCTGGCTGGTCGGCCCCGCCTTCGTCATCGTGCACGTGATCTGCCAGTTGCCGCTGGCGCGCATCGCCGACTTCACCAACCGGCGCAACATGATCGCCATCGCCATGAGCCTGTGGAGCCTGTTCACGATGGCCGCTGGCCTCGCGAAGAGTTTCCCCATGTTGATGTTCACCCGCATGGGTGTGGGCGTCACCGAGGCGGGCTGCGCACCGCCGATGGCCTCGCTGCTGTCCGACTACTTCACGCCCGAGCGCCGCGGCCGCGCGATGTCGGTCTTTACCATCGGTGGCGTGGCGGGCATCGGCGCGGGCATGCTGCTGGGCGGTTTCGTGGGGCAGGCCTACGGCTGGCGCACCGCGATGTTCGTCGCGGGCATACCGGGCATCATCCTGGCGATCATCTTCTACCTCACCGTACGCGAGCCGCCACGGGGTCAGGCCGAAGCGGGAACGGCCGCGGTCGACGCGCCGCGGCCCAGCCTGCGTGAGGTGCTGCGCACCCTGTTCAGCAAGCGCTCCTTCGGCTGGCTGATTGTCGGCGCGAGCTTCCTCAACATCGTGGCGCTGGGGCGCGGCGTGTGGGAGCCGGTGTTCCTCATGCGCGTGTACGGTATGGAGCAGGCCGCCGCGGGCCTCACCTACTTCCTGATCAGCCCGCTACCCTCGATGGTCGGGGCGCTGGCCGGCGGTTTCGTCGCGGACCACCTTGCGCAGCGCGACCGGCGCTGGTGCATGTGGCTGCCCGCCGCGGCAATGCTGCTGACTTTCCCCCTGAGCGCCGCGTTCCTGTTGTCACCGGTCACCGCCACGGTGTTGTGGGGACTGCCCGTCGGTTTCCTGTTCTCCCTCGGCGCCTCACTGGCGGGCGGCATGGCCTCCCCCGCGACGATTGCAACTGGCCAGAACCTGTCGCCGCCCGCCATGCGGGCCATGACGCACGCGCTGTGGACCATGGCGTCCAACCTCGTCGGCATGGGGTTGGGACCGCTGCTGGTCGGCGGGCTCAGCGACGCCTTCGCCGCGGACTTCGGCGACGAGTCCATTCGTTACGCGCTGGTGTGCGTGTCGGCCGTGGCGTTGCTGTCGGCCCTGGCGTTCCTGCGCGGTGCGAAAACCGTGCGGGAAGACCTTGTGTAGGGTGTCAGGCGTGCCCGGCGTAACGGCGGGAAGTTGCGGCGCCGGTCAATTGACGTTCAGCGTGGCACCGGCGCACAGGCATTACTGCCGCTCGAAGTGATTCATCGGCAGCGGCCAGTTCGTGGTCAGCTGCCCACCGTCGATCTGCAGGAGTTTGCCCGTGATCCAGCTCGCGGCGGGCGAGCAGAGGTAGAGCGCGCCCTGGGCGATCTCCTCGGGCGTGCCGAGCCGGCGCATGGGTGTCTTCTCTTCCATCTGTTTTTTAAGGTCGCCGTAGGCGAGCAGCGGCTCCAGCGCCTCGGTCATGGTGGCGCCGACCTCGATGCCGTTGAAGCGGATGCGCGGCGAGAACTCCGTCGCCAGTTCGCGGGTCATGTTGTTGAGCCCGGCGTTGATCGTGTTGGAGGTGAGGAAGCCCGGGTCCGGCATGCGGCCCAGCACCGAGGAGATCATCACCACGCTCGCCGCGTCACTCTCCAGCAGGTGCGGGATGCACCGGCGCATCAGGCCGAAGCGACTCACGAGGTTGAAGTGCAGCAGGTCGGAGAAGTACTTGTCGGTGATCTCCAGCGCGGGCACCGGTGCACCGGCGCCACCGGCATTGTTGATGACGATGTCGAGGCCGCCGAAGCGCTCCACGCTGCGTTCGACCAGGTTGTCGAGATCCTCAGGGCGGTTGATGTCGGCGACTACCGCGAGGGCGTCGACGCCGAACGCCGTGCAGCGGCCGGCGACCTCCTCGATGGTCGCGCGCGTCCTTGCGGAGACGATGACGTTCGCGCCGGCCTCCGCGAAACACAGCGCGGTGGCCTTGCCGATACCCGCGCCCGCCCCGGTGATGAGGGCGGTCCTGCCGTCCAGCCTGAAACAGTCCATTACTGACTCCTTGTGTCGTTCAGCGTTCACGCGCCCGCAGTTTCAGCGGGCTGAAAGTGTCCAACTGCCACTCGCGCGACATCAGTTCGAGGAAGCGCGTCACGCGCGGCGGTATCAGCCGCGTCTCCGGGTACGCGGC
>JAUIEP010000137.1 GCA_030428835.1 Gammaproteobacteria bacterium | reverse complement strand
ACCCTGACGATCTGGGATTCCGTGAATTTCGATTTGCGCATTGTCGTTCTCCTTGCCTCATTGAGTATGGCCGAGAACTCTAGATTTGCGCGGGACTATTTCAGGGGGTACTTACAGGTAGCCCTGGATATCCCGAACTCCCGACATACAGTAGACATCTTCTCGCCATCGAGTAGGCGGGCCACAAACTTAAGGCGCTCATCCATCGGTTTACACTCTTTCCAGGGCATCTGGAGATCTCCTCCAAATGCGTCAATGTGTAAACCATGTCTCCGGTATATTCCGTAAGGGATGTCTCAGGAACCACAAAAGGCCACCCACGGGGTGGCCTGTTTGTATTTGGTGGGTTGTCCAGAATTGTTCTTTAGCGATGTGGACCGCTGCGCGGTCCGCATCGCGTATCCCAGGTTCACAAAACGCGACCAAAGGAGCGTTTTGGACGTGCGAGCGCAGCGAGGGCGCCCGAAGGGTCGGAACGCCCCAAGGGGCGTTCCGATCAAATCCTGTCGTCGCGGCACCACCTACCCCATCTCTCTCACAAACCCGTCAATACCAGCTTCTGTGCTTCCCGGAGAACGCGAAATAAAACCGTCCCCCGAATCCCCCACACCATTCGGCCATATTGCGCCACACGCTGGAGGATCCCCGCGTCGCTCTGTACTGTTGACTACCATCAGGAGCAAACTTCTCCATGCAAGCCCGAGCCGTAAGACGAAAGCTCGCCAGATACGCCGATAGCGACTAGACAGACAAGGCAGCAATACCCCAGGAGCATCACCAACACCGACAACAGCCACACCACATCGAACAAGCAGTGAATTGCGCAAAAGGAGTTTGCCATGACACTCAGGAAAGGATTCCGCCATTACCTTGCTGCAGCGCTCCCGGCGTGCACGCTCATACTCAGTGCGCACGCGACAACGCCACCGCCACTCTCCAACCCCGATACCGCCCCGGAGCCTCATCTCGGGCCGGAGTACTTCGGTGAAGTAAAGGGCGTGGCTGCGGTCAGCGCGGCGGGCAACGCGACCTACAGTATTCCGCTCGAGCTGCCGCCCGGCACCGCGGGCATTCGCCCCGCTCTCTCCTTCGAGTACAACAGCCACATGCGGAACGGCCTGCTGGGCGTCGGCTGGTTCCTGCGCGGGGCTACGTCGCTTATCACCCGCTGTCCGCAGACCCTGGCGCAGGACGGCCGCATTCGCGCGGTGCGCTTTGACGAGCAGGACCGGTTCTGCCTGGACGGGCAGCGCCTGGTCGCGGTAAACGGCGGGACCTACGGCGCGCCGGGCACCGAGTACCGCACGGAGATCGACAGCTTCCGGCGCATCGTGTCGCACGGCCAGGCATCGCGTCCGGGTGGAGGGCCCGAATACTTCACGGTGGAGTCCCCGGACGGCGGGGTGAGCTACTACGGCGCAGACGAGCGTGCCCGCGTCGAGCCGGGCAGCCTCGATGTGGTTGCAGGCTGGGCGCTGCACCGGGTGGAGGATGTGCACGGCAATTACTACGAGGTGTACTACAACGGGCGCGAAAACCTCGGCGCGCTGCGCGTCAACAGGATTCGCTATACCGGCAATGACAGCCAGGGCCTCGAACCCTACGCGGAGGTGCGTTTCGAGTACGAGAACCGTCCCGATGAACACACCCTGTACAGTGGCGGCGCCCGTCTGCGCGAATTCAGCAAGCGGCTGAGTGCCGTGCGCACCTACGTGGACCACGACCTGGTGACAGCATACGAGATCACCTACGAGGAGTTCGGCATCAACGCGCTGCAGGCGCCCACGGGGAATCTCTCGCGCATCGTGTCCATCGGCCGCTGCGACGCTGCTGGTACCTGCCAACTGCCGCTTTCCCTGGAATGGTGGCCCGACCATTCCAACCTCGAGTTCGGTATGCAGCAGATCGAGGTGCCTGCCGACAGCACCAGCTACTGGCAACGCTGGGAGTACCCGCGGTGGCATGAGCTGAACGGCGACGGCATCCCCGACTATATCTACACCGTTCAGTCGGGTTCGACGCCGCAGCAGCAGGAGATCACCGGCACGTTCGAGGTGCTGCTGTCCGACCCGTCCGCGCCCGGCGGGTGGTCCGCCGACACGTGGTACACCCCGCAGATCGCACCGCACGCAAACTTCGACGCCGTGGCCTGGGGCGATGTTGACGGCGACGGGCGAACCGACATGATCACCCCCGTTCCCGGCGAGCAGCATTACCGCGATATCGCCATTGCGTTTTCCACGGGCCAGGGCTTCGCCGTGCAAACCTGGGCGGGGTACGACGCGACCGGTGACGAGCGCTCGGTGCACTACCTGGACATGAACGGCGACTATCGCCTGGACCTCGTGGTCGTGAGGGAAGAGCACATCGAGCGGCCCTACAGCGATTGCAACGACGACGAGGCACTGGGAATCGAGCGCGAGTTCAGTGTGGCGGTGGCCCTGAACACCGGCAGCGACTTCGCGGCGCCGGCCGTGTGGGCGTCCGGCCTGCACAAGAACGTGGACCTCGCCGATATGGACGGGGACGGTCTCACCGACCTGGTGGCGGAAACCCGCTACGTGCACATCAACCATGGCGCCGGCTTTGAGCCGCCAGTCGACTTCCAGTCGCACGGCGCAGAGGATTGCGCCGATCCGTTCAGTTACGCGGCCTACTTCCACGATTTCAACGCGGACGGTCTCGCCGACCGCCTGTCCGATGGCGAACTCGCCCTGAACACGGGGCGCGAGTTCGTCGCTAGCGGCGAGGCGGCGTTGATACCGGTGGCGGACCTGAATGGCGACGGCCGCAACGACGGGTACACCTGGGCGACGGACACGAGTGCAAGTGACCCCGGGGGCGCCAGCGTGATCCTGCACTTCAACAGGGACGGCTACGGCGGCAGCGCCAGCGACCGGACGCTCGCGCAGGTTGATGGCCTCAACCGCTTTCACCAACTCGTCGACATCAATGGCGACGGCCTGTACGACTTCACGGGTGTCCCCAACTTCCGCTGCCTGGCGCCGTGGCCGCATCCGGCGGGCACCTGGGGCTGGTGCGAGTCCGACAGGTTGAGGATTTACCTGAACGACAGCCCGCCCGCCTACCTGTTGCGCCGGGTCGTGACCGGCCTGGGCCACGCCACGGCCTTCACCTATCGGCCCCTGACAGACCACTCGATATACCAACGCCGCGTTGATGCCCAACTGCCGCTCGTCGATGTGCAGGATGCGACGCATGTCGTTGCCTCCCTGTCCGTGCCGGACGGCCTGGGTGGCGAGCGCACGACCACCTACCACTACGAGGGCCTGAAGCGTGATACCAGTGGCCGCGGCTCGCTGGGCTTTGCCGCGGTCACGGTGCGCGATGCCGTGGCGGACAGCACCGAGATAACCTATTACTCGCAGCAGTACCCGCACCAGGCCAACCCGGTCCGCGTCGAGACCTACCGCGGCAGCTCCGGCGTGCTGCTCACCAGCGAGGACATCGAGTACCGGGTCGCCGGCGACGGCCCGCCGCAGCCCTATGTCGCGAGCCGTGTGGGTAAGCGTTTCGATCTCGCCGACGGCGCCCTGATGGCGACCACCACGGTTACGAACACGGTGGACTCCTTCGGCAATATCGTCGACACCACGACCGAGGTGACCGACCATGTCGAATACACGTCCCGCACCGTGCAGGTTGTCTCCACCTATTCGATCGATGAGCAGAACTGGCGCCTGCGCCAGCGCACCGCTGTGCACAGGATGTACAGCGTGGAAGGCACTCACGATGCCGCGCTGGACACACATGAAACCACCGACTATCTGCCGGCGACGGGGCGACCGTGGCGGCACAGGCGCGAACCGGGTGCCGGCGAGGGGCTGGAACTGGTGCGTGAGTTCGCTTACGACGGTTTTGGCAACCTGGTGGGGGAAACAGTATCAGGACCGGGCCTTGCGCAGCGCAGCTCCGGCAGCGAGTTTGACGCGCGTGGCCGGTATCCTGTCCTTGCGCGCAATGCACTCGGCCACGAGACGCTGCAGCAGTGGGATGCGCGACTGGGCGTGCTGGCCAGCGAACGCGATCCCAATGGCCTGGAGACACACTACCGGTACGACGGTTTCGGTGCGCTAGTCCGTGTGGAGCCGCCCGACGCGAGCGCGGTGGAGACCCGGCGCTACCGCATTCAGGCGGGCGCGCAACCCAATGCAATTACCTACATCGAAACCAACACAGAGGGCGCATCATCGCGCCGTGAATTCTTCGATGCGCTCGGACGGTCGCTGGGCAGCCGGCAGCGCGGCTTTGACGGCCGTTTCATCAACAGCGACCGGGAGTATGACCTGCGTGGCAGGCTGGCGCGCTATTCCGAGCCGTACTTTGACGGCGATGCGCCGCACTGGAACGCCAGCACCTACGACCACCTGAACCGACCGCTGTCCCTGGCGGCCGCCGACCCCGCGGCGAGTTACCTGAAGCTCTACGTGCGCAACCGGGTCACCACGGTCGACATGAACATCCATGCGAGCAGCCAGTGGCTCGGTCCGCTGGGGCAGGTGCTGCGTGCCGAGGATGCGCTCGGTTCCACGAGCTATTTCGAATACGACGCGGCCGGCAACCGTATCGCGATCGTCAACAGTCTCGATTCAGGCGGCGAAACCCGTGTGAGTTACATATTCGATCGCCTGGGCCGGGTCCGGTCAGTCGATGACCCCGACCGGGGCCGCTACGACTACCGCTACGATGCGCTGGGCAGGAAGATCGAGGAAGTCACGCCCGGTTTGGCCGCCGCCGGCCGGCGCCGCACGTTTGAATACGATCTACTGGGGCGCCTCATTCGCCGGGAGGAGCCGGAGGGTGCCAGTACCTGGCAGTTTGACCACGTCGCCAATGGCAACCTGGGTGTGGGCAAGTTGTACCGTGAGCATTTTGCGGGAGTGGAGCGCACGCATCTCCATGAACCACAGCAGTTCGGGCGACTCTCCCGGGTGCGGAGCGTGATCGACGGCCGGCACTACGAGCACGGCTACGAGTACAACAGCCAGGGCAGGTTGGCGCGGGAGTCCTACCCGAGTGGTTTCGCGGTTACAAGGCACTATAACGCGTTGGGCTACCTCGAGAGGTTGTCAGGGCCGGGCGACGGTGCCGTTTACTACCAGGTCACGGGCATGGACGCCCGCGACAGGCTCACGGGCGAGTGGAAGGGGGACGGCAGCCGTACCGAACTGGCGTATGCGGGGCAATCCGGCCGGGTCGCGAATCAGCGGGTGCTGGGTGACGACGGTATCGTCCAGCACTTCCAGTATGCCTATGACCCTGTTGGCTCGCTGACCGAGCGCAGGGACCTGTTGCATGGCTTGTCGGAGACGTTCAGCTACGACGAACTGGACAGGCTCACCTCCTCCTCGGTGCAGGGCGCCGGGAATCGCCGGTACGCGTTCGACGCGACGGGCAACATGACGCGCAAGGACGGTGTGGCGCAGCGGCTCGAATACAACCACCCGCGCGCGGTGCACGCGGTGACTGATGTTATGGCGGACGGTGTGGCCCGCGAGTTGGCCTATGACGCGGAGGGCAACCTGGTCGCCGGCGCCGGGGAGCCGGCGATAGACTGGAGTTCCTATAACAAGCCCACCCGCATCGCGGGTTCCGGTACCACCTACGAATTTGGCTACGGCCCGGACCGGCGGCGCTACCGCAAGGATCGCGGCGCCACGTTCACTCATTATGTCAACGGCAACTACGAGAAAATGTTCGCCGGCTATTTATGGGCGGACAGCCACTATGTGATGGCCGGCGGGCGACCCGTCATGGTGCGCGCCACGTTCCTCGGCGCCACGGTGCACGCGTACCTGCACTACGACCATATCGGCAGCGTCACCGCGATGACGAGGGAGGCGGACGGGCAGGTGGTCCAGCGCCTGAGTTACGACCCCTGGGGTGCGCGCCGCGCCGCGACCGACTGGTCGTCGGCCGCGCCGCAGGGCCTCTTCCGGCGCGGTTACACAGGTCACGAGCACCTCGATGAGTTCGGCCTGGTGCACATGAACGGTCGGGTCTATCACGCCCGGCTGGGGCGGATGCTGTCGCCCGACCCTGTAACCCAGTCGCCCTGGCACAGCCAGAGCTATAACCGTTACAGCTATGTGCGCAACAACCCGCTGAAGTACACGGACCCTTCCGGCTACGCCTGCTATCGGGCCAGCGCCGGTCCCAATGGTCCGCATCGCTACGGCATGTGCCTGCCGAACTTTGCCTTCGTTTTTTCGCGCGACAGAAGGGATGCCGACAGGCAGTCTTCGCGCTACAGCCCCATAAACCGGTCCGTGGCGGCCAATTACACGCGTACCTTCCGCTACATCAGGCGCCACGTGCGGGAGCAAGTGGGTGACCGTTACGACGACGTGGGCAACCCTTACAGTACGAACGTCCCCACCGGGCTGCTTACAACGGGTAGTCTCATGCAGCTTGTGGACAATTTTTCGGGCGACCAGGACGATATTGTTGACTTCATCGTCAATGACATTCTCTACGGCAGGGAGCCGGGCATCATCTACCTGACCGGGCACGACCTGTTCGGCACCAACCAGGGGCACCTGGCGCTCGAATTTACCGAGGCGCCCGGCGCCGATCCCAGTACATTGAGTGCGGGACCCGGCGGTTCGCTGGGTGGGAGCCTGGTCAACACGCCGAACCGGGGTAGCGATGACCCCGCCAACAACTACACTGTGGGAGTCGTCACTCCGCCTCCCGGGATGGGCGCCAGGGAATACTGGCAGTCCCTGGTGACTGCGGACCAGAATTATGAGAATCAGTGTTGTGTCGGTTACGACGCAATACCGGGATTGCTGCCCGGGAGAACGCAGTACAACTCCAATAGCTTCGTCACCGGGCTGGTGAACGCGACAGGCGGTACCACCAGTGCGTCGACCTACAAATTCACGGGCGCGGATACACCTGTCCCGAGACGGTTCTTCCGACGATGATTAAAGGAAACAGGAATATGTTGCGCTTTAGTCGAGTATTGCTGATGGCCATTGTCCTGGCTGGTTGCCAACCGCATATCTATGACGTTTATGTCATTGTGCTGCCCCCCGGTGACGATGTCGTGGCGGTGAATACCGGTAAGTCCCACAATCGCTCGATCTGGTTTGACGACGCGGTGGTAACGGCCTACCGCATCACACGCGACGGCTACTCGCTGTTGGGGCAGCTCGATTTCATGAATGCCAATCCCTCTATTGAGATCGCTGCGCATGACAATGCGGGCGGTGCATTGGTGATCGAGCCGTTGCGCTTTGGCGCCTGTGGTAGTTTCGACTCCGCGGGACGAACGCGGGACGTCGATGGCTACCCCGCCAGGCGCTATAAGTGGTCGCCGACGCGGCACAGGGCTTGTGAGGTGGAAGGTCGGGAGCCTTACCCGCCAGGGCAGGTGATTTCATTCGAAGTGCGTTCGCCGACGGGGGAGTTGCTGGGCATCGAGGAAATCCCTTTCGATCTGCAACGCAACGGCAAGTACCTGTTGATCGACGGGCTTTAACCCGGTGGGGTGATTTTGCCGGCGCCGTCGCCGTTTCCCGGCGAAACGCCGGCCTGTCGGCGCCACCTCCGCCGTGATTCGCTATGCTTTAGTGGCTCGCGATGCTTCCGTGTTTCGCACCTGGCAATTCTGGGCCGGCTGTCTGATGTGCTACCTTAGTGCCCGTTGTCCATGCCGCGAGCCCGACCTATGGCCACTCCCACACTCTTTGTCTTTGCAATATCCCACTACTGCGAAAAGGCCCGCTGGGCACTGGAATACCTCGGCGTCGACTTCGAATTGCGCAGCGTGGCCCCCGGCGTCCACACCCGCCTGCAGAAAAAGTATGGACTCAGCGGCACCTCGCTGCCGCTGCTGGTGGCCGGTGACGAGGTGGTGCACGGCTCCGCCGCGATCATCGACTGGGCCGAGGCGCACGCCTCGAATGGCCGGACGCTGACGCCGGCTGCCGTTGCGGCGGATTGTCGCGCGGTGGAGGGGCGCCTGGACGATATCGCGGGCGTGCACACGCGGCGCTACTTCTACAGTGAGGCGCTGGTGGAGTACCCGGACAAGGTCAAGCCCGCCTTCCTGGAAGGGCTGTCCTTCCGCGAGCGCCTGTTGCTGCACCTGATGTGGCCGCGTATCACGCCGGTCATGGCCCGGCGCATGGACCTCGGCCGGGAGCAGGGCGAGGAATCCCGCACTATCGTGGACGACGAGCTGACCTGGCTGGAAGCCCTACTGGACGGCGGGCGGGCCTACCTCGTCGGCGACACCTTCACGCGCGCCGACCTCACCGCGGCCAGCCTGTTCGCGCGCCTGTCGGGCACGACTGACCACCCGCGCGGAAAAGAGGGATACCTGCCGCCGCGCATGGCGGCCGACCAGCAGGCCTGGCTCGAGCGCCCCGCGCTCGCGTGGATCAGGCGGATCTACGCCGAACACCGGCGCCAGGGTTAAACCCGGCGAGAACCAGGGGAGAGCTAAGGGAGCTGCTCCAGCAGGTAGCGCTGCATGTTGCCGCCCATCACGGCGCGGATCTCATCCTCGGTGAAGCCCTCGTCCAGCATGGCCTGGGTGAGTGCGGCGAGCTCCGAGGTGTCGAAGGTGGTCGCCACCGTGCCGTCGTAATCCGAGCCCAGCGCAATGTGCTCCAGGCCCATGAGTTCGATGCCGTAGCGGATCGCGCGCACCACGCCGAGCGGGCTGTCGTCGCAGACCGTGGCGTCCCAGTAGCCCACGCCGATAATGCCGCCCCTGGCGGCGACCTCCCGCATGAGTGCGTCGTCGAGATTCCGCGGGCTGTCGCACAGCCCCTTGAAGCCGCCGTGCGAGAGGATGACCGGGCGCTCCGCCAGTGCCAGCACGTCGCGCACCATTTGCGGGGAGGCGTGGGCGATGTCGATGTTCATGCCGAGCGCATCGGCGCGCTTGATGACCTCGCGGCCGAAAGGCGTCAGCCCCTCGCCGCTCACGCCGTGCAGCGACCCGCCGATGCGGTTGTCGAAGAAGTGCGTCAGGCCGACGAAGTGCAGGCCCTGCGCGTGCAGTCTGTCGAGGTTGTCGATTTCCCCTTCAAGCGGGTGCGCGCCCTCGATGAGGTACATGGCGCCGACGGTGCGCTTGCCGGCCTTGCGCTCGCCGAGCAGGCGCTCGAGGTCCGCCTTGTTGCGCACGAACAACATCTGGCCGTCGCTGTCCTGCACGAGCCGCAGCAGTTTTTTCAGCTGGAACTCGGCGCGCCCGTACAGGGACAGCCACGCGGAGTAGGGCCAGCCCTGCACGATCGCCAGCGCGGTAATAGTATCCGTGCCGGCCTCGTTGCTCTCGTAGTTCTGGCCCGTGGGGCTCTTGGTGGTCGCGGAGAACACCTGCATTGCGACGTTGCCGCGCTGCAGGCGCGGCAGATCCACCTGTCCGTAGTCCGACTCCTGCAGCAGGTCCCGGTCCCACAACAGCGAGTCGCTGTGCAGGTCGACGATGAACAGGTCGTCGTGCAGGGCCCGCGCCTCGGCGGATATGGCGTAGGGCTCATGCGGCTTGACGACGTTCATGCCCTTGTCCAGTTGTGGCGGCGCGAAGACGCGCAGTGCCGTGATCACCACGATAAGCAGTGCGCCGACGACCGTGAGTACGCTTTTCATCCTGCGCTCCTGCTAGCGGGGTGCCAGTCCCTGTTTTTCACGTTCCCTGTTCATGCGCTGCGCGTCGCTGCTCAGGCGCTCGCCGAGTTCGCTCTCGTCCGCCGTGCCGGCGATATGGCGATTGGCAAGTCCGCCGTTGTACATGATTTTCTTGACCGGCGTCACGCACAGCACCGTGCGCAGGGGTGAGTCGAGCAGTTCGTAGAAACTCTTTTTCACCTCCTCATTGCCCTGGCCGACCTTGGTGGCGAGCGCGTCGTAGAACCAGTGCCTGGTCGCGTCGTCCTCGAGGAACTCGCCGGTTCCCTTGAAGGTCACCGCGCCGCTGGGCAACCCCTCCGGACTGCCCGGGGCGTAGGAGGCGGAGCTGACGTTGACGGAGATGCGGTTGTCGCGCTCGATCGCCCTGGCGCGGTGGCGGTGGCGCGCGAAGGTCAGCCAGATCTTGCCCTCGTGCCAGACAAACGCGTGGGTCACGCCGACGGGCCAGCCGTCTTTAGTGGACCACATGAGCACCGCCTCCACGGCGTTGTTCATGAGCGCATCCACTTCTTCGTCTGTGAACGGGTAAATGGAAACGATTTCGTGGTCGTGGGTCTGGGCCATGTCGCGGGTTACCTGTTTATTATTTGGCCGACCAATATGCAACGCGGGAGTGGGCCTGTCCAGCGCGGATCGGTAGGCACGCGCCTACATTGCCGGTTCGCAGGTTGCGCGCGGGCCGGGTGCCAGCGCGCGGGAGCGAGTCAGGCGGCAGCGGCGATGGCGGCAGCCAGTATGTCGATGATCTCGTCCACCTGGTCGCGGCGTATGATCATCGGCGGACACAGCGCCAGCGCGCAGCCGGCGACGTTGCGCACGATCAGGCCGTTGTCCTGGCACAGGGCGGTGGCGCGCTTGGCCATCTCGATGTCGGGTTCCCGCGTGGCCCTGTCCTTCACCAGTTCCACGGCGCCGATGAGGCCCACACCGCGGACCTCGCCCACGCGCTCGTGGTCCTGCAACTCGCGCAGTCGCGCCTGCAGGTGTGCGCCGACCACGGCGGCGTTGTCGTAGACCCCGTCGCGCTCGTAAATCTCCAGCGTCTTCAGCGCGGCGGCACAGGCCACGGGATGGCCGGAATAGGTATAGCCGTGTCCGAATACGCCGACTTCCTCACTCGCCGCCACCATGGGCGCGTACAACTCGCCCGAAATCGCCGCGGCGCTGATCGGGTAGTAGGCCGACGATAGCTGCTTGGCGAATGTCATCAGCGCGGGGTCGACGATGTGCATGGTCTCGCAGCCGAACAGGTTGCCGGTGCGGCCGAAGCCCGTGATCACCTCGTCCGCCCAGAACAGGATGTCGTATTTGCGCAGTACCGCCTGTATGGCCTCGTGGTAGCCCGCCGGCGGGACGATGACGCCGCTTGCCCCCGTCACGGGTTCCGCGATGAAGGCGGCGATGGTCTCCGGGCCTTCCGTCTCGATCAGTTTTTCCAACTCGGCGGCCAGCCGGGCGACAAACGCCGCCTCACTCTCGCCCTCGTGTGCGCCGCGATAGTAGTGCGGGTGCTGCGTGCAGAGAATACCCAGCGCCTCGGTGGGCGCGGAAAAGTGCGCGCGGTTGGCCGGCAGCGTCGTCAGCGAACCCGCGGCCACGGTAACGCCGTGGTAGGCGCGCTCCCGGGTGATCACCTTGTACCTGCCGGGTTGGCCCGTGACGTTGAAATAGTAGCGCAGCAACTTCAGGTGCGTGTCGTTGGCATCGGAGCCGGAGTTGCCGAGGAAGATCCTGGCGTCGCGCACGGGCACCATGGACGACAGCCTGTCGGCCAGCGCCATGGCCAGCGGGTGCGTCTTGCCGCCGAACAGGTGCGCATACGACAGGGTCCGTAACTGCTCGCTGATGGCGCCGATCAACTCCTCGTTGCCGTAGCCCAGGCCGGTACACCACAGGCCTCCCATGGCCTCGATGTAGCGCTTGCCGCGGTCGTCGTAGACGTGGATGCCCTCGCCGCGGGTGATCACGAGCTGCTCGGTCGCGCCGAGGTTGGTATTGGGATAGATCAGTTGGCTCATGCCGTCTCCAGCCGGTGTCAGCGCCGCAGCACTGCGATAATTTCGTTGCGCAGGGCGTCGGGCGCGACCACCTTGTCGAAGGCCATGGCGTCTGCCGGGACCCACGCGTCCGATTGCACCTCGCGCAGGTGCGCCGCTTCTTCCTCGCTGGCCTTCGCCGCCTGTGCGCCGCCGATCGCCGGCACCCCGCCCAGGTTGACGGACGGCAGCGCGATCGACAGCGCCTGGTGGTCCCAGGGGTTCATGCCCATCACGGAACTGCCGAAGCCGAACGCCTTGCGCAGCGTGACCACGATCTTACGACCGCGGTAGCGACGCTGCGCGAGGAACATGTCGGCCACCGCCTTGAGCACGCCGCTCGCCTCGGAGTCTGTACCCGGCATGACGCCCGGGTTGTCCAGCAGAGTCACCAGCGGCAGCGAGAAGTCAGTTGCCACCTGGATGAAATGCGCGGCCTTTTGCGCGCTGTCGCGCGTTATGGCCCCCGCCTGTACCGCCGGCTGGTTGGCGATGAGCATGCACGGTGTGCCGCCGATGCGCGCGATCGCGCACAGCATGCTGCGCCCGAAATCGGGCTGCAGCTCGAACAGGCTCTGCGTGTCGACCAGTTGCTGCAGCACCTCGCGCATGTCGTACACCTGGTTCGCCTGCGGCGGGATGATGTCGAGAAGTGTATCGAGGGTGCGCGGCGCCGCGGCGGGGCGGTCGGGCAGTTCCGGCAGGGGGTCACCGGCGCGCGCGGGCAGCAGCGACAGGAAGTAGCGCGCCATCGCGAAACAGTCCTGCTCGGTCGCGCCCCGATTGTGCGCGACGCCGCTGCGGCGCGTATGCAGTTCGCTGCCGCCGAGCTGTTCGGGAGTGGCGTCCACACCGAGGGCCGCCTGCACGAGCGGCGGGCCCGCCGTGAACATCGCGGCTCCGTCGGACATGATGATGAGGTCGGCGAAAACACCGGTCAGGGCGCCGTGGCCCGCCGAGGTGCCGAGCACCAGCGTGACGACGGGAACCTTACCTTTCAGGTCGGCGACCAGTTGCAGGTCGCCGGGGCTGTTGGGATAGCGCTCCGCCTGGTTGCCCGAGCGTTCGCCCGCGCCGTCCAGCATGAGCACCAGCGGCAGGCGCTGCTCGAGGGCGAGTCGCACCAGGCGCGCGCGCTTCGCGGCGTTGGGGTGA
>JAUIEP010000136.1 GCA_030428835.1 Gammaproteobacteria bacterium | reverse complement strand
CTCGGCATGGGCACCTACACGTACATGCAGGGCAACATCCCCGGGGAAAACCTGCCCGGCGTCTACGAGGCTTTGCCCTACCTCGTGGGCAACGTGAACCACAACCTCGGCTTCGAGCAGGACGAAGACGCGTACGTCAACCTGAAGGGCAAGCGCGTGGTCGTGCTCGGCGGCGGCGACACCGCCATGGACTGCGTGCGTACCGCGGTGCGCCAGCAGGCGGAACACGTGATGTGCGCCTATCGCCGCGACGCCAGGAACATGCCGGGCTCGCGGCGCGAGGTGAAGAACGCGCGGGAAGAGGGCGTTGAATTCCGCTACAACATCCAGCCGGTCGAGATCGTCGAGTACTTCGGCCAGGTCGGCGGTGTGAAGATGGTGAAGACCGAGCTCGGCGAGCCGGGCGAGGACGGCCGCCGTCGTCCCGAGGTGATACCCGGCAGCGAGAAGGTCATCGAGGCGGACGCGGTCATCATCGCGTTCGGCTTCCAGCCCAGTCCCCCGGACTGGCTCGCCGACGTCGGCGTCGCAACCAACGACTGGAACGGCGTGGTCGCGGAGGAACTCCAGACCTTCCCGTTCCAGACCAGTAACCCGAAGATTTTCGCCGGCGGCGATATGGTGCGCGGCTCCGATCTCGTGGTGACCGCCATCTGGGAGGGTCGCCAGGCCGCCGAGGGCATCCTGGACTATCTTGGCGTGTAGTTCCGGCCGCGCCGCGCCTGCCGCTGCGCGCCGGCGGTAACCGCCACCACCCACCTGGGACATGACTGGGGACACTGTCTGAATGAGTGAACTGAAGAACGACCGCTTCCTGCGCGCGCTCCTGCGCCAGCCGGTGGACCGTACGCCCGTGTGGATGATGCGCCAGGCCGGCCGCTACCTGCCCGAGTACCGCGCCACGCGTGAGCAGGCGGGTTCGTTCCTCGACCTGTGCAAGAACGCGGAACTGGCCTGCGAGGTCACGCTGCAACCCCTGCGGCGTTACCCCATGGACGCCGCGATCCTGTTCTCCGACATCCTCACCGTGCCGGATGCCCTCGGCCTCGGCCTGTATTTCGAGGAGGGCGAAGGCCCGCGCTTCAAGAAGACGGTGCGCAGCGAGGAAGACCTCGCCGGTCTTAACAGCATCAAGGCGGAAGACGACCTCGGTTACGTGATGAACGCGGTGCGGACGATTCGTCGCGAGCTTAACGGCCAGGTGCCGCTGATCGGTTTTTCTGGCAGCCCGTGGACACTGGCGACCTACATGGTGGAAGGCGGTTCCTCGAAGGATTTCGCCAACGTGAAGGGCATGGCCTACGACAGGCCGGAACTCATGCATGCCCTGTTGTCGCTGCTGGCCGACGCGGTGGCGGATTACCTCACGGCCCAGGTCGAGGCGGGCGCGCAGGCGCTGCAGGTTTTCGACACCTGGGGCGGCTCGCTGAGCGCCACCGGTTACAAGGAATATTCGCTCAAGTACATGCAGCGCGTGATCTCGCGCCTGCCCGCCGAGGCGGACGGCCGCAAGGTGCCGGTGATCGTCTTTACGAAAGGCGGCGGCCAGTGGCTTGAGGCGATCGCGGAATGCGGCGCGCAGGCCGTGGGTCTCGACTGGACCACCGACATCCACAGCGCGCGCCAGCGCGTGGGTGAGAAGGTCGCCCTGCAGGGCAACATGGACCCGGCGATGCTGTTTGCATCACCGGAACGCATTCGCTCGGAGGTGGAGGCCATCCTGGCCGGTTTCGGCCATGGCTCGGGCCACGTGTTCAACCTGGGTCACGGCATTACGCCGGGCGTCGACCCGGATCACGTCACCGCCTTTGTCGACGCCGTGCAGGAACTATCCCCGCAGTATCACGCGGACGCCTGACCCTTCTTTTCCGCGGCGGCGCAGTCCGCCTCTTCGTCGCAGCAGAAGTCGTGATCCATATCCAGCGCCGGTGAATCGCTCGCCGGACGGCCCACGATTTTGGCGGGCACGCCCGCCACGGTCGTGTGCGGGGGCACGTCATCCAGCACCACGCTCCCGGCGCCGACCTTGGCGCCCGCGCCGACACGGATATTGCCCAGAATCTTCGCGCCGGCGCTGATCAACACGCCGTCGCCGATCTTCGGGTGGCGGTCGCCGTGTTCCTTGCCGGTGCCGCCCAGCGTGACGGATTGCAGGATGGAGACGTTGTTGCCGACGACCGCGGTCTCACCGATCACCAGGCCGGTGGCGTGGTCGAGCATGATGCCGCTGCCCAGCTTCGCGGCCGGGTGGATGTCCACGCCGAATTCCGCGGACATCCTGTTCTGCAGGAACAGCGCCAGCGATTCGCGGCCGTTCTGCCACAGGCAGTGGGCCACGCGGTGTGTCTGCAGCGCGTGGAAGCCCTTGAAGTACAGGAACGGGATATACAGTTCATCGCACGCCGAGTCGCGCTCCTCGACCGCGAGCAGGTCGGCGCGCACCGAGTCGTGGATGCCGCAGTCACCTTCCATGGCCTCCAGCATCACTTCGCGCAGCAACAGCGACGACGCCGTGGCGCTGTCGAGCTGGCTCGCGAGGTGGAAACTGAGAGCGAGCTCCAGGCGGCTGTGGTTGAGGATGGTCGCGTGCAGGAAACTCGCCAGGATAGGCTCCTCGGCTGCGTGTAGCTGGGCCTCGCGGCGTATGCGTTCCCACACGGGGTCTGAGTTGATCACGGTCATGTCACTATCTCCCAGTGCGCTACCTGTCGCCTGCGGCGCGGTAGCCGGAAAATCCGGGCGGTTGCCCATTGTACAAGATCGGGCCGGGCCTGGTCGGGCAGTATAGGCCGACTAATTTACAGGTATCGTTACGAAAGGTTTACCTCGAAGCGCCACAGGTCATGGCCGCTGCGCCTGTACTTGGCCTCGAACAGGGTGGTGGCCGGCGTATCACCGGGTACCGCGCTCACCCTGCCGGTGTGCCCGGTGAGCTGCATGGCGAGCGCGAATTCCTCGACGTACAGCCGCCAGTTGGAGCGCAGTTCCAGCCGGCCGCCGAGCCGCGCGAGCAGGGGAAAACCGGGGTGACCGTGGACCCGGCGCTGGAACTGCGCGCTCTTGGGCCAGGGATTGGGATAGAAAATATAGTGGTAGTCCAGCCGTTGCCGGTCCGCCGCGAGCAGTCGCCAGATGTCCTCGCAGCGCGCCTGCAGCAGGAGGTAGTTAGCGGCGTTGCCCGGCACATGTTTGCCGAGCCTGTGGGCCGACTGGTCTATGCCGACCACGAGGTGTTGCGGATGGCGCAGCGCCAGGGTCGCGGTGCTCTGGCCCGTGCCGCAGAAGGCGTCGAGGACCAGCGGCCGACCCGCCCTCGCGGCCTCGAGCCTCGCATAGGCGTCGCGGCTGTCCGACTGCAGCGGGCTGCGGTCGGGGCAGTCGATGTGCCGCCGCACCACCTCGGCGAGCCGCTCGTGTGGTCCCTGCTGGTTGGTGCTCACATTCTTCGAGGTGGTTTGCATTGTCGAATGGCGGCGGGTGCTTCGGCCCCGGCGTTTGAAGTTGCCCGCGGTGGCTGCGATCATACCGGCCCACTATAGCGATAGTCACGAACGACCTGGGTGCGCGATGCGCGACGACCTCCGGCCCTACTGGGTAAAAAAGCTGTACCTGAAGTTTCGCAACGGGTACGTGGACTACTTCCTGCGCCCCGAGTGTGAGTCGCTGGGGCCTTTCCCCAACATGATGAAGCCCTGGTATGTGCATATCTCGGGCAACAATATCCGCATCGGCCGCAACTTTACCGCCATCGGCGAGCCGGGCAACCGGGTGGAGATCGGGGTCTGGGGCAGGGAGGCAGGCCAGGGCCGCATCCAGATCGGTGACGGCTGTCTCATGAGTCCCGGTTCGCGCATGAGCGCCAGCGACGAGATCATCGTGGGCGACGGCGTCATGCTGGCCAACGGCGCGTACATCACCGACAGCGACTGGCACACGATCTACGATCGTATGGTCCGCACCGACCCCGCGCCCGTGCACATTGGCGACAACGTGTGGCTGGGCGACGGTTCCACCGTGCTCAAGGGTGTCACCGTGGGGGAGAACAGCGTGATTGCCGCGCGGGCGGTCGTCACGCGGGATGTGCCGGCGAATGTCGTGGTGGCGGGCAACCCGGCGCGGGTGGTGAAGGAGCTCGACCCGACGCGCGAGTTCCACACGCGCATGGATTACTACGCCGACCCGGAAGGGCTGGAGCAGTTTTTCGATGCCGTCGACCGCGAGGTGCTGAAGGACAATACGTTCTGGCCCTGGTTGTGGTCGGTGCTTTACCCGCCCTCGAAGCGCCGCCGCTGAGGCCTGTGCCCTAGAGCAGGCGCAGGGGTTCCTCCTGCAGCGCCGCGAGTTGTTCGCGCAGTTCCAGGACGTGGTCCGCCCAGTAGCGTTCCGTGTTGAACCAGGTGAAGCTGCGCGGGAACGCCGGGTCGGACCAGCGCCGCGCGAGCCACGCCGCGTAGTGCACCAGGCGCATCGTGCGCAACGACTCCAGCCAGTTGAGCTCCGCCGCGTCGAAGTCCGCGAACTCCGAGTAGCCCTCGATGAGCTCGCTCAGTTGCATTTCCCGCTCGAAGCGCTCCCCCGACAGGAACATCCACAGGTCCTGCAGCGCCGGCGCCGTGACGCAGTCGTCGAGGTCGACGAAGTGGGCGGTGTCGTCGCGCCACAGGATGTTGCCGACATGGCAGTCGCCGTGCACGCGCAGCAGGTTGCCGTTCGCCGGACGGTACGACGCGTGCACCCGGTCGCTCAGGTCGCGCGTCAGGCTCTCGTAGGCCGGCACGAGATCCGCCGGCAGGAAATCGTTCTCCAGCAGGAAGGCGCGGCTGTCGTCGAGCATGCGCTCGACCGTCAGCGCCTGCCGCTCACGAAACGGCGCCGCGCGACCCACCGTGTGCATGCGACCCAGGGTGCGCCCGAGCACGAGCTGGCTGTCCGGGTTGTCGAGTTCGGGCGGGTAGCCGCCACGCCGGGGAAAGAGGGTGAAGCGGAAACCCTCGTACTCGTGCAGCGTGCCGCCGCCCTGCGCGGCCAGGGGCGCCACGACGGAGATGTCCGCGTCCGCGAGCTCGCGGCTGAAGGCGTGCTCCTCCAGTATCTGCGCATCCGACCAGCGCTGCGGCCGGTAAAACTTCGCGATCAGCGGCTCGCCGTCCTCGATGCCCACCTGGTACACGCGGTTCTCGTAGCTGTTGAGCGCGAGCAGGCGCGCGTCACACAGGTACCCGACGGATTCCACGGCGGCGATGACCATGTCCGGGTCGAGTCGGTCGTAGGGGTGCTCGTTCACAGGGCCTCCATCAGCAGCGCCGCGCTCTTGACCTGCGCGAACACCTCGTCACCAACGGCGAAACGCAGCTCCGTCGCCGACTTGCGCGTGATGCGCGCCAGCAAGAACTGGTCGCCCAGTGCCAGGCGCAGCAGCAGGCGCGCGTCGCCCGAGTCCTCGATCTCGGCGATGGTCACGCGAAACACGTTGAGTATGCTGGTGCCCTCGGGCTTCGCGCGGCACAGGCTGACATCGCGCGCGGGGATGCGCACCCGGCGCGCGCTGCCGATGTCCTCGTGCAGTTGATTCACCCACAGCGTCTGCCCGGCTACGCCGAGTTCCGACAGTCCGTACGCGTGGTCGTGCCGTGCCACGGTGCCGCTGACGATCGCCGCGGCCTGTTCCTCGTGCGCCAGCCGCGAGTCGATGCGGCTGCACATGTCGATGAGGGAGCCCTGGCCAACGAGGTTGCCCCCTTCCAGCAGCGCGATGTGGTCCGCGAGTTCACTCACTTCCTCGATGTCGTGGCTGACGTAGAGCATGGGCAGGCGGTGCTGCCCGGCAATGTTCTTCAGGCCGCGCAGGCACTGCCGGGTCGCCTCGTAGTCCAGGTTGGCCAGCGGTTCGTCGAGGAGCACCAGGCGCTGCGCCGCCAGCAGGGCGCGCCCGATGGCGACGCGCTGCCGCTGCCCGGCGGACAGGGTGTCGGGTTGGCGCTGCAGCAGATCACCCAGTTCGAGCCACGCGACCGCCTCGTCGAACTGCACGGGCGCCCCTGTGGGCTGGCGCGCGACGCCGTACAGCAGGTTGTCGCGCACCGACAGGTGCGGGAAGAGTCGCGCATCCTGGAAGACATAACCGATGCCGCGCTGCCACGCGGGCAGCGTCCGCCGCGCATCCTGCCAATGCTGTTCACCGAGCGCGATGTTGCCACCCCGTACGGTGCGCAGGCCGGCCACGCAATCCAGCAACGTCGTCTTGCCGCTGCCACTGGGACCGTACAGGGCGGTCACACCCGTGCCCGGCAGCGAGAAGTCCACGGCCAGGCGGAAGCCGTCCGCCGCCCGGTGGTCCAGGCAGATGTGCAGTGCGCTCACGCGCGCAGCCGCCACGGCGTCGTGCCCGCGCCGCGGTACAGCGCGAACAGCAGCGCCACGGAAAAGATGACAAGCCCCGCCGCGAGCCGGTGCGCCTCGGCAAAGCGCAGCGTTTCGACATGGTCATACAGGGCGATCGACAACACCTGGGTTTCGCCCGGGATGTTGCCGCCGATCATGAGCACCACGCCGAACTCGCCCACCGTGTGCGCGAAGCCCAGGCTGGCGGCGACCAGGAAGCTGCGCCGGCACAGCGGCAGCACGATGGAGCGAAACTGGTCCGCGGGGTTGGCGCCCAGCGTCGCGGCGGCCTGCAGCAGGCCGGCGGGCACCCGGGTAAACGCCGCCTGCAGCGGCTGCACCACGAAAGGCAGTGAATACAGTACGGAGCCGATCACCAGTGCGCTGAAACTGAACGCGAGCTGGGTGCCGGTTACCTGTTGCCAGAGCCTGCCGACGGGCGTGTCGGGTGCGAGCAGCAACAGCAGGTAGAAGCCGAGCACCGTCGGCGGCAGGATCAACGGCAGCGCCACCAGTGCCTCGATGAACGCGCCGAGGCTGCCACGTTGCCGCGACAGCCACCAGGCGAGCGGCGTGCCCAGCAGCAACAACAACGCGGTGGTCACGGCGGCCAGGGCCAGGGTCAGCGCGATGGCGTCGAGTTCGGCGGGACTCAGGGGCAAGGCTCGTAACCGGCGTCTGTGATCAGTGAGCGCACCCTAGCACTTCGCAACCAGTTCAGGTAGCCGCGCGCGGCCGCGCTGTCGTGCAGCAGCAGCGCGTGTTGTTCGAGGCGCGCGTGCCAGTGCGCGGGCACGAGCGCGGCGCCCTCCGGGGCGATCGCCAGCGGCACGAGCGCGAGGTCCACGGCGCCGCCGGCGAAGAACTGGTAGGCCTGGACGGTGTTGTTGCCGCGCACCAGTTTGCGCGCGGCGCCCGCGGCGAACTCCGGTCTTGCCAGCACCGCCATGGCCGCGCGGCCGTAGGGCGCCGTGTCCGGGTTGGCGAGCGCCACGCTGTTGTCAGGGTCAGCCAGTGCCGCGAGCTCGCCGCCGGCCAGGGCGAGGCGGCCCACGGCGTAGCAGGCGGGTGGCACTTCGCGCAGACCCGCGCGCGCGCCGGCCAGGCGGGCCGGCGCGTCACTGTCGGCCGACAGGAACAGGTCGAACGGTGCGCCGTGCAGGATCTGCGTCGCGAGTACGCCGGTGGAGGCGCTGCTCAGGACAACGCGCTGCCCTGTCTCGCGTTCGTACACGGCGTTGATGCTCTCGAGTGTGGCGCGAAAGTTGGCGGCCACCGCAACGCGCAGCGCCTGCGCGGCGTCACATGGTGTGGCGAGAAGCAGTAAACACAGCAGTGCGTGGCGCAAGGGCATCAACCCGCGGGTGGTGGTGTGCGCGCGAGACACCAGACCTCTACTTCGGCGGCGCCCGCCCCCTTCAGTGCACGGGCGACCTCCGCGGCGGTCGCGCCGGTTGTGAGAACGTCGTCGATCACGGCAAGCCGCAGGTTGTCACAGGGTCCCGGGACTGTAAAGGCGCCGCGCAGGTTGCGCGCCCGCGCGAGCGCATCGCTCCCCGACTGCGGCGCGGTGGCGCGGCGACGGCGCACGAGGTTGTCGGCCACCGCGGGACAGCCGCGCCGCGCGAGCTGCTTTGCAAGTAACGCGGACTGGTTGAAACCGCGCCGCCACTGGCGCCGCCAGTGCAGCGGCACCGGCACCAGCGCGTCGACGTGAGAGGGCGCACCTGCTGCCGTCAGCCACAGGTCCGCCAGCAGCGGCGTCAGGGTGACGTCCCCGGCGTATTTCCAGCGCTGGATGAGGAAGGCGAGGTATTCGCCGTACAGCCACGGCGCGCGGACCCGGTCGAACGGGGGCGCACTGGCCAGGCAGGCGCCGCACAACCGCGCGGGGTCGCCGTCCGGCAGGGGCAGGGCGCAGCGGCTGCAGGCGGGGCTGTTGGTGGGCATTTCGGCGGCACAGTCTCTGCACAAGGGCAGGTCCCGCCCGCTGGGGAGGTCGCACAGCGCACAGTGCACCGGGAACAGGCCGTCCAGTAGCCCGCGGCAGAGGCTGTTAACCCTGCGTCGCATTCGAGGTTGACAGAAAGACGCGCGCGATTATCATACGGGCATCCCTAAGTTCTTCATTTATGGACAAAAATCATGCCTACCGCCGCCCCGGGCTCGCCGTCCGCCGCCCCCGTCGCCCCTGTCGCCCCCGTCGCCCCCGTCGCCCCCGTCGCCCACGGGGATATCCGCCACGACTGGCGTCGCGAGGAGATCGAAGCGCTCTTCCGGCAACCCTTCAACGACCTGTTGTTCCAGGCCCACACGGTGCACCGCCGCTATTTTGACCCGAACGAGGTCCAGGTCAGCACGCTGCTTTCCATCAAAACCGGCGCCTGCCCCGAGGACTGCGCCTACTGCCCCCAGAGCACGCGTTACGACACCGGCCTCGAGGCGGAGAAGCTGATGGAGGTGGAGCAGGTACTGGAGCAGGCGCGCGCGGCCGCGGCGTCCGGCGCCACCCGGTTCTGCATGGGCGCCGCGTGGCGCAGTCCCAAAAACCGCGACATGCCCTACGTGGTGGCGATGGTGAAGGGCGTGAAGGAACTCGGCCTCGAGTCCTGCATGACGCTCGGCATGCTGACGCAGGCACAGGCCCGGGAACTGGCGGACGCCGGCCTCGACTACTACAACCACAACCTCGACACCTCGCCGGAGTTCTACGGCGACATTATCACCACCCGCACCTACGAGGACCGCCTCGACACTCTCGGCCACGTGCGCGACGCGGGCATGAAGATCTGCTCCGGCGGCATCGTCGGCATGGGTGAGGAGCAGGGCGACCGCGCGGGCCTGTTGCAGCAGCTCGCCAACCTGCCGGTGCACCCTGAGAGCGTGCCCATCAACATGCTGGTGCGCGTGGAGGGCACGCCGCTGGCCGACGAGGCCGATCTCGACCCC
The DNA here is from genome assembly GCA_030428835.1 of Gammaproteobacteria bacterium. Taxonomy (GTDB): domain Bacteria; phylum Pseudomonadota; class Gammaproteobacteria; order Pseudomonadales; family Halieaceae; genus Marimicrobium. The sequence continues at coordinate 3,576 of JAUIEP010000136.1, read as the reverse complement.
TTCGAGTTCATCCGCACCATCGCCGTGGCGCGCATCCTCATGCCCGCTTCCCACGTGCGCCTGTCGGCCGGCCGCGAGGAGATGAACGAGCAGATGCACGCGCTCGCCTACTTCGCCGGCGCCAACTCCATCTTCTACGGCGAGAAACTGCTCACCACGCCGAACCCCGGCGCCAACAAGGACATGGCACTGTTCGCGCGCCTCGGCATTGCCCCGGAGGCCAGGGACGTGGCGCACGCGCCCCAGAACCCGGACCCGCGCTTCTACAATGCCGCGGCGCACTGAATGGCGGCCTTCGCGGCGCGGCTTGCCGCGCGCCTGGATGAGCGCCGCCGCGAGGACCTGCTGCGCCGTCGCCTGACGCTGGCATCACCGCAGGGCCCGCGCGTCGTTGTCGAGGGCCGCGAGTACCTCAACTTCTGCAGCAACGATTACCTCGGCCTCGCGTCGCACCCGCGCGTGATTGCGCGGCTGCAGTCCGCGGCGGCGCAGTACGGCGTCGGCAGCGGCGCCTCGCACCTCGTCTGCGGTCACTCGGCCGCGCACCATGAACTGGAGGAGGCGCTGGCGGAGTTGACCGGCCGCCCGCGCGCGCTGCTGTTCTCGAGCGGCTACATGGCGAACACCGGCGTGCTCACCACGCTGCTGGAGCGCGGCGACCACGTGTTCGAGGATCGCCTCAACCACGCCTCGCTGCTCGACGGCGGCATGTTCAGCGGTGCGCGCTTCCGCCGTTTCGCCCACAACGACTGCGCGGCGCTGGAAAAACTGCTGGCGCGCGCGGCGGGCGATCGCCTCGTCGTCGTGGACGGCGTGTTCTCGATGGACGGCGACAGCGCGCCGCTCGCGGATCTCGCGCGCGTGACCGCGCAGCACGACGCGTGGCTCATGGTGGACGACGCCCACGGCTTCGGCGTGTTCGGTGACAACGGCGCCGGCAGCGTGGCGGCGGCCGGGTTGTCGGCAGACGAGGTGCCGGTGCTGATGGCGACACTCGGCAAGGCGCTGGGCACCGCGGGCGCGTTCGTGGCCGGCAGCGAACTGCTGATCGAGGGCCTCATCCAGCACTCGCGCAACTACATCTACACAACCGCGCTGCCGCCAGCCCTGGCGGCCGCCACGCTGGAGTCCCTCGACCTGTTGCGCGAGGAGGGCTGGCGGCGCGAACATCTCTTTGCGCTGGTGCGGCGCTTGCGCGCGGGCGCGGGCGAGCTCGACCTGCCGCTGGCGGACTCCCGGAGCGCTATCCAGCCATTGCTCGTCGGCGCCGCCGATACCGCGCTGCGACTCAGCGCGGCGTTGCGCGAGCGCGGTGTGCTCATCAGTGCCATCCGTCCGCCGACGGTCCCCGCGGGCACGTCGCGCCTGCGCATCACGCTGACCGCCGCGCACACCGAGGAACAGGTTGACCTGCTGCTCGAACACCTGTCCGACGCCTGGCGCGCGCTGTAGGGGTGGCCGGGCGTGGGTAGCGAATTCCTTCCGGCCAACGGTGCGGCGCGCGCGTCACTTGTGCTGCTGCACGGCTGGGGCTGTAACCGCGAGGTGTGGCGGCCGCTGCTCGCAGCGCTGCGCGGCTGGGCCGACGTTACCCTGGTGGACATTCCCGGCGCGGCGCCGGAACTCGACGCGGACACCCCGCCGCGCCTCGACGACGCACTCGATGCGATCATCGCGCAGTGCCCGCCGCGCGCGGTGTACGTCGGCTGGTCGCTCGGCGGCCAACTCGCGGTGGAGGTCGCCGCGCGCCACCCGCGGCGCGTCAGTGGCGTCGTCACCCTGTGCAGCAACCCCTGTTTCGTGGCAGCCGATGACTGGCCGGGCATGGAACCCGCGGCGTTCGAGTTGTTTCACCGCATCGTCACCGCGGAGCCGGCCACTGCGCTCAAGCGCTTCGACCTCCTGCAGGTACGCGGCAGCGCCGATACCAGGCACCACGCCGCGGACCTGCGCAGGCAGCGGCGTGCGGACGGCTGCACGGCCATGGTCGCGGGCCTCGAATGGCTGCGCGATCTCGACCAGCGCGCCACGCTGACCGGTCTGCAGCAGCCGCAACTGCACCTGCACGCCGCTGCCGATGCGCTCGTGCCCGAAGAGGTTACCGCCGCGCTTGCGGCGCTGCTGCAGGCGACGGCGAACGCGCGTGTGCAGCGTCTCGACGGCGCGTCGCACGTGGCGCCGCTGGAAGCGCCTGCCCGACTCGCCGAGTACCTGGCGGCGTTCGTCGCGGCCATCGACGCGCGCGACACGGTCGTTGAAGACGCTGCCCCGGCCATTGCCAAGCGCGACGTTGCGCACTCCTTCAGCCGCGCCGCGCAGCGCTACGACACGGTGGCCGGCCTGCAGCGCGATGTCGGCACCCGGTTGCTCGGCAGCCTGGACGAATACTCCGGCGAGCCGCGCGTGGTCCTGGACCTCGGCAGCGGCACCGGCTTCTTCGCGCGCGACCTCTGTGCGCGCTTTCCCGCGGCGCGTTATATCGGCCTCGATATCGCCGAAGGTATGGCGCGGTACGCGCGCGCGCATTGCGCGGGCGGGGCGCAGTGGCTCGTTGCCGACGCCGAGGAACTGCCGCTGGCCGCCGAGTCCGTGGACCTCGTGTACTCGAGCCTGGCCCTACAGTGGTGCGAGCGGCCGCGGCACGTGTTCGCCGAACTCGCGCGCGTGCTGCGCCCGGGCGGCTGCTGCGTCTTCACCTCGCTGGGCCCCGCGACGCTCGGTGAACTGCGCGAGGCGTGGGCCGCGGTCGATGCGCACCAGCACGTCAATCGCTTTTTGCCCGACAGCGCGCTGCGCGACGCCGCGGCCAACCTGCCCGGACTGGAGCTGACCCTCGATACGCGCGCCTTCCACATGTACTACGAACGGGTGCGTGAACTGCTCGATGAACTGAAGACCCTGGGCGCACACAACATGAACCGCGAGCGCGCGGCCGGGCTGACCGGCCGGCGGGCACTGCAGGGCATGCTCCGGGCCTACGAGGCGCGGCGCGAGAACGGCCTGCTGCCGGCAACCTATGAAGTGCAATTCGGAGTGTTAAAAAAGGCATGAGCAGGGCGTTTTTCGTGACCGGCACCGACACGGAGGTGGGCAAGACCGTGACAGCCTGTGCGCTGCTGGCGGCCCTGGCGCAGCGGGGCCTCACCACCGCGGCGGTCAAACCCGTGGCCGCGGGCTGCGATGACGATGGCCGCAACGAGGACGCGCTGGCGCTCATGGCGGCGATGACGGCGGAGCTGCCCTACGAGCGCGTCAACCCGGTGGCCCTGCAGGCCGCCATCGCCCCGCACATCGCCGCGCGAGAGGAGGGCGTCGAGCTGACTGTCGGGCACCTGGCGGGTGCGTGCCGGGAGGTGACAGCCGGCGCGGCGGAGTTCGTGCTGGTCGAGGGCGCGGGCGGCTGGCGAGTTCCAGTGGGGCCGCGCGAGACCCTGGCGGATCTGGCACGGGAGCTCGGCGCCCCGGTCATCCTGGTGGTGGGCATGCGGCTGGGCTGCATCAACCACGCGCTGCTCACTGCCGAGGCGATCGCCCGCGACGGGCTGCGGCTCGCGGGCTGGGTGGCCAACCAGCCGG